>NZ_MIFU01000001.1:0-371958 GCF_001855215.1 Pseudomonas sp. 06C 126 | reverse complement strand
CGCTGCCGTCCAGGTCTTGCTGTTCCGTCAACCGATCCCCGTCATCCCAGGCAAACCGATAACGTTCTCCGTTCTCGTTGATCAGCGCTTGCAGCCGACCAAAGCTGTCATAGCCGAACTGCACCTGCCGGCCATGGGCATCGGTGCGTTGGCGCACCTGGCCGCGGCGGTTGTGTTGATAGCGCGTGGTGTGGCCGGCCGGGTCGGTGTAGGCCGTCAGTTGGCCGCTGATATCTCGCTGGTACTGCTCGCTACGGCCGTCGGGTAACTGGCTGCTGAGCAAGCGGCCTTGGGCGTCGTAGTGGAATTGGGTACGTTCGCCGAGGGCGTCGGTGATGACTTGCAAAAAGCCCTGCTCGTTGTAGCTGAACCGGGTCGGGTACCCCGAGCAGTCAATGTGCTCGAGCAGTTGCCCGAACGGGTTCCAGCGCAGTTTTTTGCTTTTGCCCGTGGCATCGATGATCTCGACGACCTGGCCGTGGGCGTCATAGCGATAGCGGGTGACGTGGCCCAGCGGGTCGATGGCGACGGTGCAGTTGCCGCGTTGATCATAGCGGTAGCGCCAACTGTTGCCGGCGGCGTCGGTTTGCACCAACGGCAGGGCCCAGTGTTCCAGCCACAACGTCGAGTCGCTGCGCCCCAGGGGGTCGGTTTCGCCGATGAGGTTGCCGGCCTCGTCGTAGCTGTATTCATAGCGGCCACCCTGTGGGTCGGTGGCGTTGAGCAATTGGCGCTCGTCGTTCCATTCGAACAGCCAGGTCTGGCCGAGGTTGTCGCTGTAGCGGGTGACCTGGTGCTGGCTGTTCCAGTGCCGCGTGCTGACACGCTGCAAGCTGTCGGTAATGCGTGTGGTGCCGGCCTGCAAGTCATAGTCGAACCGGTAGGCATCGCCTTCATTGGTCCAATGCTTGACCACGCGCCATTCCAGGCTATCGATCAGGGCCCACTCATAAAAGCAGTGCAAGCCGCTGGGCAACTGGTGTTCCACCATGCGCTGCCCGGTGTCGTAGGCAAAACGCCGTTGCACCTGGCCGCTGGCATCGCGTACCTCGGCCAGGTTGCCCATGGCGTCGTAGCCGTAGCTGGCGAGTACTTCGCGGCGTTGATCGGGGTACACGCGCTCGAGGCGGGCCACGTGCAGCGGGTCGCGGATCAGTTCGACCTGCACCAGATCAAACGTGTCGCGCAGCCGCACCAGGCGTCCTGCGTCGTCATAATCAAGGTAGATACGGTTGTCGTTGCGGTCACCCAGTTGGCTGAGGCGCAGCCGCGACGGGTTTGCCGGGGTGGGCTCGAACAGGCGATACACACCGTCGTCGCTTTCAATCAGTAACGGCCCATCGCGGTGGCGCCGTACAGCAAGCCCTTCACCGGCACTGAACACTGCGCCGCCCAAGGGGATGGCGCCCATATCGATGGGCCGGCCCTGTTCGTCGGTATAGACCAGGGTGTCGCCGCCTTCGGGATGGGGCTGGATTTCGACGCACACTTCATACGGCACACTCCAGCCCGTGCCAAACAGGCTGCCACGGCGTTCGTCGCGACTGTTGTAGAAGCGCTGCCAATCGATCGGCAACAGGCCGGGCAGGACGAAATCCAGTTCCTGGTCATCGCCCAGCACCTTGGCGCCGGTAGCCGCATGCACCGGGTTCGAGGAACCCATGGCCGCGTTGGCCGCTGCGCCCATGGCGCTGCTGACGGCCATCGACGCGGCACCGCCCGCCAGCATGCAAGGTAGTTTGCTGAAAAACTTGCCCTTGCCACCTTTGAGCATCAGCAGCACCGTCACTGCCAGCCCGACCCCCGGGGTCTTGCCGCTGCGAATCTCGCGTACCACCACCGAACCGCCGCCAATAGTGACGTTGGAGGAGATCAGCCCGGAGGACACCACCTTCGCATCGCAGGTGCTGCGGTCGCCGCTGCGCACGGCGGGCTGGCCGTTGATGGTCACCTTGTCCGAGCCTTCGGCCATGAACTGCGGCGGCATCGGTGGGTGCTTCATGCAAAGCACCAGGTCTTCCAGCTTGGTCTCCGTGCCTGGCGCAGGCGAAGCCACGGTGGGGCGCCACATCTGTGAGAAGAACTCGCCGGCCATGTCCAGGTAGCTGGCTTCTTCTTCAGGTGCCGGCATTTCCAGCTCGGTACCGGCCGGTGCCACATGTGAAACAACCGCCCCGGCCGCGCGGGCGGCGGGGATGTTATTGGTGAGCGTGTCGAAGGAGCCGGTGAGGATGTTAGCCTGCACCGTCGGTGGGAACAGCGCGTTGCCGATGCCCTCGCATAGATTGCTCAGGCCCTTGTCGGCCCCGCTCTTGCTCATCGCAAGGCCCACCACCACGCCGACCACCGCGCCCAGCAGGAAGCACCCCAACCCGCCCGTGACAACGGTGATCCCGGTGGCGGCCACCACCGCCGCCGTGGCCAGTGCGGTAATCGCGATGTTCGCCGCCACCTCCAGCACGCCGCCGAGAATGTCGGCCATCATCGAGGTGTGTTCCATCGCATCGCCCAGGCGTGCGGCCCATAACGCGTCAGACATGCAAGATGCCCATCACGCAGGCACGTCGAACGACAGCGAATTTTTGATAGTCGCCCAGTGCGCCGCTTCGGCATCGCCGAGCTTGTCGGCTTTCACATAGCTCAAGGCGAGCATCTTGCGCGTACCCGGCAACACCAGGGCGAGTTGATACTGGAACACCTTGTCATTGCCCTTGCTGAACTGGCTGCGCAACTCGATCCCTTCAACCTCCTGGGCAGCACCCAGGCGCACGGGCACGCTGGGCAGGCAGCGCAAGTCCTGCACCTGTTTTTCCAGGCGCTTGAGCTGGTCGTCGAAGTTGCTGTGCAAGGTTTCGCCTTGCGCCAGCAAGCTGCGGCTGACGATCAGTGAAGTCCCCAGCTCCGGGAACTTGAGGATATTGATCGTTGCGTCCTGCAGCTCGCCGGCGGGCAGTTGGAACTGGAATTCGTTGATGCGATACGTCATGGCAAACAGGTCTCGTCAGGAGCTTTTGGGCGTGGGGAACGCGGCTTTGATGTTGGCGTCGATGCTGGTTTTTATGCCCTGGCCATCCGGTGTGGCGCCAGGCCCGCCGCCGTTGTTGAGGTGCAGCACGCCGCCGGTGTTGAACTCGGCGTCGCCGCTGGCATAGAAGCTGATTTGCACGCCAGTGAGGTTGATTTGCCCGCTGGCGTTCAGCTCGAGGATGCTTTGCCCACACACCAGGCGCAGGTTTTCGCCGACCTCGATGACATAACTCTGGCTGATGCTGTCGGTCTTCTTCTGGCCCACCGAGAGCACGTCTTCCTGCTTGACGATGCGCAGGCGGTTGTTGCCAATGGTCACCGTCTCGTTGTGCCCGATGCTCTTGTTGCGGTCATGCCCCACCGAGTGGCTTTCATCCACCTCCACCACAATGTCCTGATTGCGCTCGGCATGGATGTACAACTGCTCCAGGCCCTTCTTGTCCTCCATGCGGATTTCATTGAAGTTCGCCGGGCTGCCGCCCTTGCTGGAGCGGCTTTTCATCCCGCTTTGGGTGGCGTTTTCCGGCAGGTCGTAGGGCACCGTCTGTTCGGCGTTGTAGACCCGGCCGGTAATGATCGGGCGGTCCGGGTCGCCTTCGAGGAAGCTGACAATCACTTCCTGGCCGATGCGTGGGATCTGCATCGAGCCCCAGTTTTTCCCGGCCCAGGATTGCGACACGCGAATCCAGCACGAGCTGTTTTCGTTGGATTGGTCGTGGCGGTCCCAATAGAAATGCACCTTCACCCGACCATACTGGTCGGTCCAGATTTCCTCGCCCTTGGGCCCGACCACCAGCGCGGTCTGCGGGCCTTTGACGACAGGGCGATGGGTGTTGGCCAGTGGGCGGAAGCTCTGTTGTGCGTCGATGCAGGTCAGGCTGCTGTCGAACTGCGCCGACGCCGCGCCGCCGCCGGATTCCAGGCGTTCTTGGGTGATGTAGTAGCGCGCGGCAAGAATCAGGTATTCGCGGTTCTGGTCGCGGCGGCTGAAGCCGGTGAGACTGAACAGATGACCAGAGCCCAGGCCCCGTGCATTGCCGCTGAACTCCACTTGTTCGTGCAGGGTTTGCAGGGCTTCGATGCGGGTACGTGCGTAGTGTTCGCCGTCTTCGCTTTTGACGTAGGTGCCGGGGTAGTCGTACAGCGGATAATCACCGGCGGTGTGCGGGCGCGGCATGGCCGAGCGCACGTCGATGCTGGCGCTGGGGCGCTGGAAGTCGTAGTCGTTGAGCTCAAGGGAACCCGGCTGGACTTGCTGCGCCAGGTGCCAGTTGTGCATATGGTCGCGTTCGCGCTGCTGCTCGTCCTTGGGGTAGTAGGGCACCGAGGTGTAGCCGGGCACCGTGGTGTGGGCGCCATAGGCATCGGCCAGCACCAGCACATGGCGATCCTGCTCGTGACGGAAGAAGTAGTAGATGCCTTCCTGTTCCATCAGGCGGCTGACGAAGTCGAAGCTGGTCTCGCGGTACTGCACGCAGTATTCCCACTCGCGATACGGCCGGCTCAGGGCGTCTTCGAAGTCGGAAAACCCGAGGTCGCGAAACACCTGCTTGATGATCTGCGGGATGCTCAGGTTCTGGAAAATCCGGCAGTCGGAGGTACGGCTCAGCAGCCACAGCCACGGGCGCAGCGTCACCTGGTAACTGGCGAACTGGCCTTGGTCGATGTTCTGGCTGCAGCGCGCGACGATCCCATGGAAATACCGCTCGCCACCGTCCGCCAGTTGCAGACCGACGCTCATCGGCTTGCCCAGCAACTGGTTGAGGTCGATGTTGGCGTCCAACGAGTTCAGTTGCAGCTCGTAGCTGAACAGCCGCCCCAGCTCTTCGCCGCCGCCCATTTCATTGAGCAGCAGCACATCCGGCCCCAGGGGGCTGGTGATCTTGGCCAGGCGTGAGGCTTGGTTGAAAAGCATGGGTTGTCCCGTAAGTGTCTTAATAACTGAAGAAACCGAATCCAATGTGGGAGCGGGCTTGCTCGCGAATGCGGTGTATCAGTTGATACATCCGGTGACTGACTCACCGCATTCGCGAGCAAGCCCGCTCCCACATTTGGATAGCACTTCGTCAGGTTATTCGGCGTCGCTGAAGTCGTAGTGCAATTCGTTATCCCGGCTGCCGATCCGCACCCCCGCCAGCGCCTTGCCTTCGAGCATGCGCGTGAGGAACTCGCGGCTCATGTCCGGCAGCAGGCTGTTGGTGAGGATGGTGTCGATCATCCGCCCGCCACTTTCGGTTTCGGTGCAGCGCGAGACAATCAGGTCGATCACCGTGTCGTCGTAATCGAACGCGACTTTGTGGGTGTTCTCCACGCGCTTCTTGATGCGGTCCAGTTGCAGGCGGGTAATCGCCTTGAGCATCACATCGCTGAGCGGGTAATACGGAATCGTCACCAGGCGCCCGAGCAGGGCGGGTGGGAAGATCTCCAGCAGCGGCTGGCGCAGGGCCTTGGCGATGTCTTCCGGGTCGGGCACGTTTGCCGGGTCTTTGCAGACGTGGGAAATCAGCTCGGTGCCGGCGTTGGTGGTGAGCAGGATCAAGGTGTTCTTGAAGTCGATCACCCGGCCTTCGCCGTCCTCCATCACGCCCTTGTCGAACACCTGGAAGAAAATCTCATGCACGTCCGGGTGGGCTTTTTCCACCTCATCCAGCAGCACCACGCTGTAGGGTTTGCGCCGCACGGCTTCGGTCAGCACGCCGCCTTCGCCATAGCCGATATAGCCCGGTGGCGCGCCCTTGAGGGTGGACACGGTATGGGCTTCCTGGAACTCGCTCATGTTGATGGTGATCACGTTCTGCTCGCCGCCGTACATGGCTTCGGCCAGGGCCAGGGCGGTTTCGGTCTTGCCCACGCCCGAGGTGCCGGCCAGCATGAACACGCCAATCGGCTTGCTTGGGTTGTCGAGGCCGGCGCGGGAGGTCTGGATGCGCTTGGCGATCATCTGCAAGGCGTGGTCCTGGCCGATGATGCGTTTTTTCAGGTGCTGGTCGAGGTTGAGCACCGTCTCCAGTTCGTTGCGGGCCATGCGGCCTACCGGGATTCCGGTCCAGTCGGCGACCACCGAGGCTACGGCCTGGTAATCCACGGTCGGCAGAATCAACGGGGTTTCACCCTGCAGGGCACTGAGGCGCTGTTGCAGGTCCACCAGTTTTGCGCGCAACTCGTCGTTGCCGCTGTCGACAACGCCGGCTTTCTCGCGCAGGGTCGCGCGGGTAGCGAGCAACTCGTCCACCAGGGTTTTTTCTTCGGCCCAGCGGCTTTCCAGGCTAGCCAGGCGCTCGCGTTCGGCACTCAACAAGGCTTCGCTGTTGCTCTGGCGTGCGCCAATGGCGATGCCGATGGCATGCTCGCGGGCGATGATTTGCAGCTCGGTTTCCAGGGCTTCGATGCGGCGACGGCTGTCATCCACTTCTGCCGGCACCGCGTGCAGGCTGATGGCGACGCGGGCGCAAGCGGTGTCCAGCAGGCTCACGGATTTATCCGGCAACTGGCGCGCCGGGATATAGCGGTGGGACAGTTTGACCGAGGCTTCCAGGGCTTCATCGAGGATCTGCACCTGGTGGTGCTTTTCCATGGTCGAGGCCACGCCGCGCATCATCAGCAGCGCCTTGTCCTCCGACGGCTCGGCCACTTGCACCACCTGGAAGCGGCGGGTCAGCGCCGGGTCTTTCTCGATATGCTTCTTGTACTCGGCCCAGGTGGTGGCGGCCACGGTGCGCAAGGTGCCACGGGCCAGGGCCGGCTTGAGCAGGTTGGCCGCATCACCGGTGCCGGCGGCGCCCCCGGCACCTACCAGGGTGTGGGCTTCGTCGATAAACAGGATGATCGGTTTTGGCGACGCCTGGACGTCTTCGATGACCTGGCGCAGGCGCTGTTCGAATTCGCCTTTCATGCTGGCGCCGGCTTGCAGCAGGCCCACATCCAGGCTGCGCAGCTCCACGTCCTTGAGCGCTGGCGGCACGTCGCCGGCAACGATGCGCAGGGCAAAGCCTTCGACCACGGCGGTCTTGCCCACCCCGGCTTCACCGGTGAGGATCGGGTTGTTCTGGCGCCGACGCATCAGGATGTCCACCAGTTGGCGGATCTCTTCGTCACGCCCCACGATCGGGTCGAGCTTGCCGCTACGCGCCTGTTCGGTCAGGTCCACGGTGAAACGCTTGAGGGCTTCCTGCTTGCCCATGGCACTGGGGGCCATGGCGCCGCTGGCTTCGCCCGGCACGGCACCGGCATTGAAACCATCGCTGGCGCTCAGGGCGTTTTCCGGCGAATCACCGACATATTCATCAAAGCGCTCGCTCAGGGCCTCGGCCTTGATCTTGTTGAACTCGGACGACAAGCCCAGCAGTGCATGCCGCAGGCTCGGCGTCTTCAAAATGCCCAGCACCAGGTAGCCGGTGCGCACCTGGCTTTCGCCAAACATCAGGCTGCCGTATACCCAGCCGCGTTCCACGGCTTCTTCCACATGGGACGACAGGTCGGTGATCGACGTCGAGCCACGGGGCAGGCGGTCCAGGGCTTCGGTGAGGTCTCGGGCCAGCCGTGCCGGCTCGATGTTGAATTGGCGGATGATGCGATGCAGGTCAGAGTCCTGCAGTTGCAGCAACTGGTGAAACCAGTGGGCCAGTTCCACGTAGGGGTTACCGCGCAATTTGCAGAACACCGTGGCGGCTTCGATGGCCTTGTAGGCCACGCTGTTGAGTTTGCCGAACAGCGCGGCGCGACTGATTTCACCCATGCTCTGGATTCCTTGAGGTGGTGGCTTGATCGGCGTAATGCCGGGCCAGGATTAGGTCGTTGGCGTCTTGCCCGGGTTGGCCGAGCCAGGTGTTGAAACCCAACCGGAACTGCCCGTTGAGTTGCAACGGCGGCACTTGCGGTTGTTGAAGAATCAGGTTCAGGTCCCAGTCCAGTTCATGGCCCAGGTATTCGGTGACCCAGGCCACCAGCTCATTGAACGGCTGGCTGCCGGGCAACATGCCCATGTAGTCGTCGAGCGTCAGGGGCCCGAGGCGGATACGGAATTTGTGCTGGCGGTCCCACACATGGCTGCCCAGGCAAAAATCCACGCCCAATTGATTGGCACTCACGCTGACCCGGCTGCGCTCGGGCAGCTCCAGCCATTGGCCGACGTACTCTTCAATCTCCACCGGCAAGCCGAAATACTCGCTGAGAATTGCCTTCAAACCGTCCGGGTAGCGGGTTTGCGCCGAGAGGTGGCCGCTGTAGTGCAGTTTTGCGGTATCGGGGATCAGGCCCTGGTCGAGGAGGCTGGGCATACCGCGGCCGCTGAGCGCCGCCAGGCGTGCGGACCAGTAATCATCGTCGGGGCGGTCGTGGCTGACGGTCGGCCGCGCTTCGGCCCAGGCCCGATAAAACAGGGTCAACAGGCGGTGGTGGAATACATCCAGGAAGCGCTTGCTGGTGCTGTCGGCGTTGTTGCGCTGGCGTTCGCGCACGTATTCGGTGATGTGCAGCGGCAACGGCCCATTGGGGCCGCCGAGGCCGAAAAAGAACTGCTCCAGGCGCGCTGGCGTGCCGTCGCCGCCGGGGTTCACCGACGCCAGGGTGGCCGGGGCGAAGGTGCAGTCAGCCTGTTGCCCGAGGCGCAACGGGTCATCGGCCAGGCGCAGGGAATGCCCCAGGCGCGGCAGTTGGGGAGATTCGCACTCGATACGGCGCAGCGCCTGGAAGAAGTCATATTCCCAGGGCTCCTGATGCATCGCATCCAGGGTACTCACAGGGTCGGACGCCGTCCGGGCTTGGCTTTCCATCGCATGATCTCGCCGCGTTCGGTGGTACGAATCACCGTCTCGGTAAAACTGTTGATCGACACGTAACGCGCCAGGAATCGTTCCAACACTGCACCGAGCAGGAATACACCGGTGCCGCGGAACGCGTTTTCATCAAATTCCAGGGTGATTTCCAGGCCACGGCCAAACACGATCGGGCCGGGCATCGGCAGGCGCCGTGTCACCGCTTTGCTGCTGACCTCGCGCAGGCCCTCGATCTGCAATTGCAGGGCGGCGTCGTTGCTGTCGCCATACAGGCGCAGCAGTTCACGCAACGCCGCGGCACCCTGGCCTTCGCTCAGGGACAGGTAGTTGAGCGACAACTGGCTGATCAGGCGCCAGGCCTTGGCGTCATGGGCGTGGCTGGCGCGCGGGCGGCTGGGCCCGGCGACGCAGCGCACCGCCAGCACCGGGGCACTGTCGGCCAGGGTGAAGTCGGTCTTGCCGTTGCCCACGCTCATGAACAGTGGCAGATCGCGGTTGGTGCACAACGCGGTCACGCCCAATTGGCGCAGGTCGTGGCGGTAGGGCGCTTGCTGGCTGTCCACCAGGCTGACAAAGGTCTCGCTGCCCACATACGTGGAGCGCGGGCCATTGCGCCGCTGGTCGCTGGACAGCACCCGCGGCTCGCGGCGCACGCTGTAGTAACTCTGGTCGCGGCCGTAGCGCGACGGATCACGCACGGCGTAGAACGGCAAAAAGGGTTGCTCCGGCCCGGTGCCGTGGCCGGTGATGGCGCTGAGGGAGTGGATCTCGAAGTCCATGGGCCGGGTGCGGTCGGCAATCACATGGTGTTCGTTGACCCGCTCGGACAAGTGAATCCGGTCCACCCGTTTGGGGAACAGGTTGATCGCCGGGGTGCAGAAGGGCACGAACTGCGCAGCGCCAACACTGCCTTCCAGGCTGGGATCGTGGCGGTCGAACAGCACGATCAGCTCCAGTTCCTGGCCATCGCAGCGTTGTACGGCGCGGCTCAGTTCGGCGAATTCGACGAACAGGTAGCGATGGGGCAGGGCGAAGTATTCCTGCAGCAAGCGGTAACCCTGGAAGGCTCGCGATACCACGGGCATCGCCGCATCGGCGTCGTCGAACCCGCGCGAACGCAGCGCGTCCTGTGGCAGGCGCTCCACCCAGTCACCGCCGGGTTGGCGCGCAAACACCGCGCACACATTACCCAGCAATTGCTCGTAGAGGCGGAACGGCTGCTCATCGGCGCCGCTCAGGTACAGCGGTAGATTGTCCAGGGCCAGGCTGTTGAATGGCAGCTCGGCGCCGGTGCGCAGGGTCAGGCGCAAACCGGCCTTGGCCTTGGGCTCACTGGCGGCCAGGCGCCCGAGCACGGCGGACGGGTTGCCAAAGTAATCGGCCTGGCTGACCTGCAACGGCCACAGCGTCACCGGGTGGGCGGTGCGGTACTCGCAGCAGGTCTGGGTTTCGCGGCCCAGGGCTGCGCGCAGTACGGTATCGCGGGGCAATGGAAATCCGCTGGTCAGGGAGCCTTCATCGGGGTCGGCCTGCAACTGCACCACGGTCATCGATGGGGTCGGCGCCAGGTAGTGCGGGTAGGCGATTTCCAGCAGGTTATGGGTGAAGGTCGGGTACTCGGCGTCGAGTTTGAGCTGCACCCGGGCGGTGAGATACGCGAAGCCTTCGAGCAGGCGCTCGACGTACGGGTCGGCGCAGTCCATGCCGGACAGGGTCAGCCGACTGGCGATCTTCGGGTATTCCTTGGCGAACTCCGCGGCGCTCTCGCGCACGTGATGCAGCTCCTGGTTGTACAGCTCCAGCAGGCGCGGGTTCATGGGCGCCTCCGCTGGTCGGCGTTGACCACGCGTACATGGCCAGACTCCAGGTCCAGGTCGGTTTGCAGCAGCAGACGCAAGGGCACCGGCTGGGCCCACAGGTCGCCTTCGATCTCGAAGCTCAAGGCGTTGTGGTTCATCTCGCCATGGGCCACACGCGCCTTGACCCGCAGGGTGTGGCGCAGGATGCGCGGCTCAAAGGTGGCAATTGCCTGGTAGATCAGGGCTTCCAGAGCATTGATATCGACGCTCGACGCACTGTTGCCCGCCAGCGCCGGCAGGCCGTAATTGATCACTGACGTCCCGGCCGGGGTGTGCAGCGTGGCATCGGCATTGAGCAGCGAGGTGGTATTGAGCAGCCACGCCAGGTCCCGCAGCACCGAGGCTTTGAGCTGGGTCAGGGACAGCACGCGCTTGTCGGCGCTTTCCTTGGGGTTGCTCGGCTCGTCGTCGGTCAACCGGTCCAGCAGGGACGGTTGCAGGCGGTCGCGGGTGGCGATTTCGGTTACCACGTAAAGAGTGCCACGAAGTTTTTCTGGTCCATAGCCCCAAGCAGACAACGACCTCCGTTGGCAACCATAGACGCCTCCAAGCGACCTTCAATATGTCTGATGGCTTGATACTGAGAGCGACACTCCTGGCTCGGTGCAGGTTCTGGTGCAAAGTGCTGCACAATGATGATCTGTGCATTGTTAAAGGTCTCGACCCTTGGCTGGTCCTTGCGGTCGACGCTGAGATGGCAAGGCCAAGGCATATCCAGGGTCAACAGGCTCTGGTCGGGCTTTCGCAATGCACAGCGTTGTGCATGATTCTCCAAGGTCAGTCGTTGACCTCCAACCACCACCTCGGGGTTTGATTGGGTGGCGTCGATTTGCTCAGCTTGCTCCGCACAGGCATTCAGGCTCAACAGCATGCTCACTGAGAGTACGCATTGCAGGGTGCGTTTGATCATTTCAACTCCCAAAACCAGACCTGCCGGGACCGGTGCGCCTGGTCGGCGAAATCACCTGTTACTGAACCTCGATTCCATAGGTCAATATGGTCGCCGGTACGAGCGTCCAGAGATTGGCCCATCCGGGCAAAACAATCTTTGAAGAAAATAATTCCGGTTTTTTGGTAAAGCGTACGGCGGTCCTCGGCGCTGCCCGTAAGAATGGTTGGGCGACCGAGATGATGACGCCACAGCCAGTTAGCCAGCGACTCCGCGCCTCTGGCGTGGTCATGCGCGCATTTGGGTTCGCTATACGTCGATTTGTTTACCTTGATGGTTTTTTCGGCGTTAAGCGTGATGCTCATACGGATGGCGCATTGGTTGTCCCAAGGACCGTCACAGGGTGTTGATGTTGTGGGGTAGTTCGCCCACAAATTGATAAACGAAGGTTTGGCCATGACTCAGATACCGAAAAGAGGAAGGTCGAAATTCGAGCAAGCACCAAAACCCCCGGCGCGTTGCGCCAGGGGTCTTCGTATCAACGCTTGGTGTTGGAACGGATATTCCAGCCGAACTTGATCGGGCCGCCGTCCTTGGTGCCGTCGGCTTTCTGCGGCTGGTAGTCGACCATCACCTGGGCAAAGTTCAGGGTGACGTTTTCGGTCAGGCGATCATCGCTGCCCGAGCCGCCGGTGCTCAGGGACGTGATCAGCACTTCTTCAAGGTTGATGATCATGTACTCGACCTGGCTTTCGCCGCCGGCCTTGCGCACGGTCAGCTTGACCTTGTCGATGTGCTTGCCGCTGGCGCAATGCATCATCAGGTTAGGCGAAGCCTTGTCGACGTACTTGGTCAACGACAGGTCCTGGATATTCACCTTGCCCGCGCCGCCGCCACTGCCAACGTGCATGTTGCCGGACTGGGCCATGCCCCAGCTCCAGTTCAGCACGTCGATTTCGTCCTTGTGGGCCTTGTCCATGGACTCGCCCTTGATGTCGCCGATCTTGATGAAGATATCAACAGCCATGTTTTCTCCCTGTGTGGTCTGAGCCACGATATTTGTTTACGCCGCCGACCCCTGTAGGAGCGAGCTTGCTCGCGAAGGTCGTCAACGGTGACGCGGGCATCCTGAATGAACGCAGCGCCTTCAAGTTTTTCGCGAGCAAGCTCGCTCCGACAGGGAGCGAGCCAGTCCCGATTTTTTACGCGCTTTTTGCCGAAGGCAGTTTCGATACCAGGCGCAGCGACACGGTCAGCCCTTCGAGCTGGTAGTGCGGGCGCAGGTAGAACTTGGAGTTGTAGTACCCCGGGTTGCCCTCGACGTCTTCCACGATCACTTCGGCGGCAGCCAATGGGTGCTGGGCCTTGGTGGTTTCGGTGGAATGCGCAGGATCCCCGTCGACGTAGTTGAGGATCCAGTCCTGCAACCAGCGTTGCATCTCGTCCTTCTCTTTGAAGGAACCGATCTTGTCGCGCACGATGCACTTCAAGTAGTGGGCGAAACGGCAGGTGGCGAACAGGTACGGCAGGCGTGCAGCCAGGTTGGCGTTGGCGGTGGCGTCCGGGTCGTCGTATTCGGCTGGTTTCTGCAACGACTGGGCGCCGATGAACGCGGCGAAGTCGGTGTTTTTCTTGTGCAGCAGCGGCATGAAACCGTTCTTCGCCAGCTCCGCTTCACGGCGGTCGCTGATGGCGATTTCGGTCGGGCACTTCATGTCCACGCCACCGTCATCGGTGGGGAAGGTGTGAGCCGGCAAGTTTTCCACTTCACCGCCGGACTCCACGCCACGGATGCGCGAGCACCAGCCGAAATGCTTGAACGAGCGGTTGATGTTCACCGCCATCGCGTACGCGGCGTTGGCCCAGGTGTACTTGGAGCTGTCGGCGCCGTCGGTGTTTTCTTCGAAGGCGAAGGCTTCCACCGGGTCGGTCTTGGCACCATACGGCAGGCGCGCGAGGAAGCGCGGCATGGTCAGGCCGATGTAGCGCGAGTCTTCCGATTCGCGCAGCGAACGCCAGCCAGCGTATTCCGGGGTGGTGAAGATCTTGGTCAGGTCACGTGGGTTCGACAGTTCCTGCCAGGAGCCCATGCCCATCACGGTCGGCGATGCGGCAGCGATGAACGGCGAGTGCATGGCGGCGCAGACTTTCGACAGCTCGCCCAGCAACTCCACGTCAGGAGGCGACTGGTCGAAGTAGTAATCGCCCACCAGGCAACCGTAGGGTTCGCCACCGAACTGGCCGTATTCTTCCTCGTACATCTTCTTGAAGATCGGGCTCTGGTCCCACGCGGTGCCCTTGAATTTCTTCAGGGTCTTGTGCAGGTCAGTCTTGGAGATATTGAGCACGCGGATCTTCAGCTGCTCATCGCTCTCGGTGTTGTTGACCAGGTAGTGCAGGCCGCGCCAGGCGCTTTCCAGCTGCTGGAAATCCGGGTGATGGATAACCTGGTTGACCTGGGCGGTGAGCTTGGCGTCGATGGCGGCGATGATCGATTCGATCGACTTGATCGCGTCGTTGGATACCAGGTCCGTCTGCGCCAGGGCCTGCTCGGCCAAGGTGCGCACGGCGGTCTCGACGGCTTCGCGGGCACGCTCGGTCTTGGGCTTGAATTCTTGCAGCAGCAGGTTTGCAAACTCGCTGGCTTCTTGGGTGGTACCCAGGTTCTGGGCGCCTTCGCGGGCGGTGTCGGTCATGATTACTGGTCCCCAGCAGGTTTGGGCGCGCTCGCAAGGGCCTGCAGCAATGCCGGGTCCTTGATCGCTTTCATGATGATTTCTTCTGCGCCGGTCTTGCCGTCCATGTAGGTCAGCAGGTTGGCCAGTTGGGTACGGGCTTCCAGCAACTGGTTCAGCGAGTCGACCTTGCGCGCCACGGCGGCGGGGCTGAAGTCGTCCATGCTTTCGAAGGTGATATCCAGGCTCAGGTTGCCTTCGCCTGTCAGCTCGTTGGGTACGTGGAATGCCACCCGCGGCTGCATGGCCTTGAGCCGCGAGTCGAAGTTGTCGACGTCCACTTCAAGGAACTTGCGGTCCGCGACCGGCGCCAGAGGCTCGGCGGGCTTGCCGGCGAGGTCGGCCATCACACCCATCACGAAGGGCAGTTGGACCTTTTTCTCGGCGCCGTAAAGCTCGACGTCGTACTCGATCTGCACTCGAGGCGCACGGTTGCGCGCGATGAATTTCTGAGAACTTTGCTTCGCCACGTTGCTGCTCCTGGTCGCTTGAGCGACGGTGTTGTTACTGCAAAGCCTGGCGACTTACTCGCCGTCCGGGCCACGCAGGTTTTCAAATTGGGACATGCCGTCGGGAATCAGATTGCGCACGATGGCCGCAAAATCGGCGTGCACCAGGTTTTTCGCCCGGTTCAACAGTACCGGCAGCGGGCTGGAAGGCTCGTGCCGGGTGTAGTACGCAAGGATCCGGTCCAGGTCGCGCAGCACCTCGTCGCGGCTGGCGATCTCGCCAGCATTGCGGGGGGCTGCAGGGGCGCTAGCGTGTTCGACCGAGGCGTGGCTGTCGTCACTGACCACCTCGGGTTCACGGCTGTCGTCGCTCTGTGCAGTGAACTGGCTGAAAATCTGCAGGGCCTGCTTGAGCGGATGTTTCAGCGCGCCGAGGTCCACGCCCTGGGCGGAACCGACTTGCTCGCTGACGTATTTTTCGATGTTTTCACAGGCCGCACGGGCCTCGACCAGGGCGGCGTGGGTGGCTTGCAACGGCTCCGGGTCGCTGTCGAGGAAGGCGGCGGCCAGTTGCTCGGCACCGAGGCTCTCGCCGGGAAAACTTTGCAGGCCGCTGGCATTCAGGGCACCACGCAGGCTCACGGCGCCGAACGCTCGCGAGCGCGTAAGCACGCTTTCGCGCAGCAGGCGGATGTTCGTGTCGCAGGTCAATCCGGCGAGGGCATTGATGCGTACGGTGGGATCGTTGTCGTCATCGGCATCCAGGCGCGGATGCAGGTCGGCCCAGTACTGCTGGAGCAGTTCGCTGATCAGGGTGAGGGCGCTGGCCAGCCCGCCGACGCCTTGCAGGGCGAGGGAGCTTTGCAGCAAAAAATGGGTGATGCGCAGGTCTTTGCTGCGCTGCAGCAAGTCCAGGCTCTGTTGCTGGATGCTGCGCCAGTCTGGGGGCTCGGCGGGCAAAATAGCGTCGCCCATGCTGCGCTCGGGTTGACCCTGGGCAGCACGTTCCAAGTGCAGGAAGTCCGCGTCATATTCCAGGTCTTCGCCACACGGCAAAGTCGCGGAAACAGCGGTGAGCAGCAACGGCACATCCACTAAATTCGATCTCCATATCGGCCCTTTAGTCTCGGGCAGTGCATGCGTTAGTTGCGCGGTTTAGTTGCGCAATTTATCGGCATGTTTTCTTGGTCAGGCCAGCACATTGATTTCAATGTGCCACTACTTATCTTCAAGAAGTTGTGCATTTTTGGTGTAGTAGTTATGCGTTGTCAAGGTAAGCTATTCGCCCTGTGTGACAGATGTGCGGTGTTTAACATCCTATGCAACCCGTGGGTCAAAGTAGGCGCTGCCTGAGGATTTTTGTCACATTTGCCGGTTAAGATCAGCGATCATGCTGGTAAAAGCAGGCTTCTAAGGTTGTTTAAAGGATTTGTCGAGACGCGCTTGGGAAAGTATTTCCCTTGGCCGACCGCGCGTGAGGTTCAGCAAGGAGGCAAGATGTCACTGTGTTTGACTATCACTAGTTATCACAAGATCACCCCAGGTCAATGTCCGGAAAAGTCCATGGATAATGGAGTGATGGCTATTGGCCGCTCTAGTGAAAACGACTGGATATTGCCTGATCCAGAGCGTTTGGTCTCCGCGCAACATTGCGTTATTCAATACAAAGATGGCCGTTACTATCTAACCGATAACAGTACTAATGGTGTGGAATTGGTTAATGCCGGTATTCGTTTGCGCCGGGGGAACAGCGAGCCATTGCAAGATGGTGAGTTGATCCGGATCGGCGATTACGAGATCCAGGCACGGATTGATTGCGGGGTGAACGTGACAGGCTCCCAGCCTTTCGCCGCCGATGCCTCCAACAGTTTCGAAGCGCTCATGGGCCGCCAGGGTGCGGGGGTGGCCGCGCCGCTGCCAAGCACCCCGGTGATTGCGCCGCAGTTCCAGGGCGCGTCGTCGATGGATACGCTGCCGGACCTGTTCGATTTCCTCACACCAACGGCGGTGCCGCCGCCCAGCCAGCCTGACCATGTGCCGGCCGAGCAGCATGATTTTCGCCCGCCCGTCGCTGTTAACGTGCCTGTGCCCGAGAAGCCGGCGACCCCGGGCTCGGTGATTCCGGAAGACTGGGACCTGCTTGGCGAAACACCCGCGCCGCCGCTCAGCACGCCACCGCCCATCGCGCCGCCTGAACCTCCTGTGGTCGAGCGCCCGCTGCCGCTGGCAGACGCCACCCAGCCCGATTTGCTGCAAGCCTTCCTGCGCGGTGCCGGTCTTGATCACCTGCGCCTGGACAAGGCCCAGGCCGAGGCGCAGATGGAAAGTATCGGCCGCAGCTACCGGCTGATGGTCGAAGGCCTGATCGACGTATTACGTGCGCGCAGCAGCCTCAAGGGCGAGTTCCGCATGCAGCAGACGACGATCCAGCCGGTGGAAAACAATCCGTTGAAATTCGCCCCGAATGCCGACGAAGCGTTACTGCTGCTGCTTCGCCACGGCAACCAAGCGTTTATGGCGCCGGACCTGGCCGTGCGCGACAGTTTCGACGACCTGCGGGCCCACCAACTGGCGGTGATGGCCGGTGTCGAAGCGGCCATCAAACATCTGCTGACACGCTTCGAACCCGCTCAACTGGAAGAGCGCATGGGCAAGCCTGGCGGGCTGTCGAGCCTGTTCAACGGTTCGCGCCAGGCCCAGTACTGGCAACAGTTCACCGAGCTCTACAACAGTATTTCCCGTGAGGCCCAGGAGGATTTCCAGGACCTGTTCGGCCGTGAATTCAGCCGGGCCTATGAAGCACACAGCGCACGCCAGCGGCGCTGAAACTGGAACAACGGACAGCCACATACGTCATTGAGGACGCAGGATGATTTCCAGGTTTTTACTCGCGGCCGCCGGCCTGTTGCTGCTGACGGCCTGTGCCAAGGATGCTGCGCCGCCCGCGCCAGAGGCACAAATCGACACTGCCAGCGTCGAGCTGCATTTCCATGCCATCAGCGGCCTCAACCCCGGCACCACGGGCCAGCCAGCGCCGGTGCGGGTACGGATTTTCGAACTGAAAAACGCCGCGACCTTCAGTCGTGCCGATTACTTCGCCCTGGCGGATCGCGCCCAGCCGACCCTCGGCCTGGACCTGCTGGACCAGGATGAAGTGGTGATCCAGCCCGGCCAGCAATTGAGCCTGCAGCGCGACCTCGACCCGGCCACTCGGCAGATCGGCCTGCTGGTGGGCTATCGCGAACTGGACCGTGCGCAATGGCGCACGGTACTCAGCGTGCCGCCCCGCCAGGCCAGCGAATACCAGATCAGCCTTGATGTGCGCGCCGTACGTGCGCACCTCAGCGTTGCCCCATCCAGTCCTGCCCAATAAGAAGCAATCGGAGCCCCCATGTCCTGGAACAATCGCGTGGTCTGGTCGGAAGGCATGTTCATCGGAACGCAGCACTTCCAGCAGCATGACCGTTACCTGGAAAACCTGATCGATGCCCGCAGCCGTCCGCTGTCGGCCGGCGCCTGGGGGTTTTGCGAACTGCTGATCGACCAGGGCCTGCTGGCCCAGGGCAAGCTGGCGATTGTCTCGGCCCGTGGCCTGTTGCCCGATGGCACGCCGTTCAATATTCCCCAGGATGACCTGGCGCCGAGCCCGCTGAATATCGACGACAACTTGCGTGACGGCCTGGTGTACCTGGCCTTGCCCCTCAAGCGTGCCGGCGCCCGCGACACGGTAGATGAAGGCGAGCCCCTGGGCGCCGCGCGTTACCTGAGCCAGGTGCGCGAGGTGCGCGATGACAACGCACCCTTCGAAAACCGCGCACCGGTGGCCGTCGGTTCCCGTGCCTTGCGCTTGCTCACCGGCGCCGATGGCATCAGCGACTACGCCGCCATCGGCCTGGTGCGCATCAAGGAAAAGCGCGCCGACCGCGCCCTGGTGCTGGATGACAGCTACATCCCGCCGGTGCTCGATGTGGCGGCGAGCAAACCGCTGACGGCGTTTCGCAGTGAACTGCTGGGCCTGCTGCACCAGCGTGGCGAAGCCCTGGCTGGGCGCGTGGTGGCGTCGGGCGCCGGTGGCGCTTCAGAGATTGCCGACTTCATGCTGTTGCAACTGGTCAACCGCGCCCAGCCGCTGATCCAGCACCTGAGCCAGTTGAGCCCGCTGCACCCGGAGCGTTTCTTCAGTGAGCTGGTAAGCCTGGCCGGCGAGTTCTCGACGTTCTCCACCTCAGGGCGGCGCCCTGAGGAATACCCGCGCTATCAGCATGACGACCTGGCCCTGAGCTTCGCCCCGGTGATGCAGGCCCTGCGCGAGGCGCTGTCGATGCTGATCGACAGCAAGGCCACGCCTATCCCGATTGTCGAGAAAGCCTACGGCGTGCACGTGGCAATGCTGGCGGATAAAACCCTGATCGACAGCGCCAGCTTCATCCTCGTGGTCCGTGCCGATGTGCCGGGCGAAACCCTGCGTGCGCGCTTCGGCCAGCAGAGCAAGGTCGGCTCGGTGGAACACATCCGCGACCTGGTCAACCTGCAACTGCCGGGCATCGGCCTGCTGCCGCTGCCGGTGGCGCCACGCCAGATCCCGTATCACGCGGGCTCCACCTATTACGAACTGGACCGCGGCAGCGAACACTGGCAGCAGTTGATCCACTCCGGCGGCTTTGCCTTCCATATCGCCGGGCAGTTCCCGGGCTTGAACCTGGCCTTCTGGGCGATCCGAGGATAATCCGCGATGCATCCCAATGATGACGACCGCACCCAGTTCATGCCGCGCCCGGGTGGCCGTGCGCCGGAGCCTGCACGCGCAGAACCGGCGCCTTTGTCGATGCCGGCGGCGCCGATCCTCACCGGCAAAAGCCAGGGCCTCAACCCCCTGGAAAGCGCCGCCGGCCCGTTGCTGGCGTTGCTGACACGCCTGCGCAACACCATCGCCCATCCCGCGCCATCGAGCCTGCGTGCGCAGTTGCTGGCCTACCTGCGCCAGTTCGAAGAACGCGCCGAGGCGGCCGGCGTGGCCCGTAACGAGGTACTGCTGGCGCGCTACGCGCTGTGCACCGCCCTCGATGAAGCGGTGCTGAGCACCCCCTGGGGCAGCGCCAGTGATTGGGGCAAGCAGAGCTTGTTGATTACCGTGCACAACGAAGCCTGGGGCGGCGAAAAGGTCTTTCAGTTGTTGGATCACTGCCTGCAAAGCCCGCGCGAGCGCCTGTATCTGCTGGAGCTGTTGTACCTGTGCATGTGCCTGGGTTTCGAAGGCCGCTACCGGGTGATGAACGACGGGCGCAGCCAGTTGGAAGCGTTGCGCGAACGCACGGCGGCGGCGATTCGCAGTGCCCGTGGCGAGCATGAGCGCGAGTTGTCGCCCCATTGGCGCGGCGTGACCGTGGCCCGTGATCGCCTGGCGCAATTCATGCCGCCGTGGATTGCAGTCGCCATCGGCCTGGCGTTGTTGCTGGCGCTGTTGTTTGGCTTGCGCCTGAAGCTGGCGTCGGATGCCGAGCCGGTGTTCAAGAACATCCATGCCCTGGGGGAAATCCCGGTGCAGGCCATCGACCGCCCGGTGGCGCAGCCGAAAATCATCGAGCGCCCGCGCCTGGCGGGCTTTCTGGTGGAAGACATCAAGGCAGGCCGGGTCGCAGTGGAAGACGCCGTTGACCGCTCCGTGGTGACGATCCGTGGCGATGAGCTGTTCGCTTCCGCTAGCTCGAGCATTGTCGATGACTACCAGCCCCTGATGCTGCGCATCGCCGATGCCATCCGCAAGGTCAAGGGCCAGGTGCGCGTGACCGGGCACAGCGATAACCGCCCGATTGCCACCCTGCGTTTCCCGTCCAACTGGGCCTTGTCCGAAGCGCGGGCCAAGTCGGTACTGGAGATTCTCGCGGCCAAGACCGGCCAGGGCGAGCGTTTCAGCGCCGAGGGGCGCAGCGATACCGAGCCGGTGGCGACCAACGCCACAGCCGAAGGCCGTGCCCGCAATCGTCGGGTTGAAATCACCGTATTGGCGGAGGGCGTCGAGTGAAGGCGTTTTTCAGTTTCATGATTCGCTGGGTGATCCCTGTGCTGGGCCTGATTGCCCTGGGCCTGATCATCTGGTTTGTCGGGCCGTTGCTCGACGTGCTGGTCCCCGAAGGCCGGCGCTGGGCACTGATCATCCTGGTCTTCGCGGTGTGGATCGCCTACCGCGTGTTTCGCATCATCCAGGCCCGGCGCCAGGCTGGCGAAGTGATGCGCAGCCTGGCCGCCGAAACCCCGGTCGACCCCAACAGCGTTGCCACTGCAGAAGAACTGGCCACCCTGCGCCAGCGCATGGACGAAGCCCTGGCGTTGCTGAAAAAGGCCAAGTTGGGCGGTGACGAGCGGCGCAACCTCTACGAGTTGCCGTGGTACGTGATCATCGGCCCACCGGGCTCGGGCAAGACCACCGCGCTGGTCAACTCCGGGCTGCATTTCCCCCTGGCCGCCCAGTTGGGTGCCGGCGCGGTGCGGGGCGTGGGCGGTACGCGCAATTGCGATTGGTGGTTTACCGATCAAGCCGTGCTGCTGGACACCGCCGGGCGCTACACCACCCAGGACAGCAACTCCACGGTGGATAAAGCGGCCTGGCTGGGCTTTCTCGACCTGCTGAAAAAGCAGCGCGCCCGTCGCCCGATCGACGGCGCCTTTATCGCCATCAGCCTTTCGGACCTGCTGCTAGGCAGCGACGCCGAGCGCGCCGCCCATGCAGCAGCGATCCGCCTGCGCATCCAGGAGTTGTACACCCAGTTGGGCGTGCGCTTCCCGATCTACCTGATGCTGACCAAGCTCGACCTGGTGCCGGGCTTCATGGAGTTTTTCGACAACCTGAGCAAGGAAGACCGCGCCCAGGTGTGGGGCATGACCTTTGCCCTGGACGACGGCAAGCACAGCGACAGCCCGTTGGCCCATTTGCAAAGCGAATTCGCCGGCCTGGAGCAGCGCCTCAACGAGCGCTTGGTGGAGCGCCTGCAACAGGAGCGCGACCCGGCGCGGCGCGACCTGATCTACGGCTTCCCGCAGCAGTTCGGTGCCCTGAAGGATTGCCTGCAAGGCTTCCTCGAAGGCGTATTCAAGCCCAATGCGTTTGAAGAGCGCGTGCTGCTGCGCGGCGTCTATTTCACCAGCGGCACCCAGGAAGGCAGCCCGATCGATCGCCTGATCGGCGCCATGGCCCAGAGCATGAACCTCGACCGCCAGCACCTGGCGCGCCAGAGCGGCACCGGGCGCAGTTATTTCATCGAAAAGCTGTTCAGCGCCGTGGCCTTTGCCGAGCGTGGTCTGGTGGGGGTCAACCCGAAGGTCGAGCGCCGTCGCAAATGGCTGGCCCGTGGCGTCCTGGCCGCCACCGTGGCGGTGGTGTTGGTGGTCAGTACGCTGTGGTGGGTGAGTTATCGCGCGAACCAGGCGTATATCGCCCAGGTCGACCACAAGGTCGCGCCACTGGGCCAGGCCGTGCAGACCCTGAGCCCGGCACAGCGCGAGGTGCTGGCCGTGTTGCCGCTGCTCAACGCGGTGAAGAACCTGGCGGGCGATTCGCCAAGCTGGTCCGAAGGCCTGGGCCTGTATCAGGGCGACATGCTCGAAGCCGAATCAGCCAGTGTCTATCGCAAGCTGCTGATCGCGGTGTTCGCCCCGCGGCTGGTAACGCGCATCGAAGAGCAACTGCACAGCGGCGGCAGTTCCGACTTCCTCTACGAAGGCTTGAAGGCCTACCTGATGCTGGCTGACAGCGAGCATTACGACCCGGACTTCATCAAGGCCTGGATCGCCCTGGACTGGGACCGCAACCTGCCACGCGACCTGCCCGCCGACCAGCGCCAGGCACTGACCGGGCACTTGCAGGCGTTGTTCGATCGTCACCCACCGAATGCGCGACTCGACCCACGGCTGATCGATGACTTGCGTCGGCAGTTGCAACAACTGCCGGTGGCCCAGCGTGTATACGACCGGGTCAAGCGCCACAAGCTGCCCGAAGGCGTGACGGATTTTCGCATCAACGAAGCTGCCGGCCGCGATGCCGCACTGGTATTCAGCCGCAAAAGTGGCAAGCCGCTGGGCGAGCCATTGAGTGGGTTCTTTACTGCCAAGGGCTATCGCCAGGGTTTTTTGCTGACCAGCCTGAACCAGGCCGGCACCCTGGCTGAAGAGCAATGGGTATTGGGGCATGCACCGGCGGATCAACAGAACGTCGCCAGCCTTGCCGCCGATGTGCGGCGCCTGTATTTCCAGGACTATCAGCGCCAGTGGGACGCCTTGCTGGCCGATATCGACTTTGTGCCCATCACCAGCGTGGCCCAGGCGGCCGACGTATTGCGGGTGATTTCCGGCCCGACCTCGCCCCTGAAAAAGCTGCTGGTGGCGGTGGCCAAGGAAACCGATCTGCAGGCTGAAGAGCGCCAACTGGCTGCCAAGGGCGTGCCAGTGGAAGGGGGTGTCGACAAGCTCAAGGAGCGCCTCGGCAGCCTGCTCGGCGAGGCGCAACCGGCGGCCAGCGCGCCAGCCCTCAGCGAAGACCCGGTGACCGCGCACTTTGCCGAACTCAACAGCATCGTCGCCAAGAACGAAGGCGAGCCGGCGGCCATCGACGGCCTGTTGGCGGACATGAATGCGCTGTATGTGCAGGTCAGCGCCATGGTCGGTGCCAGTGGCGATGCCTTGCTCGGCGAAGCCAAGAACCAGGCCGCTGCCGCCGCCACGCGGGTCAGCCTGAATGCCGAGCGCCAGCCGCCGCTGGTACAGGGCATGGTCAAGTCGGTGGTCAACTCCACCACCAACAGCATGATGGGTGGGGTGCGCAATCAACTGAACGCGGCCTGGGTCAGCGAAGTGGTCAACGTTTACCGCCAGTCCCTGGCCGGCCGTTACCCGATGTCCCCTGGCAGTGCCCGCGATGCCACCCTGGACGACTTCGGTCAGTTCTTCGGGGTGGGCGGGGTGATGGACAACTACTTCCGCAAGTACCTGCAGCCCTACGTCGACACCTCCGCGCAGACCTGGCGCTGGCAGCCGGGGGCGGCGCAGAAACTCGGGATCGCGCCGGGTGTGCTGCAAACCTTCCAGCGTGCGGCGACCATTCGTGATGCGTTCTTCCGTGCCGGGGGCACGCAGCCCATCGTGCGTTTCGAGCTCAAGCCGGTGGCAATGGACGCGACCATCACCCAGTTCCTGCTCGACCTCGACGGCCAGCAACTGAGCTACGACCACGGCCCGAGCCGGCCGGTGGCGATGCAGTGGCCGAACCCCGGCAGCAGCGGCGGGGTGCGGATCTCGATCATGCCGCCAGCCGCCAGCGGACGTTCGGGCGTGACCCTGGATGGCCCGTGGGCGTGGTTCCGCCTGCTGGAGCAATCGGAGCTTTCGGCGGGCAATTCGCCGGATCGCTTCAACCTGCGTCTGCGGGTCGATGGCGCCAGCATTGCTTATGAGTTGCGGGCCAACAGCGCCTTCAACCCGTTCAAGAGCCGTGTGCTGAGCGGGTTCAGCCTGCCGGAGCGGTTATGACCACCTTGGGGTTCTACGGCAAGTTGGCCAGTCGCGGGGACTTTGTCAGCCGCGCCTTGCCCCAGAGTTTTATCGGGCCTTGGGACAGTTGGCTGGCCGCCGGTTTGCTGGCCAGTCAACACAGCCTGGGCGGCGATTGGCTCAACGTGTACCTGGTCAGCCCGCTGTGGCGTTTTGTGCTGGCGCCGGGTGTGTGCGGGCCGGATGCGGCGGCGGGGGTGGTGATGCCGAGCATTGATCGGGTCGGGCGGTATTTCCCGCTGGCGGTGGTCGCGTTGTTGGATCACGACGCCAATCCAGCGTCCCTGGTGGGCGGCCCGGATGCCTGGTTCGAGCAGGCCGAGGAGTTGTTGCTCAGCACCCTGGACCCCGGCGCCACGTTCGAAGGGTTCAGCGATGGCCTGGAGCGCCTGGGTTTGCCGGGCAGCGAGGCGCGCGCGTTGGACAGCCGCTTCGCCGGCCTGCAGCGGGTAGCCGCCACCGAGCCCCATGCTCGCATGACGGCCCTTGCCGAACAGGCCTGCGAAGGCGCCAGCCTGTGGTGGGGGCGTGGCTCGCAACGCATTTCCCCCGGTTTATTGCGGTGCCAGGGTTTGCCTGCCGCCGGCGATTTTGCGCAATTTCTGCTCGGACAAGAAGGTGTGGTGTAGATGGGGTCGACGTACAAATCCGCGAGCAAAAGTCATGTGGGCATGGTGCGCCAGGTCAATGAGGACGCGTGCCTGGACTTGCCGCAGAACCGCCTGTGGGTGGTGGCCGATGGCATGGGCGGGCATGCCGCAGGCGATTACGTCAGCAGCTTGATCGTCGACAGCCTGCGCAGCCTGCCGGTGGGCCGGTCACTGGACGAATACACCGCGGCGCTGCGCACCGAGTTGAACCGGGTCAACGCGGACGTGCGCGAAGAAACCGCCAATCGCGGCGTGACCATGATGGGCAGCACCGTGGTGCTGCTGGCCGCACGTGGTCTGCGCGGCGTGTGCCTGTGGGCCGGTGACAGCCGCTTGTATCGCCTGCGCGATGGCGAGTTGGAGCGCATCTCCCGCGACCACAGCTACGTGCAGGACCTGCAGGACAGCGGCCTGCTCAGCGAGGCCGATGCGCGGGTGCATCCACGGGCCAATATCGTCACCCGCGCCATTGGCGTGGAGGCGCGACTGGAGTTGTCGGTGGTCGACCTGTTGATCGCCCCCGGCGACAGTTACCTGTTGTGCAGCGATGGCCTGAACAAGACCGTCGAAGACCACGAGATCCGCGATGTACTGAGCCATGCCGAGCCCGACGAAATTGCCCGCAGCCTGGTGCACCTGGGGCTTAACCGCGGTGCGCCGGACAACATCACCACCCTCGTCGTCAAGGTGTCGCCATGACCCTGATCATCCCTGGCTACGACATCGACGGCGAAATCGGCGAAGGCGCCATGGCCAGCGTATACCTGGCGACCCAGCGATCGCTGGAGCGCAAGGTGGCGTTGAAGGTCATGGCCGCCGCGCTGGCCGCCGACCCGAGCTTTTGCGAACGCTTCCTGCGCGAGGGCAAGACCCTGGCGCGGCTGTCGCACCCGCATACGGTGACGATCCACGACATCGGCAATGTTGGCGAGCTGTATTACATGGCCATGGAATATCTGCCCAACGGCACGCTCAAGGAGCGCATCGCCGCCGGCCTGACGCCGGAACAGGGGCTGGTGTATATCCGCCAGATCGCCTCGGCACTGGGTTACGCCCATGCCCAGGGCCTGGTGCATCGCGACGTCAAGCCGGCGAATATCCTGTTTCGCGCCGATGGCACGGCGGTGCTGTCGGACTTTGGTATCGCCAAGTCCCTGGATGACCGCACGCAGTTCACCCAGGCCGGGTTTGCCGTGGGCACCCCCAGCTACATGAGCCCGGAGCAGGCGCGCGGCCAGGAAATCGACGGCCGTGCCGACCTCTACGCCCTCGGGGTGGTGCTCTATGAAATCCTCGTCGGCCAGTTGCCTTACCGTGGCACCGATGCACTCTCCACGGCCCTGGCACACCTGACCGAGCCCTTGCCGGAGTTGCCGCTGCACCATGGTCGTTATCAAGAGGTGCTGAAAAAGCTCCTGGCCAAGGACCCGGCGCAACGTTTCCCGGATGCCACCGCGCTGCTGCTGGCGCTGGATCGACTGCCGCTGGAAGCACCGAAAGACGCGCTGGAGGCGACCTTGATTCGCCCGGTCAACGACTTGGCCGGGTTAACCCCGGTGTCCATCGAAGTGCCCAGCGCCACTGCGCAGCCGCAAGCGGTGCGCCAGCCGGTGATGGCTCCCACGCCGCCACGTGCGGTGTCCGAGCAGCGGCGCGGCCCGGTGCTGGCATTGGCCGCCGTGGCGGTGGCGGTTGCGCTGGCCATCGGTGGTGCCAGTTACGGGTGGCTGAGTGACGACGCCCCGCTGCCGCCGCCTGCTGCGCCAGGGCCGGTGACGCCTGCTGCCGTCACACCGGTGGCAGCCGATATCGACGGCGGCCAGCGCCCGTTGCTGATGGCCGGCAAGAAAACCCTGTTCCAGCGGGTCCTGAGCAAGCCCGGCGCCAAGCTCTCCAGCGCGGCGGGCGGCGCACCGGGCAAGGCTTTGCCGGCGTTTTCCGTGCTCTATGTGTACCAGCGCAAGGACATCGACGGCAGCCCGTGGCTGCGTGTGGGCGCCGCCACCGATGGGCGCAGCGACGGCTGGTTGCCGGCCGTGCACGTCAGCGACTGGAAGCAGAGCCTGGTACTCAAGTTCACCGAGCGTTCGGGGCGTGCGCCGGTGATGTTCCTGCGCCAGGCCGGCGAGGTGGAAAAACTCCTGGCGGATCCAGTCGCGGCGAAGAACCTGTTGCTCAAGGCGCAGAACAACCCCGGCGACAATCAGCAGGTCCTGGCCCTGGAGCCCGCCGCCAGCGCCGTGCCGCAGAATCAGTTCTACCTGTTGCCGATCTTCGATGCCAAAGAGAGCTTCGACGAGAATGGCCAGCCGGTGCAGTTACTCAATGTGGCGTCCATCGACCCCGGCAGTGCCGCCGCCAAGCCGGCGACCCCGGTGATCAGTGCGAATGCCGATGCGTTCCGCACCGCTGTGGTGCTGGTGGTGGACACCACCGTGTCAATGCAGCCCTACATCGACCAAGTGCGCGACGTCGTCCACGAGTTGCAGACCCGCATCGCCGAGCGTGGCGAGTTGGACAGCGTCAGTTTCGGCATGGTCGGCTTTCGCAGCAGCGTGAAGAAAACCCCGGGCCTGGAATACGTGGCCAAGACCCTGATCACCCTCGATCAGGGCCGCGACCCCCAGCGTTTTCTCGATAGGGCGCGGCAGGTCAAGGCCTCGACCGTTTCCAGTCACGCCTTCAACGAAGACGCGTTCGCCGGGGTGATGCAGGCGGTGAACGGTATGGACTGGTCCGGCTATGGCGGGCGCCTGATCCTGCTGGTGACCGATGCCGGCGCCTTGCGCAAGAACGACCCGTTCGCCGCCACCCAGATGAACGAAGCCGAAGTGCGCCAGGCCGCGCTGGGCAAGCAGATCAAGATCTATGCCTTGCACCTGCGCACCGACGCCGGCAAGAAAACCCATGGCGGCGCCGAGTCCCAGTACCGCACCCTGACCGCCGACGCCAACCCGCAGATCGGCGACCTCTACACAGCGGTGCCGGGCGGTGATGTGCGCAAGCTGGGCGAGCGCGTCGATGAGATCGGCACGGTGTTCGCCAACCTGGTGCACCAAGTGCGCAGCAACACCCCGCAGCCGGTGCCGTTGCTCAGCAACGCGCCGAGCCTGGCGGACAAATCCGCGGCCGTCGGCTATGCCATGCACATGGACTTCCTCGGCCACAAAGGCGCGAGTCAGGCGCCGCAGCTGGTCAGCGCCTGGACCGCCGACCGCGACCTGACCAACCCCGCGCTGCCGGCGTTCCAGGTCTGCGTGATGCTCACCAAATTGCAGCTCAACGACTTGCAGCAGTCGCTCAAACTGATCGTCGATGCGGCGCGCAAGACCCAGACCTCGCCCAAGGATTTCTTCCAGGAAATCGCCAGCGCCTCGGCCTACATGAGCCGCGACCCGCAGGCCTTGCGCAAGGGCGGCAACCTCGCCGATGGCGGCATCCTCGGCGAATACCTGGAAGGCCTGCCGTACCGCAGCAAGTCGCTGAACATGACCCAGGACTTGTGGCTGTCGTTGAGCGTGGCCGAACAGGAAGACTTTATCGATGAGCTGGATTCGAAAATCCGCCTCTTTGAGACCTTCCATAACGACGTGGCCAACTGGGTCCGTTTCGGTGATGCCGAGCCGGGCGATGCGTTGTACCGCGTGCCGCTGTCGACGCTGCCTTGATGCTGAACCTGAGCGCGGTGCACAAGAGCCGGGGCGTCGGTAGCCAGCGCTATAGCCTGGTGATTCCAGGGTTGCACCTGTGCGCGGGGGAGCAATTGGCGATTGTCGGGCCCAGTGGCTGCGGCAAAAGCACCCTGCTGGATCTGTTGGCGTTGGTATTGGCGCCGGATCAGGTGGGCCGGTTTGAATTCAACCAACTGGATATTGAGGGTCTATGGCGGGCCAATCAGCAATCCACGTTGGCCGGGTTGCGCAGCCGGCACCTCGGTTATGTGCTGCAGACCGGCGGCCTGCTGGGTTTTCTCGACGTGCGCAGCAATATTGCCCTGCCCCGGCAACTGTTGGGGCTCAAGGACGATGGCAGCGTGGCGCGCCTGGCGGCGCAGTTGCAGATCAGTGACCAGTTGGCCAAGAAGCCTGGCGCGTTATCGGTGGGCCAGCGTCAGCGCGTGAGTTGCGCCCGTGCCCTGGCCCATGCCCCGCAACTGCTGTTGGCGGATGAGCCAACCGCGTCCCTTGACCCCCTTAATGCCGAGCGTGTCATGCAGGCGCTGCTGGCCCAGGCCCGCGAGCACCGTGCCGCCTGCGTGATCGCCACCCATGACGAGCCCCTGGCCCGCGCCAGTGGCTTGCAGGTGCGGCGCATCAGTTGCCAGCGCGATAGCGACGGTGGCGTCACCGCAACCCTTGGGGAGGCGTGCTGATGCGCATTCCTTTGGTAGCGTCCCTCGCTTGGCAGGATTACCGCGACGATGGCTGGTTGTCGGCCTGTTCGGTGCTGGCGCTGGTGGCCGTGATCGCGCCGCTGCTGGTGTTGTTCGGCCTCAAGTTCGGCCTGGTCAGCAGCCTGACCGAGCGTCTGGAGAATGACCCGGCGACCCGGGAAATCATTCCATTGGGCGGTGGTCGATTCAGCCACGCTTTTGTCGAGCAGCTTGCTCAGCGCAGCGATGTGGCGTTCGCCATCCCACGCACACGGCAGATCGCGGCCACGGCCCAGGTAGGCGCGCTGACCCTGGAAATGTTGCCGACCGCGCCGGGTGATCCGTTGCTGAGCGGGCTGCCAGTGCCCGCAGGCCTGGACCAGATCGTGCTGAGCCACACCGCCGCCGAGAAGCTCGCGGCGCGGCCGGGGGATTGGTTGCAAACCCGCTTTGCGCGGCAAGTGGCCGGGCGTGTCGAGGCCCAGGGCACGCGGCTGCAGGTGCTGGCGGTATTGCCCCTGGAGGCATTCGCCCGGGATGGATTGTTTGCCGGTTTGAGCCTGCTGGAAGCGGCGGAAGATTACCGTGATGGCCGGGCGGTACTGGCGCTGGGTTGGCCCGGTGACGCGGCAGGCGAGGGCGCGCAGCGCGTGTATCCGGGGTTTCGTTTGTATGCGCGCAACCTCAGTGATGTAGAGCCGCTGCGGGTGCATTTCGCCGCGCAGAACCTGTTGGTCTCGACCCAGGCGCTGAGCATCGCCCAGGTGCAGTCGTTGAGCCGCAACTTGTCCATCGTGTTCTGGATCATCGCCGGCCTGGCCTTGGCGGGAGCATTTGCGGCGATCTTCGCCGGGGCGCTGGCGGCGGTGGTGCGCAAGCGTCGGGAGTTGTCGGTGTTGCGCCTGCTGGGGTTTTCCACGGGCGCGCTGTTGCTGTTCGTGACGTTGCAGGCGCTCTACGGCGCAGGGTTTGCCGCGCTGCTCAGTGCCGGCCTGTATGGCTTGGCCGAGGCCGGTTTGAATCGATTATTCGTGCAGGTGCCGGGCGAATACGCCAGCCATCTGCTGGTGCGGCATTACGCCCTGGCGCTGGTCGCGGTGCTCGGCGTCAGCGCCGTGGCGGCCGCGTGTGGTGGGTGGCGTGTGGCGCGTATCCAGGCTTGCGAGGGAATCAGAGATGTATAAGTTGTTGGGCGCCGCCGTGGCGCTGAGCCTGGCTGCTGGGGCGTGGGCCGATGAGGCCGGCGACAAGCTGGACAACCCCAAGCCTTTGGCCGATGACGTCAGCCTGCCGCTGCCGTGCGAGGGCAATATGGTGTTTCGCTACGCCTATGTCTTGGCCCAGGGCACCCTGGACGACCGTGAAGTCAGCCTCGGCTACCCGTTCAGCGAAGGCGAGGCGGGCTACAAGCAGTCGTTTATCTCCGGCTATCGCCGCGACTTCATCAACGGCCAATTCACCCTCAAGGATTTGCCCAAGGGCTGGAACAAGGTCATCGCGCCGCTGATGCCCAAGACCGACGCCAAGACCCCGCTCAAGCCGATGCTCTACTTTATCGGCAAGTACGAAGTGACCGCGCGCCAGTATGCCCAGGTCATGGCCCAGGCCCAGTCGTTGGCCAGCGGCGAGCCAGCCCCGGCGTGCGAGGTGCCTGAGGGCATGGCCGGGCGCCTGCCCAAGGTCAAGCTGTCGCGGTTTGAAGCCGAGCGCTTTGCGGCGGTGTACAGCGCCTGGTTGATGAAATATCACCGCGAGTTGTTGCCGGTCAGTGGTCGCGGATCTTCGGCAGAGGATGGTGGCCTGGGCTTTGTGCGGCTGCCCACCGAAGTGGAATGGGAGTTTGCCGCACGCGGCGGCCAGGCGGTGAGCCGCCAGGACCTCGAAGGCCGGCTGTTCCCACGGCGCATCGAGGGCAGCGACAGCGACGGCCCGCTGGGCGATTGGGCGGTGTTCAACCAGGTCGCCGGCGGCACCGGCCAGGCCGCGCGGCTGATGCCCATCGGCACCAGGTTGCCGAACCCTATCGGCATGTTCGACGTGATCGGCAACGCCGCCGAAATGGTCCAGGAGTCGTTCCAACTGGTCCATGCCGGCCGCCGCCAGGGCACGTATGGCGGCTTTATCGTCAAGGGTGGCAACTACCTGGAAGGCGAGGGCACGCTGTTCACCGGCATGCGCCGCGAGTACCCGCTGTTCGGCGCCGATGGCACCGAGCAAAGCAACGAAACCACCGGTTTTCGCGTAGCGATCGGAGCGCTGTCGGCACCGCGTTCACGCTACAACGAACTGTTTGCGCAGTGGCAGAAAGAGGGGCGCCTGGCCGCGCTGACCGATGCCATCGACGACGCCCAGGACCCGACCAAGCGCCTGGACAGCATCATCGCCGCCAGCGTCGACCCGCGGCTGCAGGCCGAGTTGGGGCTGGTCAACGAAGAGCTCAAGCGCAATGTGTCGCTGATTGCCCAGCAACGTGAGGAAGCGGCCGGCAACCTGATCCAGTCTGCCGCCCTGGTTGCCGAGACCATCAATAACTACAACATCCGCCTGATCAATCTGCAGAAAAGTCGCCAGCAGTCCCTGGACGCCAAGGACGAGGCCAGCGCGCAGCTGTTCGCCACGGCCATCGCCAATGGCCGCAGCGCGCTGGACGGTGCGGTGGCGATCTATATCGACAACCTGGCCACCGGCACGCGCTACACCGATGCGGTGATCCAGGCGCAGTTTCAAAGGGTCAAGCAAGAGTTGGAGCGCAAGCCGGTATTGGGCAAGAGCCTGATGACGCGCGCGACGTTGTTCGTTCGCCATGTCGGTAACTATCGCAAACAACAGCGAGCCGACCCGGCAACGATTTTGAAGGAATTGCTCGCAGCGAGCGGTCAGCGGTCTTGATCGCTCGCAGGCTGGCGAGCTTGGAAGGGACTCAGGCGGCATGGGCCGTGCTGGGCAAGTCAAACTTAAAAGAGAACACACCTATGCTTTTTTCCCGTAAGGCGGTTTCCAAGCGTTACTTGCTGCTGATCGCGGCTGGTTTCAGCACCGTGTTGACTGGTTGCGCCACGTCGCCGGCCTCCAAGGTCGCGTCGAGCACCAAGGTCGAGTACTACCCCAATTGCTACGAGCCTGTGCAGCACTTGCGTGCCACCGATTCGGACATGACCAAGTCGGTCGTCACCGGCGCCGCCCTCGGCGCGGCGGGTGGTGCGCTGCTGGGCGCCTTGACCGGGGATTCGGACAAGCGCGGCCGCAACGCCGCCATTGGTGCAGCGGGCGGTGCCCTGGCAGGTGGCGCGGCGGGTTACTACACCGAGCGCCAGAAGCAGATCAGCGACGACAACCAGCGCATCGCGTCCTACGCCGCTGACTTCAACAAAAGCGCCTCCGACATCGACCGCAGCACCGCGTACGCCAAGGCGTCCCAGCAGTGCTACCAGAGCGCGTTCACCAAGCTTGTGGCCGACCGCAAGGCCAAGACCGTCAACGACACCGAAGGCCGCAAGCGCCTGGCGGAAATCGTCTCCGGCCTCAAGGAGTCCAATGACCTGATCGTCGCGGTCAATGGCAAGGCCAGCGAAGACCTGAACAACTACACCCAGGCCTACGAGAAAGACCTGCAACAGGTGGGTGTGCAGCGTAATGATGTGGTGACCGTGGCCACCGCCGATACCACCAAGACCGTGGTCCCGGCGAAGAAAGGCAAATCCACCGGCAAAGTCGTGACCAAGCGTCCGCCACTGCCAAAGGTGCCGACCGAAGCGGTGAGCACCGAGAAAAGCATCCTGACCGCCAAGGTCAAGCAGACTGAAAGCAAGCAGGTGGCCAGCGCCGGTAAAGCACAGATCGAAGGCACTTGCCGCGATCCGAACCTGGCCGACTGGGCGCCGGTACCTTGCCCTAACGTTTAAGCCAAGTTGTTGCTATAAGCGGTAAACGCCAGCCGATCTCCTGCTAACGCGGGAGATCGGTAGCGTTCCGCGCACAAATCGTTAAACTGCTGCGGCCACCCAATAATTACACTGAGGCCGTGTGCATGAAATTTCGTTTTCTCCTGTGGGTGCTGGGCCTGATGATGGCCAAAGCCAGCCGCAACAACCCCGCGTTCCAGCAGCAGTTGGGTGACAAGGACCTGGCGTTCCAGCTGCAGACCCTCGACGGCAAGGTTGCCCGTCACTTCATCGTCAAAGACCAGCGCATCACTAGCCGCTCGGGTGTCCACCCGGAGCCTGCGTTCGCCATTGCCTTCAAAGACGCCGCCTATGGCTTCGCCACCATGCAGGCGAAGAACAAGCAACTGGCGTTCATGACGGGGATTCAGGACAAGTCGATCCAGATCAAGGGCAACCCGGCGCTGGTGATGTGGTTCCAGGGGTTGACCAAGTACTTGAAGCCGAAGAAAAAGAAGGCCTGAGAGACCGAGTTGGATTCATCGCAGGCAAGCCAGCTCCCACATTTTGATCGCATTCCAACGTTGGAACTCGGTCAACGGTGGGAGCTGGCTTGCCTGCGATAGCGGTTTGACAGACGCCCGCTTCAGCCCTGGCTGAACTGCGACGCCAACTCCCGCAGCAACACCTCAGCATCCAGCACCTTGCTCACCACATCCTCTGCCTTGCTGCGGTCCAGGCCCAGGCGCTCCAGCAGCTCGTCCGGAATCTCGGCTTCGGGCCCCGAGCCAATCCCACGCCCGCGCAGCAAGCGCACGGCCAGGCACACCAGGTTGGGGTATTCGGCGTACTGGCCGTCGTAGCTCGGGTCGTGCTGGAAGCGCAAGGCCGTGGACAGTTCTTGCGGCATGTCCCAGTAACGCATCAGCCAGGCGCCGATCTGCTCGCGGCTGATTCCCAGCAAGTGTTGCTCGACATAGCTGTGGCACAGGTGCGGGTTGACCTCCAGGTGCCGGCAGATCAGTGAGAAGTGCGGCGGGAACACGTGGGCCAGCAACAGATAGCCAAAGTTGTGCAGCAGGCCCGCCAGGTAGGTCAGGCCGGCTTCCGGGCGCTGGGCGCGGGGCATGGCGCGGGTCAGGCCTTCGATCACCGCCGCGGTGTAGATCGACTGGTGCCAGTAAGGCGTGGCCTGTTGCGGATGGTCCTTGGGCAGGCTCAGGGTCTTGCCCAGCGCCAGGCCCAGGGCGAGGTTGATCACCAGGTCGAAGCCCAGCACGCGGACAATGGCGTCCTCTACCGAGCGGATCTTGCCCGGCGAGGCGTAGTACGGCGATGCCGCCCAGCTCACTACTTGCGCGGCCAGGGCCGGGTCGGTTTCCACGACGCCAGTGATGTCATCGATGGTCGCGTTGGGATCGACCCGCAGCTTGATGATCTTCTGCGCGGTGTCGGCCAGCGGCGGGATCTCGATGGTGGCTTCCAGGCGTTGCTGGATACGCCGGGCGGTAAACGCCTGCATCGCTTGGGAGATCTCGTCGCGGTCGTCGTTGGGGCGGTCGAAGTTGGGCCGGATGCTGCTCAAGGGCTCGCCGAAGTTGGCCGCACTGGCCTTGCTCAGCATGCGCTTGAAGTCATCGCTGGCGATTTCCAGCAGCACCGTGGCTTCGCCCGAATGCACCAGTAAGGTCGGCTCGCGTAGCAGGCTTTCTTCGTACAGGCACGGCGAACTGGTCAGCGGTGGCAGGCCAGGCAGCAGGCTCAGGCTGTGTTTGCCGAGCATGCGCTCCAGGCGTTCCGGTGCCACGGCGGTGAGGTTGCGGCCGGTCAGTTCGGTAAGGCGATTGAGATCCAGCAGTTGGCTCTGGGGGAACAGCACCATCAGGGCGCCCACGGCATCGTCGAGCAGCACCGCTTGAACCTTGCGAGCGGGGTTCAGGCCTGGATGTTCGATGACTTCCTTGTAGCTGACGGCGAGTTTTGCGAGCAGGTCCCGAATGACCGAGGGTGCGGTCGGTGGGGCTGTGGCGTGGGCTACTTCTGACATGGCCGGATCCAATTTCCTACATTTGCTTGGAGTATAACCAGCTTGGTCCGGCTGAGGGGGGTCTAACTGTGGTTTGTGATGGTGGTCCCCATTCCTGTAGGAGCGAGCTTGCTCGCGAAGAACCTTGACGGTGACGCGGGGCACCGCCATATCCGTGGCGCCTGGGTGTTCTTCGCGAGCAAGCTCGCTCCTACAGGGGGGCTGGGTCAGACCTGACCGTATTGCTGGCCGTGGCGCAGCCAGCGATCCAGCAGCGGGCTGACGTGGTGCGGCCAGCGTTCCAGCAGGGCCTGGGCGGCGTCGCGCACGGCGGGCAGCAGGTCGGCGTCGCGCATCAGGTCGGCCACCTTGAACTGCAGCAGCCCGGTCTGGCGGGTGCCGAGCATCTCGCCGGGGCCGCGCAGTTCCAGGTCCTTTTCGGCGATCACGAAGCCGTCGTTGGTCTCGCGCATGATCCCCAGGCGCTGGCGGCCAATCTGCGACAGCGGTGGATGGTAGAGCAGCACGCAGTGGCTGGCGGCACTGCCCCGGCCGACACGGCCGCGCAGTTGGTGCAGTTGCGCCAGGCCCAGGCGTTCGGGGTTTTCGATGATCATCAGGCTGGCGTTGGGTACATCCACGCCGACTTCAATCACGGTGGTGGCCACCAGCAGTTGCAGGTTGCCGGCCTTGAACTCGGCCATCACCGCGGCTTTTTCCGCAGGTTTCATGCGCCCATGGATCAGCCCGACCTTGAGCTCGCCCAAGGCGCTGGTGAGGTCTTCGTAGGTGGTTTCGGCAGCCTGGCAGGTCAGCTCTTCGGATTCTTCGATCAGCGTGCACACCCAATAGGCCTGGCGCCCTTCGGCGCAGGCGCCGCGCACGCGTTCGATCACTTCGACGCGGCGGGTGTCGGTGACCAACACCGTGTTGACAGGCGTTCGGCCCGGCGGCAGTTCGTCGAGGATCGAGGTGTCGAGGTCGGCGTAGGCACTCATGGCCAGCGTGCGTGGGATCGGGGTGGCGGTCATGATCAACTGGTGCGGGTTCATTCGCCCGCCCACGCCTTTTTCACGCAGGGCCAGGCGTTGCTGCACGCCGAAACGGTGCTGCTCGTCGATGATCACCAGGGCCAGGTTCTTGAATTTAACCTCATCCTGGAACAGCGCGTGGGTGCCGACCACCATCGGCGCGCCGGCGGCGATCTGCTCCAGGGCGGCCGTGCGGTTCTTGCCTTTGAGCTTGCCCGCCAGCCACGCCACTTCCAGGCCCAGGGGGTCGAGCCAGCGCTTGAAGGTGATGAAGTGCTGTTCGGCGAGGATCTCGGTCGGCGCCATCAGCGCCACCTGGTAACCAGCCTCCAGGGCCTGCAGCGCAGCCAGGGCGGCGACCACGGTCTTGCCGGCCCCGACATCGCCCTGGATCAGGCGCAGCATGGGTTCTTTCTGACTCAGGTCGTAGGCGATTTCATTGCCTACGCGCTGCTGCGCACCGGTCGGCGCAAAACCGAGGTTGGCCAGGTATTGCGCGGGCAGGCGCGTGGCCTTGGGCATCGCTGGCGCGCGCAGGGAACGCATGCTTTCGCGCAGGCGTTGCTGGGACAGTTGATGGGTCAGCAGCTCTTCGAAGGCCAGGCGATGTTGGGCCCAGTGATGACCCAGGGCCAACTCATCCACGTCCGCGTCGGCCGGTGGATGATGCAGGTAGCGGATCGCGTCAGCCAGGGGCGCCAACTGATAATCGCGGGCCAGCTCTTGCGGCAGCCAGTCGGGCAGGCTTTGCGGGCCGAGCAGGGTCAGGGTTTGCATGCATAGCTGGCGCAGGCGCTGTTGCGTCAGGCCTTCGGTGAGCGGGTAGATGGGGGTGAGGGTGGTGTCTACCGGCGGCGGTTCGTCGCCGGTAATGGCGCGATATTCCGGATGGTAGATTTCCAGGCCCGATGCGCCCGGCCGGGCTTCGCCGTAGCAACGCACACGAGTGCCACGCTTGAGGCCTTCCTTTTGCGCGTTGCTGAAATGGTAGAAGCGCAGGCTCAGGCCACCGGTGCCGTCCTGCAGGCGCACCACCAGGCTGCGGCGCTTGCCCATCACCACATCTGCACCGCTGACGGTGCCTTCGACCACCGCATCCTGCCCAGGGCGCAGATGGCCGATGGGCACTACGCGGGTGCGGTCCTGATAGCGCAAGGGCAGGTGAAACAGCACGTCCTGGAGGTTTTCCAGGCCAACCTTGGCCAGTTTCTCGGCCATGGCGTCACCGACACCCTTGAGTGCCGTCACCGACACCTGCGACAGCTCTGTCATACGCTTGCTTAGCTCGCAGCAGGCGGCTTGGCCACCGAACACAGGCGGATCGAGTCGGCGAGGATATCAATCGCTTTCGGGCGCGGGAAACTGGCACGCCAGGCAATCGCCACGGTACGGAACGGCACGGGCGGGGTGAGCGGACGCACTTCAATCACGCCGGCGGCGTAGTGATGGCTGTCCACGGCCGACAACGGCAGGATCGAAATACCCAGGCCGGACGCCACCATATGGCGAATAGTCTCCAGGGAGCTGGATTCGACCGTGGTGTGCTTGGCGCCGTCGTTGCCCTTGGTCAGGGTCGGGCAGGCTTCCAGGACCTGGTCGCGGAAGCAGTGACCCTCACCGAGCAGCAGCAGGCTCTTGTCGTTGAGCAGGCCAGCGTCGATCGTGTCTTTCTTCGTCCACGGGTGAGAGGCGGGCATCAGCACATAGAACGGCTCGTCGTAGAGCGGCAATGTCAGCACGTCGGCTTCATTGAACGGCAGGGCGATGATGATCGCGTCCAACTCACCGTTGCGCAGTTTGTCGCGCAGTACGTGGGTGAAGTTTTCTTCGATATACAGCGGCATCTGCGGCGCGACGCGGTGCAGTTGCGGGATCAGGTGCGGGAACAGGTATGGGCCGACGGTGTAGATCGCGCCGACTTTGAGCGGGGCCGTCAGTTGGTTCTTGCCGGCCTGGGCCAGTTCACGAATGCTCTGGGCCTGCTCCAGCACCTTCTGGGCCTGGGCGACAATGCCTTCGCCGACCGGGGTGAGGCGCACGGCGCTTTTGCTGCGCTCGAAAATCAGCACACCGAGTTCGTCTTCAAGCTTTTTCACGCCCACCGACAGCGTCGGCTGGCTGACATGGCAACGTTCGGCGGCATGGCCGAAGTGTTGCTCTTGGGCGAGGGTCACGATGTAGCGTAATTCTGTAAGAGTCATAGCGGGCGTCCATGAGGTTGCGGGCCAAGCATACCGGCTGCAATCGATAGGCGCACGTTATCAGAACTAGAGTGGGGATTGAGCGGTTTGTGCGGGGGATTTTGCTTAACGCTCAAGCGGGTCCTGAATGTGAGAGGGGGCTTGTCGGATCGCCGCACCGCCGCGATCCGACAAGCCCGTTCCCACTGGGTCAGCGGCGGCGCTTCTCGATGTTGTAGACAAACGGCGCAACGATTTCGATGCTGCCGTTTTTCAACATATCGGCCGGTGGCTTGGGCAGCGGCTGGGCACGACGGATCATCTCCAGGGTAGCGCGGTCCAGATCGGCGTTGCCGGAGCGGCCCACCAGCTCATAGGACAGCACCTTGCCTTCGGCATCCACCACGAACCGCAAGCGGTTCAAGCCTTCCTTGCCACGGGCCTGGGCGCCTGGCGGGTACTTCTTGTACTTCGCCAAGTGACCGAGCAGCGTACTTTCCCACGTTGCCTTGGCCGCGATCTGCGCCGGCGAAGGGCCGGGTTGCGGCTGCGCGGACTTTTCCGAAGGCGCATTATTCGCCGGGCTTTCGCTTGGCGGATCCTCGGAAGGTTTCTCCTTGGGCGGCTCGATCTTCTTCTCAGGCTTGGGCGGCTGTGGCTTGGGCTTGGGTTTGACCGGCTTGGGCACGGAAATCGTCGGCTTGGGGGCCTCTGCCAGTTTCGGCAATGGCAGCTCTTCCACCGGTGCTGGCGGTTGTGGAGGCGTCACCACCTTCGGCGGGGCCGGAGGCGGTGGTGCCGGCAGCGGCGCTAGGTCGATGACCATGGCTGCCGGTGGCAACTGCACCATATGTGGCGCCGACCACTGGTACGCGAGGATGATCGCGACGGCATGGACGCCCAGCACGACGGCGAGGCTGGTGCCATAACGCGTCAGTTTGTGGCGCGTCGTGATCATTTTTTGGCTGCCGTCTCAAGTCCGACCAGACCGACCTTGAGGTAGCCGGCTGCCCGCAGGGCATCCATCACGCTCATCAGGTCGCCGTAGTCCACGCCTTTGTCGGCCTGGAAGAAGATCGTCGTGTCTTTCTTGCCCTGGGTACGGGCGTCGAGCACCGCGCCGAGGGTTTCGGATTTGACTTCTTCTTCGCCCAGGAACAGGCGCTGGTCCGCCTTGACACTGAGGAACACCGGTTTCTCCGGCCGGGGCGCGGGTTTCGCGCTGGAGGCGGGGAGGTCGACCTTGATGTCCACCGTAGCCAAGGGTGCTGCCACCATGAAGATGATCAGCAGCACCAGCATCACGTCGATAAACGGCGTGACGTTGATTTCGTGGTTCTCGACGAGCTCGTCGTCACCTTGATTCAAATGCAGGCCCATGGCCGATTACCCCACTTTCACCATGTGCGGTTGCGAGCTGCGCTCGGTAGGCAGGTGATCGAGGTCACGGCTGACCAGCAACAGGACTTCTGCCGAAGCGTCCGACACCTGGGCCTTGTAGCCGGCGATCGAACGGGCGAACACGTTGTAGATCACCACCGCAGGAATCGCGGCGACCAGGCCCAGCGCAGTTGCCAGCAGGGCTTCGGCGATGCCGGGGGCGACAACGGCGAGGTTGGTGGTCTGGGTCTTGGCGATGCCGATGAAGCTGTTCATGATGCCCCACACGGTACCGAACAGACCGACGAACGGCGCGGTGGAACCGATGGTTGCCAGCACGCCGGTGCCGTTGCTCATGTTGCGACCGCAGGCCGCTACCAGGCGCTCGAGGCGGAAGCTCACGCGTTCCTTGATGCCTTCTTTTTCGCGGGTGTTGGCCGACAGGCGCATTTCTTCCAGTGCGTCGTGCACCAGCAGGTGCGCCAGGGTGCCCTTGATGGCCGCGCTTTCGCTGGCTTCTTTAAGGGTGGTGGCTTTTTTCAGGTTGACGATTTCATTGCGCAGGCGGCGTTTGGCGCCCAGCAGTTCGAAGCCTTTGGCGATCCAGATGGTCCAGGTGATGATCGAGGCGATGGCCAGGCCGATCATCACGATCTTCACGATGATGTCAGCGTTCTGGTACATGCCCCACGGCGACAGGTCGTGTGCCATGCCCAGGGTGTTGTCTTCTTCCAGGACCACGCCGGTTTCATCTTCCGGGGTCACACCCTCGGCGGCGACCGGGTCGGTGGCGGCAGGTGCGGCAGCCGGGGCACCTGGTACGGCGGCATTTTGCTCAGGTGCGGCGGCCGCAGCTGGGGCTGGTGCCGTAGCGGCAGGCGGGGTTGCCGGCGCCGTGGCATCTGCAAACGCGGCGGTCGGTGCCAGCAGGGCGCTGAACAGCACCGCAGCAATCGCGCGCCAGGCGCGGGATGGGCTGTGAGGCTTGGTTGGCGAAGCGGGGAGGTTATTGCGTGTCATGCTGGCCGGACCTGAGAGTTGAAAATAAGTAGTTGTCCTGCCAGGCCAGAGGACGGCCGAGGACAAATGGGCGGTTATTATTGCAAGTAATTCTTGTTAACAGAAGTAATACAGTAACTTTATTTGTGCTATTTCTGGCCGCTGGTCACCTGTGAGGGCTAATCTAGACCTTTGAGAACGGAGTTTTGTGATGTCTGCGCCTTCTGTGGTGATTGCCGGTTGTGGTGATGTAGGTAGTCGGCTGGCGAGTCAATTGCTGGCCGCGGGATGGGAGGTTCATGGCCTGCGGCGCAATGTCGCGCGCTTGCCGGAAGGGGTGATCGGCATCGCCGGCGACCTGTTCAATAAAGAGTGTCCCGACACGTGGCCGATCGGCGGCGTGGATTACCTGGTGTACTGCGCCGCTGCAACCGATCACGACGAGGCGGGCTACCGCAAGGCTTATGTCCAGGGCCTGCAGCATGTGCTGGAGTGGCTGGGCGACTATGGCCAGGAGCCCAAGCACCTTGTTTTCGTCTCCAGCAGCAGTGTCTACGGCCAGCAAAACGGTGAATGGGTCGATGAAACCTCGCCCACCCAGGCCGTCGGCTATTCCGGGCAGGTGATGTTGGAAGCCGAGCAAGTGGCGTTCGACAGCGGTATCCCGGCTACGACTGTGCGCTTGACCGGGATCTACGGGCCTGGGCGTGAGTGGTTGTTGAGCCAGGTGCGCCAAGGCTATCGCGTGGCGGTCGAGCCGCCTTTATATGGCAACCGCATACATGTCGATGACGCGGCAGGCCTGCTGGCTTATCTGCTGCTGCATGTAGAGCAGGGCGGGGCGTTGGAGAAGGTCTATATCGGTGTCGACAACGCGCCCGCACCGCTGGCCGAAGTCGTGGACTGGCTGCGTGGCTACCTTGGGGTGACCGAATGGGCCGAAGACGCCAGCGTGCGCCGCGCGGGCAGCAAGCAGTGCAGTAATGCGCGGGCTAAGGCACTGGGCTGGTCGCCCACCTATCCGAGTTACCGCGAAGGCTACGCGGCCATCCTCAAAGGCTGAGCACTACCGGCTTGAGTGGGAGCTGGCTCGTCGGGTCGCCGCATCGCTGCGATAGCATCACCTTGGTGTCACTGACACACCGAGGTGCCTGCAGTGACTTTACTGTTTATCCAGCAACCACTGGCGTGGCCCCGGGGTGAACGAAGGTACTTCGTCGGCCTGGGACGTATTGATCGCCTGGAAAATCTCCAGTTGCTTGTCATTGCGGCTGAAGATCCACGGGTTGCCCTGGCCGCTTTGTTGCAGCCAGATGCTGTCGTAGCCACCGCTCATGGAGGCGCAATCGCCGGCCAGGCACAGTGAGTATTGGTCTACGCCGGGCAGGCCAGTGACTTGGCCGTTGGCCTGGAACTGCACTGTCGCGCCGACGCCATTGCCGCTGGTGATTTTCCAGCTGCCGCCCATATAGGCCGAATACAGCGCCCGTTCGAAGTTGGCACCCAGGGGCGCGCCTTCGGGAGCAGGGTCCTTGGGTCGGTCAAAGAGCTGTTCGGGCTCATTGTCGTTGGCCACTTGCAGCAACTGCTTGCCATCACGCTTGAGCTCGGTGGTTGAGCTACCGTAGAAGTCGACATTCCAGGTGCCGGCCTTCTCGCCCTCCAACGTGCCTTCAGGGCGTTCAAAACCGTTGAAGTAGCGCGCTTGGTTGGCCCGGGTATTGACCTCCCATTCGAGGTTCGGACCATAGGCCTGCAGGGCTTCACGCAAAGGGCCGCCCTTGGACGCCGCATCGATGGCGACCTGGTTGATCCAGGTGCCGCTCACATCCCGGGCGGCAGGATTGCTGGCGCAGCCGCCAAGGAACAGGGTGAGCAGCGTGGAGGCAACGAGCGCTTTGCGCATTACGAAATCCTTTTAAAACGAAGTCGGCGCAACCCCTGGGGTTGCGCCGAATGTATTACTCGATGACCAGAATCGCGTCCATCTCAACCTGCGAACCCTTTGGCAGGGCGGCAACGCCAATGGCGGCGCGGGCTGGGTAGGGTTGTTCGAAGTACTTGCCCATGATCTCGTTGACCTTGGCGAAGTGGCTCAGGTCGGTGAGGAAGATGTTCAACTTGACGATGTCCTTGAACGAACCGCCCGCTGCTTCGGCTACCGACTTGAGGTTTTCGAAGACTTGTACGGTCTGGGCTTCGAAGCCTTCAACCAGCTCCATGGTCTTTGGGTCCAGTGGGATCTGGCCGGACATGTAGACGGTGTTGCCCGCCTTGATCGCTTGGGAGTAAGTACCGATGGCGGCAGGTGCCTTGTCGCTGGTGATAACAGTCTTGGTCATGAATGACTCCTTGTAATGTCCGGGCTATAGGGGAGGCGTTATGCGCGCATGCGAGTGATGCGGATAACCCCGGTCAGGGCACGCAGTTTCTTGATCACACGGGCCAGGTGCACACGGTCGTGCACGCTGACCACCAGTTGGACCACGCTGATGCGACCATCGCGTTCGTCCATGCTGATTTTTTCGATATTGCCGTCGGCCGCGTTGACACTGCTGGCCAGCAAGGCGATCAGCCCGCGCTGGTGCTCCAGCTCCACTCGCAGCTCGACGTTGAATTCGCCGGTCACATCCTTGGCCCATGACAGCTGGATGCATTTTTCCGGGTTGTGGCGGATTTCGCTGATATTGCGGCAGTTATCCAGGTGCACCACCATGCCTTTGCCGGCGGACAGGTGCCCGACAATCGGGTCGCCCGGGATCGGCGTGCAGCACTTGGCGTAGCTGAGGACCAGGCCTTCGGTGCCGCGAATGGCCAGCGGGCCTTCGGGGCTTGGCAACTGCTCGCCTTCGCCCAACAGGCGACGGGCGACGACATAGGCCATGCGGTTGCCCAGGCCGATATCTTCGAGCAGGTCTTCGATGGTTTCCTGGCGGTACTCGTGGAGGATCGCCTGCACGCGGTCGGCGGGGATTTTCTCCAGGGAGCTGTCAAAGCCGTTGAGTACCTTGTTCAGCAGGCGTTCACCCAGGCTGATGGACTCGGACCGGCGTTGCAGCTTCAGCGCGTGGCGGATGTGGGTGCGCGCCTTGCCGGTGACCACGAAGTTGAGCCACGCCGGATTCGGCCTGGCCCCCGGCGCGCTGACGATCTCCACGGTGGAGCCGCTTTGCAACGGTTCCGACAGCGGGGCCAGGCGACGATTGATCCGGCACGCGATGCAGCTGTTGCCGACGTCGGTGTGTACCGCGTAGGCAAAGTCGACCGCCGTGGAGCCCTTGGGCAGCTCCATGATCCGGCCTTTGGGCGTGAACACGTAGACCTCGTCCGGGAACAGGTCGATCTTCACGCTTTCGATGAATTCCAGCGAGTTGCCGGCACGTTGCTGCATTTCCAGCACGCCCTTGACCCACTGGCGGGCGCGGGCATGGGTGCCTTTGGGCTGCTCGTCGCCGGTGGATTTGTACAGCCAATGGGCGGCGATGCCGTTATTGGCCATCTCTTCCATTTCCCGGGTGCGGATCTGGATCTCGATCGGCACCCCATGCATGCCAAACAGCGTGGTGTGCAGCGACTGATAGCCGTTTGCCTTGGGGATGGCGATGTAGTCCTTGAAGCGCCCCGGAAGGGGTTTGTACAAATTATGTACAGCGCCCAACACGCGGTAACAGGTATCGACCTTGTCGACGATGATCCGGAACGCATACACGTCCATGATCTCGTTGAAGGCCCGGCGCTTGCCGCGCATCTTCTTGTAGATGCCGTAGATATGCTTTTGCCGCCCGCTGACTTCGCCTTCAATCTCGTCGATTGCCAGGCAATGGCTCAGGGACTCTTCGATCTTGTTGACGATTTCCTTGCGATTGCCCCGGGCGCGCTTGACCGCCTGGTAGATGCGCGCCGAACGCATCGGGTGCATGGCCTTGAAGCCGAGGTCTTCGAACTCGATACGAATGGCATGCATGCCCAGCCGGTTGGCGATGGGCGCGTAGATTTCCAGGGTTTCCTTGGCGATGCGCCGGCGTTTTTCACCGGATAGCACTTCCAGCGTGCGCATGTTGTGCAGCCGGTCGGCCAGCTTGACCAGGATTACCCGGATATCCCGGGCCATGGCCATGGCCATCTTCTGGAAGTTTTCCGCCTGGGCCTCGGCCTTGGTCTCGAAGTTCATCTGGGTCAGCTTGCTGACCCCGTCGACCAGGTCGGCCACGGTTTCGCCAAATTGTGCGCTGAGCGCTTCCTTGGCAATACCGGTGTCTTCGATCACGTCATGCAGCATCGCGGCCATCAGGCTTTGATGGTCCATGTGCATGTCGGCAAGAATATTGGCCACCGCAAGAGGATGGGTGACGTACGCCTCGCCGCTACGGCGGCGCTGGCCGTCGTGGGCTTGTTCGGCGTAGAAGTACGCTCGGCGGACCAGGTTGACCTGGTCGGTGCCGAGGTAGGTCGATAAGCGATCGGCGAGGGCGTCTATACTCGGCAAAGTGTTAACTCCTGCCGAAGGCTGTGACCCCGCGCCGTGCTACGTCGACCAGGCATAGGCTTAGACGGCCTCGTTGGACTCGTCCTCGAACGCTGCAAACAGCGGTTCGTCTTCAACGATTTCGGCGTTGGCGATGAACTCGTAGCTCATCAGGCCTTCAGCGATTTCACGCAGGGCTACAACGGTAGGCTTGTCGTTTTCCCACTGGACCAGGGGCTCTTTGCCGCCAGTGGCCAATTGACGGGCACGCTTGGTAGAGAGCATGACCAGCTCAAAGCGGTTATCCACGTGTTCTAGGCAGTCTTCAACGGTTACGCGGGCCATGGTATTCCTCGGAGCGAATGCAAGATGCGCGCTGCCCGGTTGGGCGAGCGGACTCAACAGTTTAAAAAATCACCAGCGTTTAGGGAAGCGCTGATTTTGCGCAGGCCCCGGCAAACACGCTACAAGTGCCAATGTAAGGCCCTTGCAGCGGTTTTGGGAAAAGCCATTCAACCGAGCAGTTCGGCCAACAATTTGCCAAAACGCTGCTGCTGGCGTTTTTGCTGGAGCTGATTGGCGCGGAAAATCGCCTTCAGGTCGTCCAGGGCGTGGGCAAAATCGTCGTTGATGATCAGGTAGTCGTAGTCCACATAGTGGCTCATTTCGCTGACAGCTTCGCGCATGCGCCCGGCGATGACCTCTTCGCTGTCCTGGCCGCGATTGTTCAGGCGCTGGTGCAAGGCTTCCAGTGAAGGCGGCAGGATAAAGATCGAACGCGCCTTGGGCATCAATTGGCGGACCTGTTCGGCGCCTTGCCAGTCGATTTCCAGGATCAGGTCGTGGCCTTCGTCCAGGGTCTGCTGCAGGTGGCTCTGGGAGGTGCCATAGAGGTTGCCGAACACTTCGGCGCGCTCCAGGAAGTCACCGTGCTCGATCATCTTCACGAACTCGCTGCGCTCGACGAAGTGATAGTTCACACCGTTCACCTCACCGGGGCGCATGGCGCGGGTGGTGTGGGAGACCGATACGCGGATCTCCGGGTTGGTGTCGGTCAGGGCCTTGACCAGGCTGCTTTTGCCCGCGCCCGAGGGGGCGGAAATGATGTACAGGGTGCCGGTGCTGTGGGTCATGGGAGTTGCCTTACTCAATATTCTGTACTTGTTCGCGCATTTGCTCGATCAACACTTTGAGGTTGACCGCAGCCTGGGTGCTGCGCGGGTCGAAGGCTTTGGAGCCCAGTGTATTGGCTTCGCGGTTGAGTTCCTGCATCAGGAAGTCCAGGCGCCGACCAGCGGCACCGGCCGACTTGAGTACGCGACGCACCTCCAGGATGTGGGTGCTCAGGCGGTCGAGTTCTTCGGCGACGTCGCTTTTTTGTGCGAGCAGGACCATTTCCTGTTCCAGGCGTACCGGATCGAGGTCGGCCTTCATGTCGGTGAAGCGGTCGAGGACTTTCTGGCGCTGGGTGGCCAGCATTTGTGGCACCAGCTCGCGCAGGGTCACGACGTCTTCTTCGATGGCAGTCAGGCGCTCATTGATCAGGCGGGCCAGTTCGGCGCCTTCGCGCTCACGGCCGGCCTTTAGCTCCTTGAGGCCCTGGTTGAACAGGGCCAGGGCCTCGGCGTTCAGTGCCTGCGGGTCAGTGGCGTCAGCCACCAGTACGCCGGGCCAGGCCAGGACTTCCAGGGGGTTCAGTGCCGCCGGCTGCTTGATCAGGCTGGCAATCGTTTCAGCGGCAGCGACCAACTGTGCAGCGCGCTCGCGATCAACCTGCAGTGGCTTGCCGGTGGTTTCCTCGGTAAAGCGCAGGGTGCATTCCAGCTTGCCGCGTGAGATGCCCGCGCGCAGGGCTTCGCGCACGACGCCTTCAAGGTCGCGAAAGGACTCGGGCAGGCGCAGGTGCGGCTCCAGGTAGCGGCTGTTGACCGAGCGCAACTCCCAGCTCAGGGTGCCTTGGGCGCCGGCTTTTTCGACGCGGGCGAAGGCGGTCATGCTATGCACCATGGAGGTACCTCGCGATACAGTCCCGCAAACGGGCGGGCTGGTAGGTAGATTGAAGCCGACTGGCTGCGAAGGCGCAGGATTGTAGCGCAACGGGGCAAGCGCCCCCAAATGCTGGCTGTGACAAAGGGTGCCCAGGGCCGCCCTTTGGTAACCGAATTTATTAGCAGTGCCGCGAAGCGGCCTGCGGCTCTATAATGCTCGGCAGTTTTTCGTCCTCAGTACAGGTATCCCCTATGAAACGTCCAAGTGGTCGCGCTGCCGATCAGCTCCGCTCGATCCGCATCACCCGCAACTACACCAAACACGCCGAGGGATCTGTACTGGTCGAGTTCGGCGATACCAAGGTCATCTGCACCGTCAGCGTTGAAAACGGCGTGCCGCGTTTCCTCAAGGGCCAGGGCCAGGGTTGGTTGACCGCCGAATACGGCATGTTGCCGCGCGCCACCGGCGAGCGTAACCAGCGTGAAGCCAGCCGTGGCAAGCAGGGCGGTCGCACCCTGGAGATCCAGCGCCTGATCGGCCGTTCCCTGCGCGCTGCGCTGGACATGTCCAAGCTGGGCGACGTCACCCTGTACGTCGACTGCGATGTGATCCAGGCCGACGGCGGCACCCGCACCGCGTCCATCACTGGCGCCATGGTCGCGCTGGTCGATGCGCTGAAAGTGATCAAGAAGCGCGGCGGCCTGAAAGGCGGCGACCCGCTCAAGCAGATGATTGCAGCTGTATCGGTGGGCATGTACCAGGGCGAGCCTGTGCTGGACCTGGACTACCTGGAAGATTCGGCGGCCGAGACCGACCTGAACGTGGTCATGACCAGCACCGGTGGGTTCATCGAAGTGCAGGGCACCGCCGAAGGCGCGCCGTTCCAGCCAGCAGACCTGAACGCCATGCTGGCCCTGGCCCAGAAAGGCATGAGCGAAATCTTCGAACTACAGACCGCCGCACTGGCTGACTGAAACCCGCCTCAAGGAGCAACGCCATGAGTGACAACCAGCTTCCTGTGCCAGCCCAGACCAAGGAAGTGCGCCAGTGGGCCATGCTCTGTCACTTCGCGGCGTTCCTTGGCCTGGTGTTCCCCTTCGGCAGTGTGCTGGGGCCTTTGATCCTGTGGCAGGTGAAGAAGGACATGGATCCGCTGATCGATGATCAGGGCAAGGAAGCGCTGAACTTCCAGCTGACCGTGGCCATTGCCTGGCTGGTCTGCTTTGTCCTGGGTTTTGTGATCATTGGTTTCCTGATGATGGCGGTGCTGGTGATTGCCGCGTTGGTGCTGACCATCATTGGGGGCATCAAGGCCAATAAAGGCATTGCCTACCGTTACCCGTGCACATGGCGATTGATCAAATAATGATCGCCCACAAAAAAACCGACAGCGATGTCGGTTTTTTTGTACCTGGAACATGACCTCAGATGGTCAAGGTCCAGTCGTAATCCACGATCAACGGCGCGTGTTGCGAGAAGCGCGGTTGACGCGGCAGGCGTGCGCTGCGGACAAACCGGCGCAGGCCGGGGGTCAGCAGTTGGTAGTCAAAACGCCAGCCCAGGTTGAGCATCTCGGCCTGTTCGTTGTCCGGCCACCAGCTGTACTGGTCACCTTCACGGCTGACTTCACGCAGGGCATCTACATAGCCCATGTTGCCGACAATCTCGTCCATCCAGGCCCGTTCCGGCGCCAGGAAGCCCGGGGATTGCTGGCTGTCGCGCCAGTTCTTGATATCCAGCTTCTGTTGCGCCACGTACAGCGAGCCACAATAAATGTACTCGCGGCGTTTGCGTCGCTGTTTATCCAGATAACGGGCGAAATCGTCCATTAGCTTGAACTTCTGGTTCAAGTCTTCATCGCCGTTCATCCCCGAAGGGAGCAGCAAGGTAGCAATACTGACTTTGTCGAAATCGGCTTGCAGGTAGCGCCCGTAGCGATCGGCTGTCTCGAAGCCGAGGCCGCTGATGACCGCCTTGGGTTGCAACCGTGAATACAGAGCCACGCCACCTTGGGCAGGGACTTCGGCATCACAGGCATAAAGGAAGTAGCCATCCAGTTGGAAGGCTGGGTCGTCCAGTTCAAAGGCGGAGGCGCGCGTGTCCTGCAGGCAGATGACGTCGGCATTCTGGGCTTGCAGCCAACTGAGCAAACCACGCTCGACTGCAGCCTGAATACCATTAACGTTCACACTGATGATCCGCATAAATGGCCCCAAAAATCGCGTGCGTGTATGATACACGCCGTCTACCTATTTAGCTAAATCCGTGGTATCTGAGGCTTTTTTCATGCAGGCGTATCAACGCGATTTCATTCGTTTTGCCATCGATCGCGGGGTTTTGCGCTTCGGTGAGTTCACCCTCAAGTCCGGGCGCACCAGCCCATACTTCTTCAATGCCGGCCTGTTCAACTCGGGTTCTGCCCTGGCGCAGCTGGGGCGTTTCTACGCTGCCGCCATCGTTGAAAGCGGCATTTCCTTCGACGTGCTGTTTGGCCCGGCCTACAAAGGCATTCCGTTGGCTGCGGCCACCGCGGTGGCCCTGGCTGAACATCACGACCGGGATCTGCCATGGTGCTTCAACCGCAAGGAAGCCAAGGCCCACGGCGAAGGCGGCAGCCTGGTCGGCGCTCCGTTGACCGGTGATGTGCTGATCATCGACGACGTGATCACCGCCGGCACCGCGATCCGCGAAGTGATGCAGATCATTGCATCCCAGGATGGCGCCAAGGCCGCTGGCGTGTTGATCGCGCTGAACCGCCAGGAGCGTGGCAACGGTGAGTTGTCGGCGATCCAGGAAGTGGAGCGTGACTTCGCAATCCCGGTGGTGAGCATTGTCTCGCTGAACCAGGTATTGCAGTTCCTCGAAGACGACCCACAGCTCAAGCAACACCTGCCGGCTGTACGGGCGTACCGCGAGCAGTTTGGCGTCTGACACAACCCCTTGTAGCTGATGAGCTCGTGTAGGAGCGAGCTTGCTCGCGATAGCGGTAGTACATTCAACACTGATGTTGACTGACAAGCCCTCATCGCGGGCAAGCCCGCTCCTACAGGGGATCTCCACAAGGCTGCAGGTCGGCGCACATAAAAAAGCCCCCGTTCAACCAGGTTGAACGGGGGCTTTTTGTTTCAGCGGTCAGGGACGCTTGCGATTGCTGATCAGCGTGCCCATGCCGGTATCAGTGAAGATTTCCAGCAACACCGCGTTCGGCACCCGGCCATCGATGATCAGCGAGCTGCCTACGCCACCTTGCACGGCTTCCAGTGCGCAGCGGATCTTCGGCAGCATGCCGCCGTAGATGGTGCCGTCGGCGATCAAATCGTCGACCTGCTGGGTGGTCAGGCCGGTCAGGACCTTGCCTTCCTTGTCCATCAGGCCGGCAATGTTGGTCAGCAGCATCAGCTTCTCGGCCTTCAGGGCCTCGGCTACTTTACCGGCGACCAGGTCGGCGTTGATGTTGTAGGACTCACCATTGGCACCCACGCCGATCGGCGCGATCACCGGAATGAAGTCACCCTTGACCAGCAGGTTCAGCAAGTCGGTGTTGATGCCGATCACTTCGCCTACCTGGCCAATGTCGATGATTTCCGGCTGGGTCATCTCCGGGGTCTTGCGGGTCACGGTGAGTTTCTTCGCCCGGATCAGCTCGGCGTCCTTGCCGGTCAGGCCGATGGCGCTGCCGCCATGACGGTTGATCAGGTTGACGATGTCTTTGTTAACCTGGCCGCCAAGGACCATCTCCACCACGTCCATGGTCTGCGCATCGGTGACGCGCATACCGTCGATGAAGTGACTCTCGATGGACAAGCGCTTGAGCAGGTCACCGATCTGCGGGCCGCCGCCGTGGACCACCACCGGGTTGATCCCGACGGCTTTCATCAGCACGATGTCGCGGGCAAAGCCGGTTTTCAGCTCGTCGCTTTCCATGGCATTGCCGCCGTACTTGATCACCAGCGTCTTGCCGACGTAGCGTCGAATGTAAGGCAGCGCTTCGGAAAGGACCTTGGCGGTGTTGGCGGCGGCTTCGCGTTCGAGGGTCATTCAGGGCTCCGGGGCAAATAATCAGAACGGTAGTTGGAGATCAGGGGCAACACGTTTCAACTGGGCGTGGAACACGTCCTTGATGCGCTGCAACTCGGCCTCGGTATCCGCCTCGAAACGCAGGACCAGCACCGGTGTGGTGTTGGACGCGCGAACCAGGCCCCAGCCTTCGGCATAATCGACTCGCACACCATCAATGGTGGTCAGGTTGGCGCCTTCACCCCATTGCGCATCGTGCAGTGCGTCAATGATGCTGAATTTGCTCTCTTCGGTCACATGGATATTGATTTCCGGCGTAGAAATATCGTTCGGGAAGGTCTCGAACAGATCCTCGGCGCTGGATTTCTCCTTGCTGAGGATCTCCAGCAGACGTGCGGCACTGTAGATGCCGTCGTCGAAACCGAACCAGCGCTCCTTGAAGAACACATGGCCGCTCATTTCGCCCGCCAGCAGGGCGCCGGTTTCCTTCATTTTCTTTTTGATCAGCGAGTGACCGGTCTTCCACATCAGTGGGCGGCCACCGTATTCCTTGATCAGCGGTGTGAGGCGACGGGTGCACTTCACGTCGAAAATAATCTCGGCGCCTGGGTTGCGCGCCACCACGTCGCGGGCGAACAGCATCAGCAGGCGATCGGGGAACACGATGCTGCCGGTGTTGGTCACCACGCCCACGCGGTCGCCATCGCCATCGAAGGCCAGGCCGACATCGGCGCCCACTTCTTCGACCTTGGCGATCAGGTCCACCAGGTTTTCAGGCTTGCCCGGGTCCGGGTGATGGTTGGGGAAGTGGCCGTCGACGTCGCAGAACAGCGGGATCACTTCGCAGTTCAGGGCTTCGAGCAATTGCGGGGCGATCACGCCGGCCGCGCCGTTGCCGCAGTCCACCACGACCTTCAGGCGACGCTCAAGCTTGACGTCCCGGGTGATTTCGTCGGAATAGCGCTGGAGGATATCGACCTTGGTGATGCTGCCTTTGCCGCTGGTCAGGTCATTGGTTTTCAGGCGCGTGTGCAGGGCCTGGATCTGTTCGTTGGCCAGGGTGTCGCCAGCGATCACGATCTTGAAGCCGTTGTAGTCCGACGGGTTGTGGCTGCCGGTGAGCATGACGCCCGACTTGCCGGCCAGCACGTTGGCGGCGTAGTACAGCGCCGGCGTCGGCACCAGGCCGACGTCGCTGACATGGCAGCCGCTGTCGGCCAGGCCCTGGATCAGGCGTTCCACCAGCTCGGGGCCGGACAGGCGGCCATCACGGCCTACCGAGACGTTGGGTTCGCCCTGGGCCAGGCTTTGGGAGCCGATGGCGCGGCCGATCCAGTAGGCGGTTTCGGCGGTCAGGGTTTTCGGGACGACGCCACGGATGTCGTAGGCGCGGAAAATACTGTCGGGAAACGTCGGTGCGACTGGGGCTGCGTTGCTCATCACTGGGGAAACTCCATCGATACGGGGCGGACAGGCCTGAATATGGCGACCGGCAGGCTCAAACTGAAGGGTAAGACGGCGTTTTTGGCCTAGAGTTCGTGGTGCGAAAATGCCATCTGGGCATGCCGGGCGCGGAGCCCGGCATGCCTGAGCGTAGTCAGTGGCTGCCGGAATGCCCGAAACCGCCTGCGCCACGCTGGGTTTCGTCGAACTCGGTCACCAGTTCGAAATGCGCCTGCACCACCGGTACCAGCACCAGTTGGGCGATACGTTCGCCAACGGCGATATTGAAGGCGGTCTGGCCACGGTTCCAGCACGAGACCATCAATTCGCCCTGGTAATCGGAGTCGATCAGGCCAACGAGATTGCCCAGGACGATCCCGTGTTTGTGGCCCAGGCCCGAGCGCGGCAGGATCAGCGCGGCCAGGCCGGGATCGCCGACGTAGATCGACAGGCCGGTGGGGATCAGCAGGGTCTGGCCCGGCTCAAGCACGGTGTCCTGCTTGAGCATGGCGCGCAGGTCCAGGCCGGCGGAGCCCGGTGTGGCGTAGGCCGGCAGTGGGAATTCGCTGCCGATGCGGGGGTCGAGGATCTTGGCTTGCAAAGCGTGCATGGAAATTAAACCTGGTTCAGCCGTTGGGCGATAAAAGAGATCAGTTGGCGGGCAATCTTGCCCTTGCTGGTCTGGGCGAAAAGGGTCGCGTGCAGTTCGCGGTCGATCACGCTGCAGGCGTTTTCCTCGCTGTTGAAACCGATGCTCGGGTTGGCGACATCATTGGCAACGATCAGGTCGAGGTTTTTGTCTTTCAGTTTGCGTGCGGCGTAGTCCAGCAGGTTTTCGGTTTCGGCGGCGAAACCGACGCTGAACGGACGATCCGCGCGGGTGGCGATGGTGGCCAAAATATCCGGGTTGCGGACCATTTGCAGGAGCAGGCCGTCGCCGCTTGTAGGGTCTTTCTTGAGTTTTTGCGGCGCAACTACTTCCGGTCGGTAGTCTGCGACCGCTGCCGAGGCGATAAACACATCGCAGGGAATCGCCGCCTCACAGGCCGCAAGCATGTCACGGGCGCTGACTACGTCGATGCGGGTGACCCGATCCGGGGTCGGCAGGTGCACCGGGCCGGTGATCAGGGTCACGCGTGCGCCTGCCTCAACCGCCGCTTCAGCCAGGGCAAAGCCCATTTTCCCTGAGCTATGGTTGGTGATGTAGCGCACCGGGTCGATGTTTTCCTGGGTCGGGCCGGCGGTGATCAGCACGTGCTTGCCGGTCAGGGCCAGGTGCTGGAAACACTCGGCGGCGCACAGCGCCAGGTCGGTGGCTTCGAGCATGCGGCCCAGGCCGACGTCGCCACAGGCCTGGCTGCCGGAGGCCGGGCCGAAGACCTTGAGGCCACGGCTTTGCAGCAATTGGGTGTTGGCCTGGGTGGCGGGGTCGCGCCACATGGCCTGGTTCATCGCCGGGGCGATGGCGACAGTGGCGTCGGTGGCCAGTACCAGCGTGGTCAGCAAGTCGTCGGCAATGCCTTGGGCGAGGCGCGCAATCAGGTCGGCGGTGGCGGGTGCGATCAGCACCAGGTCGGCCCATTTGGCCAGCTCGATATGGCCCATGGCAGCTTCGGCCGCCGGGTCCAGCAGGTCCAGGTGAACCGGGTGGCCGGACAGCGCCTGCATGGTCAGCGGGGTAATGAACTCACTGCCGCCACGGGTCATGACCACGCGCACTTCGGCGCCTTGGTCCAGGAGCCTGCGAACCAGCTCTGCGCTCTTGTAGGCGGCAATGCCGCCGCCGACGCCGAGAACGATGCGTTTCCGATACAGACGCTGCATTGGTTTGCCTTTCCAGTTCAGTGATGGCGTTGCGATCCCCCCTCCCCAGGAGAAATCGCGCGCAAAAAAGAGGGGCTAAGATAACACAGCGTCCGCCATGCAACAGCGGCGCACATGCACAGGGAGGTGGCATGAGTATTCGCAATTGGCCTGCAGCGGAGCGTCCGCGGGAGAGGCTTTTGGAGTTGGGCGCGGCGAGTCTTTCGGATGCCGAGTTGCTGGCGATATTCCTGCGCACCGGCGTCTCGGGTAAAAGTGCAGTGGATCTGGCGCGTCATCTGCTGGAGCAATTTGGCAGCCTGCGCGCATTGCTGGAGGCCCGGCAGGCCTTATTCATCCAGCATCTGGGGCTGGGGCCGGCTAAATTCGCCCAACTGCAGGCGGTGCTGGAAATGGGCCGGCGCCATCTGGCCGAGCATGTGCGTAATGAGTCGGTGTTGGAAAGCCCGGTGGCGGTGCGTGATTACCTCAAGGCACTGCTGCGCCATCAACCCCATGAGATCTTTGGGTGCCTGTTTCTCGATTCAAGGCATCGGGTGCTGGGCTTCGAAGCGTTGTTCCAGGGCTCCATCGACAACGCCACGGTTTACCCACGACAAGTGGTCAAGCGCGCCCTGGACTACAACGCTGCGGCGTTGATCCTGTGCCACAACCACCCCTCTGGGAATGCCGAGCCGAGCATCGCTGATCGAAAATTGACCAAAGTGCTGCAAAAAGCCCTGGATCTGGTGGATGTGCGGGTACTCGACCACATTATCGTCGGCGACGGTGATCCGCTGTCGATGGCCGAATATGGCTGGATATAACGCAACCCCTTGTAGGAGCCGGCAAGCCGGCTCCTACACACGAAGGGTCAGGGGGTGACGCTGACTTTGGAGAAGTCCTGGCGCCCAAACGGGCTGACCTGATACCCCTCGACATTCTTGCGTGTTAGGGCAAAGGCCGTCGGATGGGCCAGTGGCAACCACAGCGCCTGCTGCTGGATCTGCGCCTGCGCCTGTTGGTAGAGCTTGCTGCGCACGCCTTGCTCGTTGGTGGTCTTGCCGGCACTGATCAGCTTGTCCAGCGCCGGGTCGCAGTAACGGGCGAAGTTGGTGCTGGATTTGACCGCCGCGCAGGAAAACTGCGGGGTCAGGAAGTTATCCGGGTCGCCGTTGTCGCCGGCCCAGCCCATGAACAACAGATCGTGCTCGCCGGCCTTGGCGCGGCGGATCAGCTCGCCCCATTCGATCACGCGGATCTCTGCCTGGATGCCGATCTTGGCCAGGTCTGCCTGCAACAGCTGGGCGCCCAGGCTGGGGTTGGGATTGAGCAGGCTGCCGGATGGCCGGGTCCAGATAGTGGTCTTGAAACCGTCCTTGAGCCCGGCGCGGTCCAGCAGCCCCTTGGCCTTGGCAATGTCCTGTGGATAACCCGGCAACTCCTTGGCAAAGCTCCAGGTATTGGGCGGGTAAGGCCCATTGGCAGCTTCGGCGGTGCCTTCAAACACGGCCTTGAGGTAGCTGGCCTTGTCGAAGGCCAGGTTGATTGCCTGGCGCACTTCGGGTTTGTCCAGTGGCGGGTGCTGGCTATTGATGGCGACGAAAGCCGTCATGAAGGCAGCAGTTTTTTCCACCTTGAGTGCAGGATCCTTTTGCGCTTCACCGATATCCAGGGGCTTGGGTGACAAGGCGATCTGACATTCGTCCCGGCGCAGTTTCTGCAGGCGCACATTGGCGTCCGTGGTGATAGCAAAGATCAAGTTATCCACAGCCGGCTTGCCGGCAAAATAATCCGGGTTGGCCTTGTAGCGGATGGCCGCATCTTTCTGGAAGCGCCCGAACACGAACGGCCCGGTGCCGATGGGTTGGCTATTGAGCTTTTCCGGGGTACCGGCCTTGAGCAGCTTGTCGGCGTATTCGGCGGGGTAGATCGAGGCAAAGCCCATGCTCAGCGCGGCGAGGAAGGTGGAATCGGCGTGATCCAGGGTAAAACGCACGGTCAGCGGGTCAAGGGCGTCGATCTTCTTGATCAGCGCTGGCAGTTGCAGCGACTGGGCGTGGGGGAAGCCGCTCTGGGCGATCTTGTGCCAGGGGTTGGCCGGGTCGAGCATGCGCTCGAAGCTGAAACGCACATCTTCAGCCGTGAGGCTGCGGCTTGGGTTGAAATACGCAGTGCGGTGGAATTTGACGTCCGGGTGCAATTTAAAGGTATAGGTCAGGCCGTCCGGCGAGACTTCCCAGCTGTCGGCCAGGCTCGGTACCAGCTTGCCGCTCGCGGCATCGAAGTCCACCAGGCGGTTCATCAGCACATCCGCCGAGGCGTTGGTGGTGGTCAACGAGTTGTATTGCACCACGTCAAACCCTTCGGGGCTGGCCTCGGTGCAGACGCTCAGCGTAGAGGCTGCCTGGGCCAGTGGGGCGAGGAAGAGCGGGGCGAGCAATAAGGGTAGGGCAGCGAGACGCATGGTCGGTTTCCTTTGCAGATCGGAGGCCCATCTGCGAGTGCAGTCTGGAAAAGTCCTACCGTAGTGGGCTCATTCATAAATGACTAGCCCATTTTTGCCTGTGCATTTACGGCAAATACTGTTTTGATGGCGCTTCAGGTCATTTTGCCCAGGGCCTTGGCCTGCAAGCAGCGGCGACAAATCATTCGGTGCGACGAGCGGTTCTGCAGCACGGCGCCCCACCCTGGCAGCGCTTGAGGCCTGTTCGGGCGAGATTTACAGCGGGAAAAACACACCGGCTGTTGTTGCACTGGGGTCTTTCTGGTATAAAGCAGCGCTCTTTTCTAGGGGCCCGGTTCCTTCACTGTAGGTGTAGCCGGTAAGACCCTTAAAGAAACGCGGCGCCTGGCGCCAAATGACTGAGAGATTAAGCGGCCAACCCATGCCGGGTTGGGCATGTGGTTTTAGAGGGCTGAGGCATGTCGAGAGTCTGTCAAGTTACCGGTAAGGGTCCGGTGACTGGGAATAACATTTCCCACGCAAACAACAAAACCCGTCGTCGTTTCCTGCCAAACCTGCAGCATCACCGCTTCTGGGTTGAAGAAGAGAAACGTTTTGTCCGTCTGCGCGTATCTGCCAAAGGCATGCGCATCATCGACAAGCGTGGCATCACTGTCGTGCTCGCTGAACTGCGCCGCGACGGCAAAATCTAAGGAGCTATATCATGCGTGAATTGATTCGAATGATCTCTAGCGCCGGTACTGGTCACTTCTACACTACCGACAAGAACAAGCGTACTACCCCGGACAAGCTCGAAAAGAAAATGTTCGACCCGCGCGTTCGCAAGCACGTGATCTACAAAGAAGGCAAAATCAAGTAATTGGTTTTCTTTCTTGTGAAAAAAACCCGCATCTCACGATGCGGGTTTTTTTTCGTCTTTGAAAAGTCGCGATCGACCGATCAGGCCTTTTTTTCGAACACCACGTAGATCTTGCGGCACGGCTCCAGCACTTCCCAGGTGCCCCTGAAGCCGGCCGGGATGACGAAGCGATCACCGGCGCGCAAGGTCTTGGCGTTGCCGTCGCCATCGCGAAGTACCGAAACCCCCTGCACGATCTCGCAATATTCGTGTTCGGTGTAGTTCACCGTCCATTGCCCGACTTCACCCTCCCACACCCCGGCGTTCATCTGGCCGCACGGGCTGTTGTAGTGGTTGAAGAGCGTCTGCTCGGGGTCGCCCTTGAGGATTTTTTCGGTGGCGGGGCGGTAGCGTTCGGCGGCGGTGTTCGCCTGGCTGAAATCGACGACATCCTGAATGTTCATGCACGTATCCCGTCTAGGCCTGGGGTTGGAGAGCCAAAGTCTATGTTTATTAAAATGAACATCGCAAGGGCGTTTGCGGCCGTTATGTCAAATATATTGAAACATCCCCGGCGGCTGGTTTAGGGTGGCGGGTGCCTCGGACCGAATAGCTGGCTGGCCGGGCAAGCATTTGGAAGGGAACTGGTGATTACGCCGGGCCCTTATATTTAATAAGAGGAGGACACTCGCATGACCACCCTGACCCGTGCCGACTGGGAACAACGCGCCAAGGACCTGAAGATCGAAGGCCGCGCGTATATCAATGGCGAATACACCGCCGCCGTTTCCGGCGACACGTTCGAATGTCTCAGCCCGGTTGACGGCCGCCTGCTGACCACGGTTGCCAGCTGTGACGTCGCCGACGCCCAGCGCGCCGTGGAAAACGCCCGCGCCACCTTCAACTCGGGTGCCTGGTCACGCCTGGCCCCGGCCAAGCGTAAAGCCACCATGATCCGTTTCGCCGCGCTGCTCAAGGCCAATGCCGAAGAGCTGGCCCTGCTTGAAACCTTGGACATGGGCAAGCCAATCGGTGATTCCCTGGGCATCGACATTCCAGGTGCGGCGCAAGCCCTGAGCTGGAGCGGCGAGGCTATCGACAAGATTTACGACGAAGTCGCCGCCACCCCCCATGACCAACTGGGCCTGGTGACCCGCGAGCCCGTCGGCGTAGTGGCGGCCATCGTGCCGTGGAACTTCCCGCTGATGATGGCCTGCTGGAAACTGGGGCCAGCGCTGTCCACCGGTAACTCGGTCGTCCTCAAGCCGTCGGAAAAGTCGCCGCTGACCGCCATCCGCATCGCCGCCCTGGCCGTTGAAGCCGGTATCCCCAAAGGCGTGCTCAACGTGCTGCCGGGCTACGGCCACACCGTGGGCAAGGCGTTGGCGCTGCATATGGACGTCGACACTCTGGTGTTCACCGGTTCTACCAAGATCGCCAAGCAACTGATGATCTACTCCGGCGAGTCGAACATGAAGCGCGTCTGGCTGGAAGCCGGCGGCAAGAGCCCGAACATCGTGTTTGCCGATGCCCCGGACCTGCAAGCCGCTGCCGAATCCGCCGCTGGCGCCATCGCCTTCAACCAGGGCGAAGTCTGCACCGCCGGCTCGCGCCTGCTGGTGGAGCGTTCGATCAAGGACAAATTCCTGCCGATGGTGATCGAGGCCCTCAAGGGCTGGAAGCCGGGCAACCCGCTGGACCCGGCCACCAACGTCGGTGCGCTGGTGGATACCCAGCAGATGAACACCGTGCTGTCGTACATCGAAGCCGGGCACGCCGATGGCGCCAAACTGGTGGCCGGTGGCAAGCGCACCCTGCAGGAAACCGGCGGCACTTACGTCGAGCCGACGATTTTCGACGGTGTGACCAACGCCATGAAGATTGCCCAGGAAGAGATCTTTGGCCCGGTCCTGTCGGTGATCACCTTCGACAGCGCTGAAGAAGCCGTAGCCATCGCCAACGACACGCCTTATGGCTTGGCCGCTGCGGTATGGACCTCGGATATCTCCAAGGCGCACCTGACCGCCAAAGCGCTGCGCGCCGGTAGCGTGTGGGTCAACCAGTACGATGGCGGCGACATGACCGCGCCGTTCGGCGGGTTCAAGCAGTCGGGCAACGGTCGCGACAAGTCGCTGCACGCGTTCGACAAGTACACCGAACTGAAGGCAACCTGGATCAAGCTGTAAGCAACCCCGCTGATCCCCTGTAGGAGCGAGCTTGTATGGGAGCTGGCTTGCCTGCGACAGCATCACCTCGGTGCAACTGATGTACCGAGGTGCCAGCATCGCGGGCAAGCCCGGCTCCCACACAAGCTCGCTCCTACAGTTCGTTTTACCGTCCACAAATGAGTTATCCACAGGAGCGTGGCAATGCGTTGGGCGACTTACTTTGCCGTCCTGGCTTCAGTACTCAGCGTCGGCCTTGCCCTGGGCGTCAGCATGCCGCTGGTGTCTCTGCGCTTGGAAAGCTGGGGCTACGGCAACTTTGCTATCGGCATCATGGCGGCGATGCCAGCGTTCGGTGTGTTGTTGGGCGCCAAGGTGTCGAGCCGCCTGGCTTCCTGGCTGGGCACGGCAAATCTGATGCGCCTGTGCCTGTGGGCCGGGGCGGTTTCCATCGGGTTGCTGGCGGTATTGCCCAGCTATCCGGTGTGGCTGGTGCTGCGGTTGATGATAGGGGTGATCCTGACCATTGTGTTTATCCTCGGCGAAAGCTGGATCAACCAACTGGTGGTGGAGCAGTGGCGTGGCCGGCTGGTGGCGCTGTATGGCTGTACCTACGCCTTGAGCCAGCTGTCGGGGCCGTTGTTGCTCGGCGTACTGGGCACCGATCATGACTATGGCTTCTGGGTTGGCGTCGGTCTGTTGATCGTTGCGCCCTTCCTGCTGCTGGGGCGTAGCGGGGCGCCGACGGCAGAGGCCTTCAGCGTGACCTTTGGCGACTTATGGGGATTTTGCCGGGGCTTGCCGGCGATCGCCTGGGCGGTGGCATTGTTTGCCGCGTTCGAGGCGATGATTCTGACGCTGTTGCCGGTGTATTGCCTGCAACAGGGCTTCACTGCGGAAGTGGCGTTGGCGATGGTCAGCACCGTGGTAGTAGGCGATGCCCTGCTGCAATTGCCGATTGGTGCGCTGGCCGACTACCTGCCCAGGCGCACCCTGTTTCTCGGCTGTGCGGTGCTGTTGCTGCTGTCGAGCCTGGCCATTGCGCCGTTGCTGGATACCTGGCTGATCTGGCCGATCTGGGTCCTGTTCGGTGCCAGTGCGGGGGGCTTGTTCACCTTGTCGTTGATTCTGATCGGCGAGCGCTACCGTGACGATGCGCTGGTGCGAGCCAATGCCCATATTGCCCAGTTGTGGGGGATTGGTTGCCTGATCGGGCCGCTGGTGGCGGGGGCTGGCAGCCAGTGGATCAGCGGGCATGCGTTGCCGTTGTTGATGGCCGCGGGTGCCTTGGGATTGGTGATTCTGTTGTTGCGCCAAGGCGCGTTTGGCCTCGAGCAACCAGCCTGACCTGGAAATGCGATCAAAACTGTGGGAGCTGGCTTGCCTGCGATAGCGGTGTATCAGTAGCAAATGGGCCAACTGACCCACCGCTATCGCAGGCAAGCCAGCTCCCACAATGGATATTCGTGGTTCTTAGAGCATGCGCTCCAGACCCACGGTGGTGGCAAACCAGGCATTGAACCGGCGCCACCAGCTCCCCGGCTCGCGGCTCAGGGTGTGCATCTGGCCGTTGTCTTCCGTGACCCATACCACCTGGCCATCTTGCAGTTTTGCCTCATAACTCAACGCCGGCGCCATCCCTTGCAGGGCCAGGTTACGAACATGCTCGGCCAGTTCGGGGCTGTCCACCAGCACGCCGACCTCGGTGTTCCACAGCACCGAACGCGGGTCGAAATTGAACGAGCCGATAAACGACTTCTGCCGATCAAAAATCATCGCCTTGCTGTGCAGGCTCGAGTCCGAACCGTGCAGCGAGCGGCTGCCCAGCAGGTGCGGGCCACTGCCGCCACCGTCACCCGGTTGGCGGCGCAGTTCGTACAACTTCACCCCGTGTTCCAGCAGCGCCTTGCGATAGGGCGCATAGCCGCCATGCACCGCCGGCACGTCGGTGGCTTCCAGGGCGTTGGTCAGCAGGCGCACGTCGACGCCTGCGTCCGCGCGGCCGGTGAGGTACACCAGGCCCGGCTGGCCGGGCACGAAGTAGGCCGAAATCATCATCAGCTCACTGTGCACGCCTTCCAGCTCTGGCCCCAGTTGGGTCGTGAGCAGCAGTTGTGGGTCGGGATCGGCCTTGGCCAGGACCTTGCTCGGCGCGTCCCACAGTGCCTGGTTCCAGGCCCAGATCAGTTCCCGGCGCCAGATATCCATGCGTGGCTGGGTCTGGTAGGTCCGCAGGCGGTTATACAGGGCATGGTTTTGCTGGCGCGATTCGGCCAGGGACTTCTCCAGAAGCCCGCGCGCCGTGGCCAGGTCGCGGGAGGACGGGGCGCTGGAGATAAAGTCGGCGATAGGTTTGCTCAGCGCACTGTTCCAGTACTGATCAAAACTGTGGCCCAGTTGCTCGGCCACGGGTCCCACACTGAGCATGTCGATATCGGTGAAGTTCAGGTTGGGCTCGGCATCGAAATACTCATCCCCCAGGTTGCGCCCGCCGACAATCGCCACGCTATTGTCGGCCAGCCATAGCTTGTTGTGCATGCGCCGGTGTTGCAGCGACAGGTTGAACAGCCGGCCCATGGCCCGTGTCACGCCGGTGCTGCGCCCCAGGTGCAAGGGGTTGAACAGGCGGATCTGGATCTGCGGATGTGCAGCCAGTGTGGCGATGATCTGGTCCAGGCCGTCGCTGGTGGTGTCATCGAGGAGGATGCGCACCCGCACGCCACGGTCGGCCGCCGTCAGCAGCTCGTCCACCAGCATGCGCGTGCTGATGCCGTCATGGACGATGTAGTACTGCAAGTCGAGGCTGGTCTGGGCATTGCGGATCAATTCGGCGCGGGCCATGAACGCTTCGCTGCTGTTGGGCAGCAGGCGAAACCCGGAGCGGCCCTGATAGGGCGCGGCCTGGGCCTGGATCGAGCGCCCAAAGGCGGACTGCGTCGCCGGCAGTGCCTCGCTGGGCACCCGGGGCACGTCCAGGGTGGCGCAACCGCCCAGGCCCAGGAACCCCAGCAAAAAGAACGCTAATAGCCGTTGGCTCATCAAGGAGACAGGTTCCGAATCAGGACGGTGGTGGGCATATGACGGTGATTGCTGGCAAAAGGTCAGTCCATCCGCTGTTCGGCTTCGGCGAGCATCTTGCTCGCCGTTGCCCCGACCTTGCGCACCGCCTCTTCAATCTGCGGGGTTGGCTTGGCAGCGTAGTTCATCCGCAGGCAGTTACGGTATTTGCCCGAAGCGGAAAAGATACTGCCTACGGCAATTTGCACCCCCTGCTCGACCAGGGCCCGGTTGAGCCTGAGGGTGTCGAAGCCTTCGGGCAGTTCCACCCACAGCATAAAGCTGCCCTGGGGCCGGCTGGCGCGGGTGCCAGCGGGGAAATAGCGGCTGACCCAATCGAGCATCAGGTCGCGATTGCGCTGGTATTGGGTACGCATGCGCCGCAAATGCGGTTCGAAGTGCCCGTTCTTGAGGAATTCGGCAATGGCGATCTGTGGTTGGGTGGCGGTGGAGCCGGTGCTGATGTACTTCATGTGCAGCACCCGCTCCAGATAGCGTCCGGGCGCTACCCAGCCGATCCGCAGGCCGGGGGCCAGGGTCTTGGAGAACGAGCTGCAGAGTAGGACGCGGCCATCTTCGTCGAAGGACTTGATGGTGCGCGGTCGCGGGTAGCTGTAGGCCAGTTCGCCATACACATCGTCCTCAATGATCGCCACGTCAAAGCGCTGGGCCAGGGTCAGCAGCGCCCGCTTGCGCGCCTCGGGCATGATGTAGCCCAGGGGGTTGTTGCAGTTGGGCGTCAGCTGGATAACCTTGATCGGCCATTGCTCCAGGGCCAGTTCCAGGGCTTCGAGGCTGATGCCGGTGAGCGGGTCGGTGGGGATTTCCAGGGCTTTCATGCCCAGGCCCTTGAGGGTCTGCATGGCGCCATGGAAGCTTGGCGAGTCCACGGCGACGATATCGCCGGGTTCGCAAATCGCGCGGATGCTGGAGGATAAGGCTTCGTGGCAGCCAGTGGTGATCACGATGTCCTGGGCGTCGAGCTGGCAGCCGGAATCCAATGACAGACGGGCTATTTGCTCGCGCAATTCCATACAGCCGTAGATGTTGTCGTAGTACAGGCCCGGCAGGTCCTGGCGGCGACTGACCCGGGCCAGGCTGCGCAGCAAGGGCTTGATGGTCGGTGACATTACATCTGGCATACCGCGGCCCATCTGTATGACGTCTTTGCGCGGCACCGCGCGCACCAGTTCCAGTACCTGGTCCCACTGGGAGATCTCCACCGGGCGCTGGGCCGGCCGACCCACGGCGGGCAGCGCCGGCAGCTCGCGCCCGACGGGCACGAAGTAACCGGATTTTGGCTTTGGAGTCGCCAGGCCGTTGTCTTCCAGTAACCGGTAAGCCTGTTGCACGGTGCTCAGGCTGACGCCATGTTCCACGCTCAGGGCACGCACCGAGGGCAGGCGATCGCCGGGGCGATAGAAGCCTTGCTCGATGCGGGTACCCAGCAATTCGGCGAGGTTGACGTAGAGGGTCATGGCGGTCGCTCCCGGTGGACCAGTACAGATGAAGGGAAAATACAGGATTCAGCCCCTGCATGGCAGTATCTGTATGGATTTAATAAAGGTTGGTTGAATCTGTAATGGTTTTGCCGCGCCATCCATTCTAGTCACTCATGGCAACAGGCAAATGAGGGGCACGACAATGAGTGGCTTGAGCGATGTGCGGCTGGCGCTACACAGTCAGGAACTGGAAGCAGGGCAGGAGCGTGGGCTGACTGGGCTGGCGCCTGGTCAGCCGAGCCGTTGGGAACTGTTCTGGCGCCGTCGCCACACGCGCCAGGCCCTGCTGGACCTGACCCCGGAGCAACTGCGCGATATCGGCTTAAGCGCTGAGCAAGCGCGCCAGGAAGGCTTGAAACCGTTCTGGCGCGGGTGAGTCAGAGCAGTTCTTTCAAGCGGTGCCAGAGCATGCCCAGGGCCAGCAACGGCGAGCGCAAGTGCTTACCGCCAGGGACGGTGACGTGGGGCACCTGGGCAAACAGATCGAAGCGCCCACGGTGCTGGCCGCTAATGGCTTCGGCCAGCAGCTTGCCCGCCAGGTGGGTGGCGTTCAGGCCATGGCCGGCATACGCCTGGGCAAAGTACACGTTGGGTTGGTCGGCCAAGCGGCCAATCTGCGGCAGGCGGTTGGCACCGATGCCGATCATGCCGCCCCATTGGTAGTCGATTTTCACCTCGGCCAGTTGCGGGAAGACCTGGAGCATCTTGGGCCGCATATAAGCCGCGATGTCTTGAGGGTCGCGCCCGGAATAATGGCAGGCGCCGCCAAACAGCAGGCGGCGGTCGGCTGACAGCCGGAAGTAATCCACCGTGACCCGCTGATCACACACGGCCATGTTTTGCGGCAGCAGTTCGGCGGCCTGGGTCGGGCTCAAGGGTTCGGTGGCGATGATGTAGCTGCCGGCGGGCAGCACCTTACCGCTCAGGTGGGGGTTGAGGCCGTTGAGGTAGGCATTGCAGCCCAGCACCAGAGTCTTGGCGCGCACACTGCCGTGGGCGGTATGGACTTTGACTTCAGGGCCGTAGTCGATGCGCACCGCTGCGGAGTGCTCGAACAGCCTGACTCCCAGTTGCTGCGCGGCGGCGGCTTCGCCGAGGGCCAGGTTCAGCGGGTGCAGGTGGCCGGAACCCATGTCGATCATGCCGCCTACGTAACGGTCGGAACCGATCACGCTACCCATCTCCCCGGCTTGCAGCAGGCGCAGTTCATGGCGATAACCCAGGTCGTGCAACTCCTCGGCATCGGCGGCCAGGCCCTGCAGGTCGCGGGGCTTGTTGGCCAGGTCGCAGTAACCCCAGGTCAGGTCGCATTCAATCTGGAAGCGCTCGACCCGCTGGCGCACGATTTCCACGGCTTCCAGGCCCATCAACTTCATCTGCCGCACGCCTTCGGTGCCGACCACATTGGCAAACTGATCAAGGCCGTGGCCGACGCCACGAATCAACTGCCCGCCATTGCGCCCGCTGGCGCCCCAGGCAATCTTGCGGGCCTCCAGCAGCACCACGCTGAAGCCCCGTTCAGCCAGTTCCAGCGCGGTGTTCAGCCCGGAAAACCCACCGCCCACCACGCACACATCGGCGACGACTTCACCCGCCAGCACCGGGTAATCGGGTTGCGGCAGGCTGCTGGCGGCGTAGTAGGAAGCGGTGTGCCGGGCGCTGGCGGTCATGGGGAGCATCCGTGTTTGGAAAATTTGACGCAGGATACAGCGGTCGGGTGAAGCTGTCTCACTCGGGGCTTTTAGGGCAAAATCCACGCCTATTCGCCGTTCGGTATGGGTTTCGATGAGTTGCAACAGCCAGAAAGTCAACGCGCTGCGCCGGCAGATTCCCTCGTTCGAGTGTGTGCCGGGTTGCCATGATTGCTGTGGGCCGGTGACTACATCCACCGAGGAAATGTCGCGCCTGCCGCGCAAGACCGCGGCCGAGCAGGAAGCGGCCATGGATGAGCTGAACTGTGTACACCTGGGGCCCAACGGCTGCACGGTGTACGACGAGCGCCCATTGATCTGTAGGTTGTTTGGTACTACGCCCAGCCTGCCATGCCCCAATAACCGTGGGCCGGTGGAACTGATTCACCCTCGGGTCGAGAAGCAGATCCACGAGTACATGGCGACGACGCGGCAGGTGCTGGTCTGACAGATGTACTCGGTCAAAAGGTGGGAGCTGGCTTGCCTGCGATGACGGTGTGCCAGGCCATGAAAATGGCGGCGGGTTGATCGCTATCGCAGGCAAGCCAGCTCCCACAGGATCAATCCGGGATCGGCAGGTTCAGGCTCTCCTTCACCTCTTCCATCACGATATAGCTCTTGGACTCGCGCACATGGGGCAGCTTGAGCAGGATGTCGCCCAGCAGTTTGCGGTACGACGCCATTTCGGAAATCCGCGCCTTCACTAGATAGTCGAAATCCCCCGAGACCAGGTGGCACTCCAGCACATGGGGCAGTTTCAGCACGGCACGTCGGAATTCTTCGAAGGTATCGCCGGATTTGTAGTCGAGGCTGATCTCGACAAACACCAGCAGGCTACCCTTCAAGTGCTGCGGATTGAGGCGGGCGTTGTAGCCCATGATGATCCCCTCGCGCTCCAGGCGCCGGACCCGTTCGGTGCAGGGCGTGGTCGACAGTCCTACCTTCTCCCCCAGCTCGGTAAACGATATCCGCCCGTCCGCCTGCAGGATGCGCAGGATGTTGCGGTCGATCTTGTCCAGCTCCCGCTTGGTCTGGGTATTGGTCCGCATAGGGGATGCTCCTCCGTGAAAAGGGTTTTTGCCGAGAATTGTCGCCAAATATAGGCACTTATATAGTGAAATGCACTGGTCATTGCTTTTTATACTGCCCACATCTTTGTGCTGAACAACAAACGTCAGCGGTCAAGCCGTGATGAGGATATAAAAATGCGCGTTTTGGTCTTGGGTAGCGGTGTCATTGGTGTGGCCAGTGCCTACTATTTGGCGCGTGCCGGTTTTGAGGTGGTCGTGGTCGACCGTCAGCCGGCCGTTGCAATGGAGACCAGCTTCGCCAACGCCGGCCAGGTTTCGCCCGGCTATGCGTCGCCATGGGCTGCGCCGGGTGTGCCGCTCAAGGCCATCAAGTGGCTGCTGCAGCGCCATGCGCCGCTGGCGATCAAGGCCACGGCCGATATCGACCAATACCTGTGGATGGCGCAGATGCTGCGCAACTGCACGGCCAACCGCTATGCGGTGAACAAGGAGCGCATGGTGCGTCTGTCCGAGTACAGCCGCGACTGCCTCGACGAACTGCGCGCCGAAACCGGCATTGCCTACGAAGGCCGTAGCCTGGGTACTACGCAATTGTTCCGTACCCAGGCGCAACTCGATGGTGCGGCCAAGGATATTGCCGTGTTGAAAGAGTCCGGCGTACCGTTCGAGCTGCTCGACCGCGCCGGCATCGCCCGCGTCGAGCCGGCCCTGGCCAGCGTCACGGATATCCTGGCCGGTGCCTTGCGCCTGCCCAATGACCAGACCGGCGACTGCCAGATGTTCACCACCCGCCTGGCCGATATGTGCAAGCAGTTGGGCGTGGAGTTCCGTTTCGAGCAGGACATTCAGCGCCTGGACCACGCCGGTGATCGTATCAACGGTGTGTGGATCGACGGCAAGCTGGAAACCGCCGATCGCTACGTGCTGGCCCTGGGCAGCTACTCGCCGCAGTTGCTCAAGCCGCTGGGGATCAAGGCACCGGTGTATCCGCTCAAGGGTTACTCCCTGACCGTGCCGATCACCAACCCGGCGATGGCCCCTACTTCGACCATTCTCGACGAAACCTACAAGGTTGCGATCACCCGTTTCGACAACCGCATCCGGGTTGGCGGCATGGCTGAAATAGCCGGTTTTGACCTGTCGCTGAACCCGCGCCGGCGCGAAACCCTGGAGATGATCGTCAACGACCTTTATCCTCAGGGCGGTGATCTGAGCGAAGCCACGTTCTGGACCGGCCTGCGCCCGACCACCCCGGACGGTACGCCAATTGTCGGCGCTACCCCGTTCAAGAATCTGTTCTTGAATACCGGCCACGGCACCCTCGGCTGGACCATGGCCTGTGGCTCTGGCCGCTTGCTGGCGGACCTGATGGCCAAGAAAACCCCGCAGATCAGCGCCGCAGGCCTCGATATTTCCCGTTACGGCAACCCTCAGGAGTCCACAAAACATGTCAATCCAGCGCCAGCTCACCAATGAGCGCATGAGCCAGATCGTTGTCCACAGCGGTACCGTGTATCTGGCAGGGCAAGTCGGCGACGACATGAGTGCCGGGATTGAACAGCAGACCCGCGAGACCTTGGCCAACATCGAGCGCTTGCTGGATCTGGCCGGTACCGACAAAACCAGGTTGCTGTCGGTGACGATCTACCTCAAAGACATCGACGCCGACTTTGCCGGCATGAACGCGGTATGGGACAAGTGGCTGCCAAAAGGTGTCGCACCCGCCCGTGCCACGGTCGAATCGAAACTGTGTGAACCCGAAATCCTGGTCGAGCTGTCTGTCGTGGCCGCTCTGCCTTAAACGATCCCTCTTCCGGTGCCGGCGCTGTCGGTCGGTACCGGTTTTTTCTTCCTACCGCCGCCTAGAAGCCTGCCGCCATGCGTCCTGCCCGTGCCCTGATCGACCTACAAGCCCTGCGCCACAACTACCAATTGGCCCGCGAACTGACCGGGGCCAAGGCCCTTGCCGTGATCAAGGCCGATGCCTACGGCCATGGAGCCGTGCGCGTGGCCCAGGCCCTGGAAGACCAGGCCGACGGTTTTGCCGTGGCCTGTATCGAGGAAGCGCTGGAACTGCGCGCTGCCGGGATTGGTGGGCCGGTATTGTTGCTCGAAGGGTTCTTCGAGGCCGACGAACTGCCGCTGATCATCGAGCATGACTTCTGGTGCGTGGTGCATTCGCTGTGGCAGCTGGAAGCGATTGAACAGGCGCGCCTGAGCAAGCCGCTGACGGTATGGTTGAAGCTGGATTCGGGCATGCACCGGGTTGGCTTGCATCCCAAGGATTATCACGACGCCTATCAGCGCCTGCTGGCCAGCGGCAAAGTGGCCAAGATCGTGTTGATGAGCCACTTCGCCCGTGCCGATGAGCTGGACTGCGCGAGCAGCGATGAACAGGTCACGGTCTTCGAGGCCGCGCGCCAGGGCTTGGCGGCCCAGGTCAGCCTGCGCAACTCGCCGTCGGTGATGGGCTGGCCGAGCGTTTCCAGCGACTGGGTACGGCCCGGCATCATGCTTTACGGTGCGACGCCGTTTGGCGAAGACCAGGCGGTTGCCGCGCGTTTGCAGCCGGTAATGACCCTGGAGTCGAAAGTCATCTGCGTACGCGAGCTGCCTGCGGGCGAGCCCGTGGGTTATGGCGCGCGCTTCGTGACGCCCAAGCCGATGCGTATCGGTGTGGTTGCCATGGGGTATGCCGACGGTTATCCACGGCATGCGCCGACCGGTACGCCGGTACTGGTCGCCGGCCAGCGCAGCCAGTTGCTGGGGCGGGTGTCGATGGACATGCTGTGCATCGACCTGACCGATGTACCCCAGGCGGGTCTGGGTTCGACCGTCGAGTTGTGGGGCAAAAACATCCTCGCCAGCGATGTGGCGACCGCCGCCGAGACCATCCCTTATCAGATTTTCTGCAACCTGCGCCGTGTGCCACGGCTCTATTCCGGCGCTTAGCCGCCAGCTGCAGATGAAGCCCTGCGGGATTCAGACCAAAGTGTTGTAAATACTGAACGCTGTCGCCATGATAACGCTCAATTACAACAAAGCCTGAATCCTAGGAGGCTCCTGCATTGGACGTCGGCGAACGACTGCAATCCATCCGTAAACTGAAAGGTCTTTCCCAGCGTGAACTCGCCAAGCGTGCGGGCGTCACCAACAGCACCATTTCGATGATCGAGAAAAACAGTGTCAGCCCCTCCATCAGCTCCTTGCGCAAGGTGCTGGGCGGCATCCCCATGTCCATGGTCGAGTTCTTTTCCGAGGAGATCCTCCAGGAAAAACCGACGCAGATCGTCTATAAAGCCAATGAGCTGATCGACATCTCCGATGGCGCGGTCACCATGAAGCTGGTGGGCCGGGCACATCCGAGCCGGGCGATTGCGTTTCTCAACGAAATCTACCCGCCGGGCGCCGATACGGGTGAGGAAATGCTGACCCATGACGGCGAGGAAACCGGGATCCTGCTGGAAGGTCGTCTGGAATTGGTCGTGGGCGTCGAAACTTTTGTGCTCGAAGCCGGCGATAGCTACTACTTTGAAAGCACCAAGCCGCACCGTTTTCGCAATCCGTTCGATGTGCCGGCGCGACTAATCAGCGCAGCCACACCCGCGAACTTTTAACAGAAGAGGCGCCCTGCCTACCTTGCAGAGGTGCCCGTAGTTGTATTTCGCCATGCTCAATCTCCCCTTGGATAATAGGGTTGTTTCAGTGAGGCGGCCTAACCGTTATACTTTCGCCGCCTGCGAAACCGTGGCCGCAGGCGTGAATAGCCACCATGAGGGTGAACGCGTGAACCTAATTATGAAAATGCTGGCTGTACCAGCAACCGTACTGGCCCTTTGGGCTGCCAGCGCTCAAGCTGCGACCAATGATGATATTGCCAAGCGCCTTGAACCCGTGGGGAAGGTCTGTATTCAAGGTGAGGAATGCAAGGGCATGGAAGTCGCTGTGACAGCGGGCGGCGGCGGCGCAAAAACGCCGGACGAGATCGTCGCCAAACACTGTAATGCTTGCCACGGCACTGGCCTGTTGGGCGCACCGAAAATCGGTGACACCGCAGCCTGGAAAGAGCGCGCCGATCACCAGGGCGGCCTCGACGGCATCCTGGCCAAGGCCATCACCGGCATCAACGCCATGCCGCCTAAAGGCACCTGCTCCGATTGCTCGGATGACGACCTCAAGGCTGCAATCGAGAAGATGTCTGGTTTGAAATAAACCGATCTTCGCCAAAAAGCCGCTGACCAGCGGCTTTTTTGTGCCCGCAATTTGCCGGCCAAGGCTGTTCATTGCAGCAAAGACCCGGCAAGCTCGGTCCAACCCCTAATCACGGAACGTCAGGAGGGTCGGATGGTGCAGTTGTGTTCAATCGAGCAAGCGGTCGACGACGTACTGGAGCGCCTACCGGCGCATATCCACATGGGTATGCCGCTGGGTCTGGGTAAGCCGAATCTGTTTGCCAATGCCTTGTACCGGCGTATCGCCAAGCTGCCCGAGCGGTCGCTGACGATCTATACCGCGTTGAGCCTGGGCCGCCCGCCGCTGGGTGATGGTTTGCAGAAGCGCTTTCTGGAGCCGTTTGTCGAGCGGGTGTTCGGTGATTATCCCGAGCTGGATTACCTTGCCGCCCTGCGCAAGGACAGCCTGCCGGCCAATATCCACGTGCAGCAGTTCTTCATGCAGCCCGGCAGCCTGTTGCACAGCGCCCAGGCCCAGCAGGACTACGTCAGCAGCAACTACAGCCATGCCGCTCGCGATATCAACGCCGCCGGCCTGAACCTGGTTGCGCAATTGGTGGCCAGCAGCAGTGAGCACCCGGATCGCCTGAGCCTGAGTTGCAACCCGGATATCACCCTCGACCTGTTGCCCATGATCGCCAAGCGCCGCGCGGCAGGCGAGACCATCCTGGTGGTCGGCCAGGTGCATGAAGATTTGCCCTACATGCCCGGTGATGCCGAACTGGGCATGGATCAGTTCGACTTCCTGATCGACGAAAAAGACCGCACCACGCTGTTCTCTACGCCCAACATGCCAGTGGGTTTGCAGGACCACTTCATCGGTTTGCACGCCAGCACCCTGGTGCGCGATGGCGGCACCTTGCAGATTGGTATCGGTTCGATGGGCGACGCCTTGACCGCCGCGTTGCTGGCGCGTCAGGCCGATAACGAGAGCTATCGGCAGTTGCTCACCGACCTGGATGTGTACCAATGGGCGCCGCTGATCAGCCGTGAGGGTGGGGTCGAACCGTTTGCCCGGGGCCTTTATGGTTGCAGCGAAATGTTCGTCAACGGCCTGCTGGTGCTGGCCGATGCCGGGATTGTGCGGCGCAAGGTGTACCCGGATGTGGCGACGCAGGAGCAGGCCAACGCAGGCCTGCTGGACGATGCGGCGCAGCCCGATGGCATATCGATCCACGGTGGGTTTTTCCTCGGCCCCCGCAGTTTTTACCAGCGCTTGCAGGAAATGACCCACGCCAAGCGTCTGGAATTCAACATGACCCGCATCAGCTATATCAACGAGCTGTACGGGCAGGAAGAACTCAAGCGTTTACAGCGCGTGGATGCGCGGTTTATCAACAGCGCGATCATGGTGACGCTACTGGGTGCAGGCGTTGCCGACCAACTGGAAGATGGCCGCGTGCTCAGCGGTGTGGGTGGGCAATACAACTTTGTCGCCCAAGGCCATGCGCTGGAGGGTGCGCGCTCGATCCTGATCCTGCGCAGTTGGCGCGAATCGGCTGGCGAGGTCAGCTCCAATATTGTCTGGGAGTACGGCCATTGCACGATTCCACGGCACCTGCGCGATATCGTGATCACCGAATACGGTATCGCTGACCTGCGCGGCCAGACCGACGCCAAGGTGATCGAGGCGTTGCTCAATATCACCGACTCACGGTTCCAGGCCGACTTGATCGAACAGGCGCAAAAAGCCGGCAAGTTGCCCAAGGACTTCCAGCTCGACCCACGCTTTGCCGACAACACTCCCGAGCGTTTGCAGGCGGTGCAGGCGCGGCATTCAAGGCTGTTTCCGGAGTATCCGCTGGGCAGTGATTTCACTGATCAAGAGCGGGATTTGTTGCGCGCGCTGAACTGGCTCAAGAGCAAATTCAAGCTGACGGAGATTCTGGAGTTGGGCAAGGCGGCGCTGGATGCACCGGAACCTGCGGCGTTTCCCGAGCATCTGGTGCGCATGCGCCTGGATAAGCCTGAGGGGTTTAAAGAGGATCTGTATCAGCGCCTATTGCTTGCTGGCCTACAGGCCACCGCACACTGATAGGTAACACAAGGCAAATGTGGGAGCTGGCTTGCCTGCGATGAGGGCCTGACAGTCGACATCTCTGTCGCCTGACACTGCGCTATCGCAGGCAAGCCAGCTCCCACATTTTTAACTGTGCTCGCTCACCTTCAGTCGATGAAGGTCACAACCCCACCGGCCAGGGACTTCACCCGCGCCAGCGACTCAACACGGTAGCCCTGGGCATCCAGCTCTGCACGGCCGCCCTGGAACGACTTCTCGATCACAATCCCCAGGCCTGCCACGGTGGCGCCGGCCTGTTTGATGATCGAAATCAGCGCCTGGGACGCCTTGCCGTTGGCCAGGAAGTCATCGATCACCAGCACGCGGTCGCTGCTGGTCAGGTGACGCGGGGAAATCGCCACGGTGCTTTCGACTTTCTTGGTGAAGGAATACACCGTCGCCGACAGCAGGTTTTCCGTCAGGGTCAGGGACTGTTGCTTGCGGGCGAAAATCACCGGCACGCCCAGGTTCAGGCCGGTCATGATCGCCGGCGCGATGCCCGAGGCTTCGATGGTGACGATCTTGGTGATCCCCGAATCCTTGAACAGCGCGGCGAATTCGTCGCCGATCAGCTTCATCAGCGCCGGGTCGATCTGATGGTTCAGAAAGGCGTCGACCTTGAGTACCTGGTCGGAAAGCACGATGCCTTCTTCGCGAATTTTCTTGTGCAGTGCTTCCACAAAAGCTTCCTCTGGTGGCGCAAGGGGCGCCGAAAGTAGATTAAAAAGTAGTCGATTCTAGCGCTTTAGCATCGCGCGTATATCCGCCAGGGCAGTGTTGCCGCGTACCGCCTTGACTTCAGTCGGGGTGTCGTCGTTGCCTTCCCAGGCCAAATCGTCCGGTGGCAGCTCATCGAGGAAGCGGCTCGGGGCGCAGTCGATGATCTCGCCGTATTGCTTGCGCTTGGCCGCAAAGGTGAAGGCCAGGGTCTGACGCGCGCGGGTAATGCCCACGTAGGCCAGGCGCCGTTCTTCTTCAATGGTGTCGGCTTCGATACTGGAGCGGTGTGGGAGGATTTCCTCTTCCATGCCCATGATGAACACATAGGGGAATTCCAGGCCCTTGGATGCATGCAAGGTCATCATTTGCACCCCTTCGGCGCCATCTTCTTCTTCCTGCTGGCGCTCGAGCATGTCGCGCAGGACCAGCTTGCCGATGGCGTCCTCGACGGTCATTTCACCGTCTTCGTCTTTTTCCAGGGTGTTCTTCAGCGCTTCGATCAGGAACCAGACGTTGCCCATGCGGTAATCCGCGGCCTTGTCGCTGGAGCTGTTGGTGCGCAGCCAGTTTTCATAGTCGATATCCATGACCATGCTGCGCAGGGCGCTGATCGGGTCTTCGCCGGCGCACTGCTCGCGCACCTTGTCCATAAAGCGCTTGAAGCGCGACAGGCGATCGGTGAAGCGCGTATCCAGGTGTTCGCCCAGGCCGATTTCGTCGGTGGCGGCGTACATCGAGATCTTGCGTTCGGTGGCGTAGTTGCCGAGTTTTTCCAGGGTGGTGGAGCCGATCTCCCGGCGCGGCACGTTGATCACGCGCAGGAAGGCGTTGTCGTCATCCGGGTTCACGATCAACCGGAAGTAGGCCATCAGATCCTTTACTTCCTGGCGTCCGAAAAAGCTGTTGCCGCCTGACAGGCGATACGGCACCTGGTGGTGCTGCAGCTTCAGCTCGATCAGCTTGGCCTGGTAGTTACCGCGATACAGGATCGCAAAATCGCTGTAGGGCCGGTCGGTGCGCAGGTGCAGGCTGAGGATCTCGACGGCCACGCGCTCGGCTTCGGCATCTTCGTTGCGGCAGCGGATCACGCGGATTTCGTCGCCATGGCCCATCTCGCTCCACAGCTGCTTTTCAAACTCGTGGGGGTTGTTGGAGATCAGCACGTTGGCGCAACGCAGGATGCGGCTGGTGGAGCGATAGTTCTGCTCCAGCATCACCACTTTCAGCGACGGGTAGTCGACCTTGAGCAGCATCAGGTTTTCCGGGCGCGCGCCGCGCCAGGCGTAGATCGACTGGTCATCGTCGCCGACCACGGTGAACTGGTTGCGTGTACCGATCAGCAACTTCACCAGCAAATACTGGCTGGCGTTGGTGTCCTGGTATTCATCCACCAGCAGGTAGCGCACCTTGTTCTGCCACTTTTCGAGGATGTCGGCGTGTTCCTGGAACAGCTTGACCGGCTGCAGGATCAGGTCGTCGAAGTCCACCGCATTGAACGCCTTGAGCGTGCGCTGGTAGTGGGTGTAGACGATGGCGGCGGTCTGTTCCTTGGGGTTGCGTGCGTTTTCTAGGGCTTCGGGGGGCAGGATCAGGTCGTTTTTCCAGGCGCCGATCATGTTCTTGATCTCATCGACGCCGTCGTCGCCCGCGTATTCCTTCTGCATGATGTCGGTCATCAGGGCCTTGACGTCGGTCTCGTCAAAGATCGAGAAGCCCGGCTTGTAGCCCAGCCGCGCATGCTCCTTGCGGATGATGTTCAGCCCCAGGTTGTGGAAGGTACACACGGTGAGGCCACGGCCTTCGCCGCCCTTGAGCAGGGTGCCGACGCGCTCTTTCATCTCGCGCGCGGCCTTGTTGGTAAAGGTCATGGCGACGATGTACTGGGCACGGATGCCACAGTTCTGGATCAAGTGCGCGATCTTGCGGGTGATCACGCTGGTCTTGCCGGAGCCAGCACCGGCGAGCACCAATAGAGGGCCGCCGACGTAGTTCACGGCTTCTTGCTGCCGGGGATTGAGTCGGGACATACGGAATTTTGGGAGTCATTGTTCAAAAGGGCGGGCATTTTAACAGGCTGGCAAGATTCTGCTGCCTCTGAACGACAGTGTGACGTACCACTCGATCTAAATTTGCCGCTTTTGTTACTTTGCCGCAGGATGTGCGGGGTTTTTGGGTCTATCGTTCGATCTAGAGCCGCACTGCGCGTATTTGATAACCAATATCATTGGTGATTATCAGGCTGCACGTCATAATGCCCGCCGCCAACGAAATCTTGCACAGTCTAGGGAGCTAGCTTGTCTACGCCTGTCGAACCCTTGCGTTTGCTGCTATTGGCCGATACGCCTACGTGGGCAGCGTTGTTGCGCGAGTGCCTGGCGCCGATGGGCGACGGGGCAGTGCTGATCAGTGCGCCAAATTGGGAGTCGGTGAGCAGCCTGTTCGACGACGACCGCACCGCCGTCTTGCTCACCACCCCCAGCCTGCAACCCGGCCCAGGCCGTTGCAGCCTGCCGACCGTCTTGCTGCTGGAGCAGGAGCCGCTGGTTGCGCCGTTGGGCGCCAGCGACTGGCTGATCCTCGGTGCGTTTGATGTCGATACGGTTCGCCGCTGCCTGCGCCATGTGCGCGAGCGCGGCTTGCTGGAAAACACTCTGCAACGCCTGGCCGAACAGGATCCGCTGACCGGCATCGCCAACCGCCAGGGGTTCCAGACCCTGCTGGCCGCGCGCCTGGCAGAAAACGACGGGCGTGGCCTGGCACTCGGCCATCTGGACCTGGACAACTTCCGCCATGCCAACGATGCCCTCGGCCACCAGGCGGGCGACCGGCTGATCCTGCAAGTGGTCTCGCGGCTCAAGAGCCAGCTCGAAGCCGGCGACCAACTGGCGCGCCTGGGCAGTGACGAATTCGCCTTGTTGATCGACACCCGCCGCGCGCCGCAACGCGCCGAGTGGATGGCCGAACGCATCACCGAGGCCATGGCCGAACCTTACTGGGTCGATGGCGAGAGCCTGCTGATCGGCTGCAGCCTCGGTGTGGCCCATGCCCGCGCCAAGGCCGGCGCCGACCCGTTGATGTGGCACGCGCATATCGCCATGCAACAGGCCAAGAGCACCCAGGGCTGCACCTTTCATATCTTCAATGAACGAATCAACCGCAACGCCCGCAGCCTTGCCGACCTGGAAAGCGAACTGCGCCGGGCGCTGCGCCGTGATGAGCTGGAGCTGCATTACCAGCCGCGTCTGGACCTGGACGATGGGCATATCGTCGGCCTCGAAGCCCTGGTGCGCTGGCGCCATGGCGAGCGCGGCCTGTTGCCGCCAAGCGAGTTCGTGCCGTTGGCCGAGCAGAGCGGCCTGATTGTGCCGTTGGGCTACTGGGTGATTTCCCGTGCCCTGCGCGACATGCAGGACCTGCGCGAACGCGGCCTGCCGCCGCTGCACATGGCGGTCAACCTGTCGTTCCGCCAATTCCAGGACAGCCAATTGCTGTCGACCTTGAGCCGGCTGATTGCCGAGCGTGGGGTGGAGGCGCAGTGGCTGGAATTCGAACTGACGGAAACCGCCGTGATGCGCCGCAGCGACCTGGTCAAGCAGACCATGGATGCCTTGGGCCGCCTGGGCGTACGCTTTTCCCTGGATGACTTTGGTACCGGGTTTTCATCCTTCGTACACCTCAACAGCCTGCCGATTGCCCTGCTCAAGATCGACAAGAGCTTTGTCGGCGGCATGGAAGAGCGCGAGGAAAACCGCAAGCTGGTGCACGCCATGATCAACCTGGCCCATAACCTCAACCTGGAAGTGGTGGCCGAAGGTGTGGAGACGCCGGAGCAACTGGCGTTATTGCGTCTGTTTGGCTGCGACCAGGCCCAGGGTTACCTGATCAGCAAGCCATTGCCGTTGCCGGAGTTGGTGGAATACCTGACATTTGGCAGCAGCCAACAGGCGTTGTTGGGTGAAGTGATCTGACTTTGTAAACCCAATCAAAAATGTGGGAGCAGGCAAGCCAGCTCCCACATTGACCGAGTACATGCTTCAGTTCGGCTGTGGGGCCATGTCGATTTGCGGTTCCTGGGCAATCATTCGCCTCATCTTTCTTTCAAACGCCCACGTCAGGGTAATCGCCGCACAGGCCAGGCCCAGCGCCAGTCCCCACCACACGCCGGTCGGGCCCCAATCCAGGGTAAACGCCATCAACCAGGCCGCTGGCGCGCCAATCAACCAGTAGCAGCCCAGGCCGACGAGGAAAGTGGTCTTGGCATCCTTGAGCCCGCGGATACAACCCATGGCAATGGTTTGCACGCCGTCGAACAACTCGAACCACGCCGCCACCGCCAACAGGCTGACCGCCAGGCTGATCACCTGGGCGAAGGCCGGGTCGTCATGGTCGAGGAACAGGCCGATCAGCGGGTCTGAAAACAACCAGAACACCATGGCAAACCCCAGCATCACCGTTGCGCCGAAGGCGATCCCGACCCGCCCGGCCAGCCTCGCGCCCAGCAGGTGCCCACCGCCGTAATGCAAACCGATGCGCATGGTGACCGCATAAGACATGCCCGCCGGCACCATGAACGCCACCGAGACGATTTGCAGGGCAATCTGATGCGCTGCCAACTGCGTACTGCCCATGGTCCCCATGCACAGCGCCGCGAAGGCGAACAAGCCGACTTCCACTGCATAGGTGCCGCCAATCGGCAGGCCCAGGCGCCACAGCTCGCGCAGGTAGTGCAGGTTGGGCCGCAACAGGCCCTTGCCCAATGGGTAGGCCGCGTAGGCGCGGTTGTATTTGATGTACCACAACAGCGCCAGGGCCATGCAGTTGGCGACAATCGCGGTGACCAGGCCAATGCCCATCAGGCCCAGCTTGGGCAGGCCGAACATGCCTTCGATCAACGCATGGTTGAGCAGGTAGTTGATCACCGTGCCGCACAGGCTGATCACCATCACCGGCGTGGCTTTGCCGATGGCGCTGGTGAAGCCGCGCAGGGCCATGAACGTCAGGTAGCCGGGCAGGGCGAACGGCAGGATCATCAGGAACTGGCCAGCCGACTGCACGTTGGTTTCGGTCTGGCCGAACATCAGCAGTACGGGCTTGAGGTTCCACAGCAGCAGGCCCGCCACCAGGGCCATCAGCCAGGCCAGCCAGAGTCCCGCCTGGGTCAGGCGGGTGGCGCCTTCGATATCGCCGGCGCCCTGGCGGATAGCGACCAGGGTGCCCACGGCGGCTATCACGCCGATGCAAAAGATCGACACAAACGAGTAGCTCGCCGCCCCCAGCCCGCCGCCGGCCAGGGCTTCGGGGCTCAGGCGGGCCATCATCAAGGTGTCGGTGAGCACCATCAGCATGTGCGCCAACTGTGAGGCAATCAACGGCCCTGACAGCCGCAGAATGGCCCAGAGTTCGGTACGCGCCGGATGCTGCATGATCATCACGCTCAATATTTGTATAAAGGGTAGAGCGGTTGATTCTCGGCGCTCTCAGCGCTTTGCACAAAGGGATAAATGCGATCAGTCACATGATTAAAACTCATGCCTGGACGATTCTGGTAGGGTTTGCGGATCAAGCCGTCGGAGTTTTCTTCATGTCTCGTCGTCTTCCTCCGCTGTATGCCCTGCGCGCGTTTGAAGCGGCGTCCCGGCACAATTCGTTCACCCGTGCCGCCGAGGAGTTGTCGATCACCCAAAGCGCGGTCAGCCGGCATATCCGCACTCTGGAGGAGCACTTCGCCTGCCGTCTGTTCCAGCGCAGCGGGCGCACCTTGCAGCTCACCGAGTCGGCGCGCCTGCTGTTGCCCGGCGTGCGCGAGGGTTTTGCCGCCCTGGAACGCGCTTGCCATACCTTGAATGCCGAGGACGACATCTTGCGCATGAAGGCCCCGTCGACCCTGACCATGCGTTGGTTGCTGGCGCGGTTGAGTCGGTTCCGGCATCTGCAGCCGGGCAATGAGGTGCAGTTGACCAGCGCGTGGATGAGCATCGATGAGGTGGATTTCAACCAGGAGCCGTTCGACTGCGCGGTCCTGCTGAGCGATGGGCACTTTCCTGCGGACTGGGAAGCCAGTTACCTGTTTCCTGAATTGCTGATCCCGGTGGGCGCTCCGAACTTGCTTAACGATGGCCCCTGGGATGTGGAACGCCTGGCCGGCGCCGAGCTGCTGCACCCCACGCCGGACCGGCGTGATTGGCGCCGCTGGTTGCAACGCACGGGGCTGGCCTCTCGCGTCGCCATCAAGGGCGGGCAGGTGTTCGATACCCTGGAGCTGGGCATGATTGCTGCCGCCCGGGGCTACGGCGTGTCCATGGGCGACTTGCTGATGGTCGCCGAGGATGTGGCCCAGGGCCGTTTGAGCCTGCCTTGGCCTACTGCGGTGGCCAGCGGCGAGAGCTACTACCTGGTCTGGCCCAAGACCCGCCCCGGCGGTGAGCGCCTGCGCAGGCTGTCGGACTTTCTGCAAAGTGAAGTGCGGGCCATGGCACTGCCGGCAGTGGAACAGCTCGACTGAATCGATGCAGCGCCCGCCAACAAGGCGTTGGAGTGATACCCCTGTGATTTGCTCAAGTATTGGCCCCGGCCGCCGAAGTAGGTGTGTCGCAGCTGCCATTAGTTGCGGCTCAGCGTGCCCCCAATTCAAGAAATTCGCCGATTAGCGCTATGAGATCAGGAAGATCCGGGCCTCGGCCAGGAGCAGTCATGTCTCAACCCCGCGCCCGCATAGCTTCGCAGCTGGGCATCGCCTTGGCGGTCATATTGGCTGTCGTGATCAGCGGCAGCACCGTGTTTGCCCTGCGCTCCCTTGATTCGGCCAACCTGCAGACCCGTGAAGAACACCTGGCCAGCGAAGCGCGTTTGCTCGCCGACCAACTCAATACCTTCCACAGCACCTTGCGCGAGAGCACTCAGCGTTTGAGCGGGCTGTTTGAAAAGCGCTTTGGCGCAGGCCTGAGTGTGCATGCCGAGCAGACGGTGAATGTGGCCGGGGTAGCGACCCCGAGTCTTTACCTGGGCGATGCGGTGCTCAACAACAACTTCGACGAGGTCGATGAGTTCAAGCAGATGTCCGGCGGCGTGGCCACGGTGTTTGTGCGCAGCGGCGAAGACTTCATCCGCATCAGTACCTCCCTGACCAAACAGGATGGCAACCGCGCCATCGGCACCGTGCTCGACCGTCAGGGCGCGGCCTACCAGCGCGTGGCCGGCGGCCAGACCTACATCGGCCGTGCGGTGCTGTTCGACCGTTCCTACATGACTCAATACAGCCCGGTGCGTGACAGCAGTGGCAAGGTCATCGCCGTGCTGTTCATCGGTTTTGATTACACCGACGCCCAGAACGCCCAGTTTGAAAACCTCAAACGTTTTCGCATCGGCCAGACCGGCTCGCTCGCGCTGCTGGATGAACAGAAGCATTGGCTGGTGGCGCCGGCTGGGGTGCAGGCGCCGGACGAGGCCATTGCGGTGATGCTCGACCTGGCGAAGAAACCGGGCGCAGGCCGTTTCTGGAGCGACAAGCACGAAGATTTCTACAGCGTCTCGGTGCCGTTCGAAGGCGGCCCCTGGGCGGTGGTAGCGAGCATGCCCAAGGCTGAAATTCGCGCAGTGACCTGGGAAGTCGGCATCCGCTTGGTGATCGGCAGTGTGCTGGCGATGTTGCTGGCAGTAGGCGCCACGGTGTGGCTGTTGCGCAGTAAGCTGGCTCCATTGAGCGACCTGGTGCGCCAGGCCGAAGCCCTGGGCGCCGGTGATTTGAGTGCGCGGTTGAATGTGTCCAGCCATGACGAAATCGGTCAATTGGCGCGCAGTTTCAACCAGATGGGCGAGGCCCTGTCGACCATGGTCTCGCATATCCGTGAGGCGGCCGAGGAGGTCAACAGCCGCGCTCAGGCGCTGTCGGGCTTGTCAGGTGGGGCCTATGAAGGCATGGAGCAGCAGTCCGGCGAGATCACCAGCATGGCCGGTGCGGTGGAAGAGTTCAGTGCCACCTCGTTGAACATTGCCGACAACATGGGCAATACCGAACGCCTGGCCCAGGAAAATGCCCAGCAGACCCGCATTGGCCGCAACTCGATGCAGGAGGCGTCGGCGTCCCTGGAGCATATCGCTACGGCACTCAACAGCACGGCCACGGTGATCAACACCCTGGGCCAGCGTTCCCAGGAAATCGGTGGCATCGTCGGCGTGATCACCTCGATTGCCGACCAGACCAACCTGTTGGCCCTCAACGCGGCCATCGAGGCGGCACGGGCCGGGGAGCAGGGGCGTGGGTTTGCCGTGGTTGCCGATGAGGTGCGCAACCTGGCCTCACGCACCCGCCAGGCCACCGACGAGATCTCCGGGATGATCCAGAGCATCCAGCAGGAAACCGGCAATGCCATCAGCACCATGGAGCAGGGCAATGTGCTGATGCAGGAAGGCTTGTCGCGCAATGCCGACGTTGCCTCGGCCCTGGCGCGCATTGACGAACAAAGCCGCTCGGCGGGGCAGCAATTCGCCGCGATCACCACCGCCACCCAGGAGCAAAGCAGCACGGCGACCTTGCTCAGCAGCAACCTGCAGAGCATTGCGCTGGCCAACAGTGAACAACGTGAAGTGGTCTCGAACCTGGCGATTACCGCCAGGGAGTTAGAGACGCTGGCGGCGGGGCTGCGGCATGAGGTTGATCGGTTTCGTTGATTGACTGTCAGGGCCTCATCGCGGGCAAGCCCGGCTCCCACAGTTGACCGTGTTCAATTGAAGAAACCGGTTCAGTGTGGGAGCCGGGCTTGCCCGCGATGACGGCTGACTCGGCTCTCAAGCCTCGGTTCGATCGCCGAGCCCTGGGTCCACGCGCTTGCCGATGTCCTTGAGCCGCGCCAGTTGATCGACCATCCCTGGTGCTTCGTCGAGGCTGCTGACGAAGGTCCACAAGTACGTCATCACCGCATACACGTGGCCGGCCTTGACTGCAGGCGACAGGGCCAGCTGGCTGATGGCGACCACAAACAGCAGCGCCGCCAGCGTGCCGATAAACAGGAACGCCGCGGCCTCGCGGTCCGATAGCCAGATACGCAGGCGTGACAGCAGTTGGTAATGGCGGCGCAGGGTCTGGGCGCTGACCTTTTCCACCAGGCCAATTTCTTTCTCCAGGCGGTTATTCAAGCGTTTGTGCAATTGCTCGTTACGGCGGGCAAAGCGCGGCAGCAGGGTGATGCACAGCACCAGCGCGGCAAAGCAGGCCAGGCCGACCCAGGGTTCAATCACCAGGAGCATCACGGCTGCGCCAACGATGGATACCAGGGCCGTAGCAATCACCGGCACGTGTTTTTCGAAAAAATCAACAAAATCCCGTGCCAGCACTACCCGCGCGGCAGCCTTTGACGTGCTGTGGTTTTGCAGGCGCTGGTTGAGAATCACCGGCACGGCAAGGTCGGCGTAGATCCGGGTGAAGGTACGGGTATCCAGGGCCCGGCGTGCGGCACCGACTACCCAGAAAGCCATGACCACGGCTGCATAAATCAACGCGCTGCCGGCATCGCCGCGCAGGATCGAGTCCACAGCGAAACCCGCAAATAGCGGGTAGGCCAACAGCAAGGCGTTCTCCAGCGCGACCAACGACAACGTGCCAAACAGCTTCCAGGGGTAAGCCCTGGCGATTGCCTTGAGGGTTTGGCTGGCGGATTGCTGGCCGATTTTCTTGCTTTCTTCGATCAGGATGTGCGGCGTTACGGATGGCATGGGTGCACCAAAGGAGTGATAGGCGCTACTATTGAGCGACTGCTCAAGTATCCTTGAGCGATCGCTCAAAAAGCAAGCGCCGCTTATCTGCCGGTGCCCGTAAGGAATTGCCCATGTCGCGTATCGACCGTAAAGACCAGATCATCACCGCTGCCCTGGAGCTGTTTCGCAGCAAGGGTTTTGCCGATGTCTCCACCCGCGATCTGGCGGAGCATGCCGGTTTGTCCCGCAGCCACGTGTATCACTACTTCAGCGACTGGAAAGAACTGCGCCGCGAAGCCTTCGTGCGGTTCGCCACCGACCAGTTGGACGAAGTGCGTGCCCCCCTGGCGCTGGCGCCGCCTCTCGAAGCGTTGCTGGGGTTCCTGCGTGACTGCCTGCCAAGCAGCGCCGATGCCGACTGGGCACTGTGGCTGGACGCCTGGGACGAGGCGCTGTATGACCCGCAAATGGCCCAGGCCTATCTGTCGATCAACGCCCAGTGGCAAGCCATGCTGGCGGAGGTGATCGAGCGGGGTGTGGCCGCGCAGGTGTTCCGTTGCGACTCATCCACACGCGCCGCACGCCAGATCTTTGCCTTGGCGATGGGGTATGCCGATGACCTGATGCTTAACCCCTCCACCGAGTCCGCTGAATCGGCACTGGGTGAGGTGCTGGAAGTGGCGGGGTGGTTGCTGGACTTACCCCGGGATCTCTAGCCCAAGGTTGCTGGCCGGTATTGCAACGCCTCCGCCAAGTGATGCCGCATGATGCTTTCCACCTGCTCCAGATCCGCCAGGGTGCGTGCGACCTTGAGCAGCCGGTGGGCCGCGCGCAACGACAGGGTCAAGCGCTCGCAGGCCGTCTCCAGCCAGCCTTCGTCGACTTTCGATAACTCGCAGTGGCGGCGCAACCCCGTCAGGTCGAGGAAAGCATTTGCACAACCCTGGCGTTGCTGCTGGCGATCCCTGGCGTCGGCGACGAGGGCAGAAGCGCTGGCCGTGTCATTGCCGGTTTGTTTGGCAGGGTTCAGCGCGGTGCTTTCCCGGGCGACGGTCAGGTGCAGGTCGATGCGGTCCAGCAGCGGCCCGGACAGTTTGTTGCGGTAGCGCTGGACCTGCTCCGGCGTGCAACGACAGCGCCCGCTGGGCTCGCCCATATAGCCGCAAGGGCAGGGGTTCATCGCCGCTACCAGTTGAAACCGCGCCGGGAAACTCACACGGTCGCGGGCGCGGGAAATCACGATATGCCCGGACTCCAGCGGCTCGCGCAGCACCTCAAGCACTTTGCGATCAAACTCTGGCAACTCATCGAGAAACAGCACCCCATGATGGGCCAGGGTGATTTCCCCTGGCTGGGGTTTCGAGCCGCCACCCACCAGCGCCGGCCCGGACGCGGAATGATGCGGCTGACGGAATGGCCGGTGCGGCCAGTGGCTCAACGGAGCGAGGCTGACCACCGACTGGATCGCCGCCACTTCCAGGGCTTCCTGTTCACTCAGCGGCGGCAGCAAGCCGGGGAGGCGGCTGGCGAGAAGGGTCTTGCCGGTGCCCGGCGGGCCGCTGAACAACAGGTTGTGGGCGCCTGCTGCGGCAATCAACAGCGCTCGCTTGGCCGCCAGTTGGCCTTGCACTTCACTCAGGTCGGGGTAGGGCTTGTTCAGGTACAGCAAACCGTCGGACTTGAACGGTTCAATCGGCACCTGCCCATTAAGGTGCGCCACCACCTGCAGCAGATGATCCACCGCAATCACCGTCAGCCCGGACGCCAGGCAGGCTTCCTCGGCATTGGCCCGAGGCACGATCACCGTGCGCCCGGCCTTGCGTGCCGCCAGGGCGGCCGGCAACACGCCTTTCACCGCTCGCACCTCGCCGGACAGGGCCAGTTCGCCCAGACACTCCACATCATCGAGCATCAACGCTGGCACCTGCACACTGGCCGCGAGAATCCCCAGGGCAATCGCCAAGTCAAACCGCCCACCGTCCTTGGGCAGGTCGGCGGGGGCCAGGTTGAGCGTAATGCGGCGTGCGGGGTATTGCAGCGCGCTGTTGAGAATGGCGCTGCGTACGCGGTCCTTGCTTTCCTTCACAGCAGCCTCGGGCAGGCCCACCAGGGTCAACGATGGCAAGCCATTGGCCATATGCACTTCGACCGTGACGGCAGGGGCTTCGACGCCGATCTGGGCGCGGCTGTGGACGATGGCGAGGGACATGCTCGTTCCTTGAAAGAGAGGCCGCTTCCTGCGGGTTTTTCAAGGGTAGACGAGGTGGGGAAGAGCGAGGCGGGGGAGGTTTTACAGAACGTATCCGGAGTCGTTCGCAGCGCTTTATGTGGGAGCTGGCTTGCCTGCGATGCACACGCCTCGGTGTATCAGAAAGACTGAGGCGATGCTATCGCAGGCAAGCCAGCTCCCACACTGACCGCGTTTATTCAGCAGCGGGTGGCGTCAACTTGGCTTCCAACTCCGCGACCTTCGCCTCCAGGCTCTCCAGACGCGCGCGGGTGCGGGCCAGGACCACCATCTGGCTGTCGAATTCCTCGCGGCTCACCAGGTCCAGTTTGCTGAACCCGCTTTGCAGCAGCGCCTTGAACTGGCTTTCGATTTCGTTGCGAGGCAGCGGGGTTTCGCCGCTGAACAGGCGAGAGGCATGGCCGCTCAGGGCGTCGAGGAGGTCTTTGGGCGCGAGCATGGGAAACATTCCGGAAAACAGTTGGCCGGCAGTGTATCACGCAGCGCCTACAGTCTTTTCAAGGTGATCTACGCACGCTTTTCGCGCATCGGCCCGAATGGGTATGCACCGTTTTTGTGCGTATCCAGGCCGCAGCACAGGCCTGTGGGCGGATGTAGGCGGGCAACGGATTGATTTCAGTGATTTTTACGGAGCTGGCAAGGTTTCTGCTTAGACGATCATGACCCATGCACTGATGCAGTCGCTGTGACGAATGCAGTGCGCTGACGGATCAGGGTACTTGTTTCGTCACCAACGGTTAGCTGGCGTCGCAAAGGCAATTGCCAAGGCGACGATGCGTTACAAAGCCAGGCACTGCGCTTAGACTTGAGACGGGTTTGTTTTCCTGGGGCAAGTCCACCAATTCGGGAGAGAGTTTTCATGAAGCTAGTCACTGCCATCATCAAGCCGTTCAAGTTGGACGATGTACGCGAGTCACTGTCCGAGATCGGCGTGCAGGGCATTACCGTCACTGAGGTCAAAGGCTTCGGTCGGCAGAAGGGTCATACCGAGCTGTATCGCGGCGCGGAATATGTAGTCGATTTCCTGCCGAAGGTGAAGATTGATGTCGCCATTGACGACAAGGATCTTGATCGGGTTATCGAGGCGATAACCAAGGCGGCCAACACCGGAAAGATCGGTGACGGCAAGATCTTCGTGGTCAATCTGGAACAGGCTATTCGCATCCGTACCGGCGAAACCGATACCGACGCAATCTAAGCCGCCAAACCCCAACGCCCCAGGAGAAAACAATATGACTCTGCGTAAATTCGCAGGGCTAGGAGCCCTGTTGTCCATCGTAATGCCCAGCCTGGCCATGGCGGCAGACGAAGTGGCGGCTCCAGTCCTCAACTCCGGCGACACCGCCTGGATGCTGACAGCCACCGCATTGGTGCTGTTCATGACCATCCCCGGCCTCGCGCTGTTCTACGGCGGCATGGTCCGCTCCAAAAACATTCTTTCCGTGATGATGCAGTGCTTCGCCATTACCGGTCTGATCAGCATCCTGTGGGTCGTCTACGGCTACAGCATTGCGTTCGACACCACCGGCATGGAGCAGGGCGTCGTCAACTTCAACTCCTTCTTCGGCGGGATGGGCAAGGCGTTCCTGGCGGGTGTCACACCGTCCAGCATTACTGGCCCTGCGGCGCTGTTCCCGGAAGCGGTGTTCATCACCTTCCAGATGACCTTTGCGATCATCACCCCGGCGCTGATCGTCGGTGCATTCGCCGAGCGCATGAAGTTCTCCGCCATGCTGCTGTTCATGGCCATCTGGTTCACCCTGGTCTATGCGCCAATCGCGCACATGGTCTGGAGCGGCAACGGCGGCCTGATGTGGGACTGGGGCGTGCTGGACTTCGCTGGCGGCACCGTGGTGCACATCAACGCCGGTGTGGCTGGCCTGGTGGCGTGCATCGTGCTCGGCAAGCGTAAAGGCTACCCGACTACGCCGATGGCCCCGCATAACCTGGGCTACACCCTGATCGGTGCGGCAATGCTGTGGATCGGCTGGTTTGGCTTCAACGCCGGCTCCGCTGCAGCGGCCAACGGCACGGCCGGCATGGCGATGCTGGTGACCCAGATCGCCACCGCTGCTGCGGCACTGGGCTGGATGTTCGCCGAGTGGATCACCCACGGCAAACCAAGCGCCCTGGGCATCGCCTCAGGTGTGGTTGCCGGCCTGGTGGCCGTTACGCCGGCCGCCGGTACCGTGGGCCCGATGGGTGCCCTGGTGATCGGCCTGGCTTCGGGTGTGATCTGCTTCTTCTGCGCCACCAGCCTCAAACGCAAGCTGGGCTACGATGACTCCCTGGATGCCTTCGGTGTACACGGCGTGGGCGGGATTGTCGGGGCAATTCTCACCGGCGTATTCGCGGCGCCGATCCTGGGTGGCTTCGGCACAGTGACCGATATTGCCGCACAGGTCTGGATCCAGGCCAAGGGCGTCGGCTTTACCGTGATCTACACCGGTATCGTGACTTTTGTGATTCTCAAGGTGCTGGACTTGACCATCGGCCTGCGTGTGACTGAAGAGGAAGAGGCCGTTGGCCTGGACCTGGCGGAACACAACGAACGCGGCTACAACTTGTAAGAACCTATGAAAAAACTTGCCCGGCTTGCCGGGCATTTTTTTGTCTGGTATTTGCCTGTGGTGAAGGCTTGTGAGATTTTTTGTGGCGAGTTTGTGATCGGATCCACAAGGCAGTTTTCACTGTGCGAATGTCTTACAGGCATGTAGGCGTATTCGGCACTTTGTTTTTTCCCAGAGCGCGCTAGAATGCGCGCCGATGGGCGCAGAACTGTATACGGCGGCAGACCCTGATTACCCTGTGGGCCAAGCCCCGGGTCCTTTCAAGGGCAACCTATCAGGTCGCCAACTGAGTTTGCCGGTCAAGGCCGGCCACTTGGCAATGGGCACATGGCAACGCGTTTATCTGGGCGAGCAGCGTGATCAGGGCGGTGCTCGTAAAGTCCTCGGTACCTTGCAGGGTGACGGGGCATAAGCCACTGGTTATCCGGTGGACGTTGATTTTTTTCCGGCAGCCTTCGACAGATGGTGAAGCTGGGCTATAACTAATCTGCTTTTCGCAAGTCATGAGGTAGAACATGAGCGACGATGATCTGGAAAACGACGAACTGGAAGTAGGTGACGAAGACGACACCGAAGAAGGTCTTGAAGCGGCAGCGGAAGATGTTGCTGACGACGACGGTGGCGATGACGCACCTGTTCCGGCCGCCAAAGGCAAGGCCAAGGCTGCCGTTTCGGTAGACGAACTGCCGAGCGTCGAGGCCAAGAACAAAGAGCGCGATGCGCTGGCCCGTGCGATGGAAGAGTTCCTCGCCAAAGGTGGCAAAGTTCAGGAAGTCGAGGCTAACGTGGTGGCAGATCCACCGAAGAAGCCGGATAACAAGTACGGCAGCCGTCCTATCTGAGGTCGGTGACTTGCTTGCTGAAAAAGCCCGCCGTCGCTGCGGGCTTTTTCATGGGCGCCTCTATTTCCTGCGGTGATGACTTCTGTAGGAGCCGGCTTGCCGGCGAAGATCGTCAACGATAACGCAGGGTCGCGGTGCTCTCGGGTTTTTCGCCGGCAAGCCGGCTCCTACAGTTATTTCCAGCTGTGAAGCAGTGAGGGCAGCTCGGTCAGGCTACGAATCTGCGCATCCGGCAACTTATCGCCTGTCCAGGCCTTGCCAGTCGGGTTGAACCACACCGCTCGCAACCCCGCCTGCTGCGCGCCGGCAATGTCATCACCTGGATGATCGCCGATGTGCACTGCCGCACTGGCCTCCACCCCGCCACGCTGCAACGCTTCCTGAAACAATCGCGCATCTGGCTTGGGGATCCCGATATCTTCGGCCCTCAGGGCAAAGTGGAAGTAATCCGCCAGGCCCACGCGTTGTACGTCGGCATTGCCATTGGTGATCACCCCCAGCAGGAAGTGTTGGCGCAGGGCTTGAAGCATCGGCTCGGCTTCCGGGAACACCGTGAGTTGGTGCCGCGCGTGAATGAAAGCTTCAAAACACACATCGGCCATCTCCGTGGCTTGCGGTTGTGCATAACCGGCCTCTTCAAAGGCATGCATCAGCACCCGGTGGCGCAGGATGCTGATCCGGTGCTTGAGCTCGGGATGACGCTGCAGCACCTGCTGGCGCAGGCTGGCGAAATGCTCCAGGGGCAGGTCGCCGACCTTGGGCGCATGGGTTGCCAGCCATTGGCGCATCGATGCTTCGGCGCTGATGATGACGGGGACGTTATCCCACAAGGTATCGTCCAGGTCGAAGGTGATTAGCTTGATGCTCATGAGTCGCCGCCTTTAATGCGTTTGGCCCTTGGGTGGGCGCTGTCGTACACCGTCGCCAGATGCTGGAAGTCCAGGTGGGTGTAGATCTGGGTGGTCTTGATATCCGAGTGGCCGAGCAGTTCCTGTACGGCGCGCAAGTCTTGTGACGATTCCAGCAGGTGGCTGGCAAAGGAGTGCCGCAGCATGTGCGGATGCAGGTTCTGCCCCAGTTCCCGCTCGCCGGCGGCCTTGACCCGTAACTGAATGGCCCGTGGCCCGAGGCGTCGGCCTTGTTGGCTGACAAACACCGCATCGTCCGGCGGATTGCTCAATGCCCGCAGGGGCAGCCATATCAGCAGGGCGTCGCGGGCTTTTTTGCCGATGGGCAGCACGCGGGTCTTGCTGCCTTTGCCGTGCACTTGTACCAGACCGTCGGCCAGGTCCAACTGATCGAGATTGAGGCTGGTCAGCTCCGACAGGCGCAGGCCCGAAGAGTAGAACAGCTCCAGGATCGCCTGGTCGCGGTGCGCCAGGAAGTCATCCTCGACCGCGCCATCGAGCAATTGCAGGGTGCGGTCGGCATCCAGGGTCTTGGGCAGGCGACGTTCACCCTTGGGCGGCGCCAGGCCGTTGGCCGGGTCGTGGTCGCACAGGCCTTCGCGGTTAAGGTAGTGATAGAGGCCGCGCACCGCCGACAGCAGGCGCGCCAGGCTGCGGGAGGATTGGCCTTGCTGGTGCAGGCGGGCAATCAGGCTGCGCAGACCCTGGATGTCGAGGGCCTTCCAGCTACCGATCTGTTGTTTCTCGCAGAAGGCCAGGACCTTGTTCAAGTCCCGCCGATAAGCCTCCAGCGTATGGGGCGACACCTGGCGCTCGCTGCGCAGGTGAGCGCAGTAGGCGTCCAGTTGTCGTTCCATGGCTAGCGCACCGCGCGCAGGGCGGTGGTAAAGCGCGGCAGGCTGCGGCTCAGCACTTCGGCAATGTAGGTCAAGAACAAGGTACCGACGGTGCTTTTGTAGTGCTGCGGATCACGGCTCGCGATGGCGAGGACGCCGTGCAAGCCCTGATGGCTGAGAGCGACCACGGCAGTCGAGCCGATCTGCACGCGCTGGTCTTCGCCAAACAGGAAGTCCAGCTCATGCTCGCGCAGAGTGCCGCTGATGGTCTTGCCTTCTGACAGCAGGCCACCAATGGCGGTTTGCGCCTCGCTGCCCTTGACCCAGCGCCCGACCGGCATCGGGTTGTCACTGAACAGGATCAGGCTGACAAACGGCACCTGGAAGTCCTGGCGCAAGCTGTCTTCGACGGCAATGGTCAGGTCTTCCAGGCTGCCAGCATCCAGCAGCGCCAGGATCAGGCGGCGGGTTTTGTCGAACAGGCGGTCGTTGTCACGGGCCACGTCCATCAACTGCGAAAGCCGATGGCGCATTTCGATGTTGCGCTCGCGCAGGATTTTCATCTGCCGTTCTACCAACGACACGGTGTCGCCGCGCTGGTGAGGGATGCGCAGGGCCGGGAGCAGCTCGTCGTGTTCGACGAAGAAGTCCGGGTTAGCCTCCAGGTAAGCGGCGACGGCCGCTGCCTCCAGGCTTTCGCAAGGGGATCCTTCGGGCTGCTTGGCGGGTGCCTGGGGCTTATCGGTCATTGGCGAGTCGCTCTCATAGACGGACCTGTCCTTCGTATACACGGGATGCCGGGCCGGTCATCTTCACCGGTTGGCCTGGGCCTGCCCATTCGATGGACAGGCGTCCGCCGGGCAGGTCGATCAACAGTGGCGAATCCATCCAGCCCTGGCTGATCGCGGCCACGGCGGCGGCGCAAGCACCGGTGCCGCAAGCCTGGGTTTCCCCGGCGCCGCGCTCCCAGACGCGCAATTGCGCACGGGAGCGGTCGATGACCTGCAGGAAGCCGACGTTGACCCGTGCCGGAAAGCGCGGGTGATGTTCGATCTTCGGCCCCAACTCATGCACCGGCGCATTGTTGATGTCGTTGACCCGCAGCACCGCATGGGGGTTGCCCATGGACACGGCGGCGACCTCGACCACAGTACCGTCGACCTCCAGCGGATAACTCAACGCCTGGGCATCGGCCTCGAACGGAATATCGGCCGGCACCAGGCGCGGGGCGCCCATGTCGACGCTGATCTGGCCGTCGCTGCGGATATCCAGCTCGATAATGCCGCTTTTGGTCTCGACGCGAATCTGCCGCTTGGCGGTCAGGCGCTTGTCCAGCACAAACCTGGCGAAGCAGCGCGCGCCGTTGCCGCATTGCTCCACTTCGGAACCGTCGGAGTTGAAGATCCGGTAACGGAAGTCCACTTCCGGGTTGCTCGGCGCCTCGACGATCAACAGTTGATCGAAGCCGATGCCGGTATGCCGGTCGCCCCACAGCTTGGCGTGCTTGGGCAGGATGTGCGCGTGCTGGCTGACCAGGTCAAGGACCATGAAGTCATTGCCCAGGCCGTGCATCTTGGTAAAACGCAGCAGCATGGCTTACTCCGGCAGCAGGCTTTCGCCAGCAAACAACTCGGCTACCGTCTCGCGGCGACGCACTTCAAACGCTTGATCACCGTCCACCAACACTTCGGCGGTACGCCCGCGGGTGTTGTAGTTGGAACTCATGACAAACCCATAGGCACCGGCCGAGTGCACGGCCAGCAGATCGCCTTCTGCCAGGGCCAGTTCACGGTCCTTGGCCAGGAAGTCGCCGGTTTCGCAGATCGGGCCGACGATGTCATAGGCGCGCGCTTCGCTGTTACGCGGCGTCACGGCGGTGACGTTCATCCAGGCCTGGTACAGCGCCGGGCGGATCAAGTCGTTCATCGCCGCATCGACGATGGCGAAATCCTTGTATTCGGTGTGCTTGAGGTACTCGACCTGGGTCAGCAGTACGCCCGCATTGGCTACGATGTAGCGGCCCGGCTCGAACATCAGCGTCAGGTCGCGGCCTTCGGTGCGCTCGCGTACGGCCTGGATGTAGTCGGCAATCAGCGGCGGCTCTTCATCGCGATAACGCACACCCACGCCACCACCGAGGTCGATGTGGTGCAGGTAGATGCCGCACTCGCCGAGGCGATCGATCAACGCCAGCAGGCGGTCGAGGGCATCGAGGAACGGTGGCAGGCTGGTCAGTTGCGAGCCGATATGGCAGTCCACACCCAGCACTTCCAGGTTCGGCAACTGGGCGGCACGGATGTACACGTCTTCGGCGTCGGCAATGGCGATGCCGAACTTGTTCTCTTTGAGCCCGGTGGAAATGTACGGGTGGGTGCCGGCATCCACATCCGGGTTGACGCGCAGGGAGATCGGCGCACGCACGCCCATCTCGGCGGCTACGACTTGCAGGCGCTCCAACTCGTCGGTGGATTCGATGTTGAAGCAATGCACGCCCACTTCCAGGGCGCGGCGCATGTCTTCACGGCTCTTGCCGACACCGGAGAACACGATTTTGTCAGCCTGGCCACCAGCCGCCAGGACACGCTCCAGTTCGCCACGGGACACGATGTCGAAACCAGCGCCCAGACGCGCCAGGACATTGAGTACACCCAGGTTGGAGTTGGCCTTTACCGCGTAGCACACCAGGTGCGGTACGCCATCGAGGGCGTCGGTGAAGGAGCGGTATTGCGCTTCGATGTGGGCACGGGAGTAGACATAGGTCGGGGTGCCGAAGCGTTCGGCAATCGCGGACAGCGCCACGCCCTCCGCGAACAGCTCGCCGTCCCGGTAGTTAAAAGCGTCCATGATGTTCCCTTAGTTGTTGTCGTGCTTGTGCGCTTTGGATTGCGACGTTTGCGCCTGTTCATTGGGGTCTTTGCTGTCATCAGGCAGGTACAACGGGCCTTTTTGACCACAGGCACTGACGAGGCAAGCGACCGCGACGAGCGCAGCAAGGGAAGAGATCAGGCGCTTCATGGCTAAATCCTTGAATATGCATTAATTGCGCCCGAGTATACCGACCACCCGGCAGCTTGCCTATGCGCCGGGACACCCGTCCGGCGGGGCTTTGCCGTGTATGTCGTGAAGTGACCTACATCACTCTGAGATATTTCACGCGGCGTACGGGAATGAAATCGGTATCCTTTGCAATCATGATGGCGCCTCCGTATCGTGCGGCGCTTGAGCGTGAGTAGACACTTTTTGAGGTTCCCACCATGAGTTTGACCGAAGCCCGTTTTCACGACCTGGTCGATGCGACCCAGCAAGCGCTGGAGGATATTTTCGACGAGAGTGGCCTGGACGTGGATCTGGAAAATTCTGCAGGCGTGTTGACCGTCAAGTTCGAGAACGGCAGCCAATTGATCTTCAGCCGCCAAGAGCCGCTGCGTCAGTTGTGGTTGGCGGCGCGCTCCGGAGGTTTTCACTTCGACTATGACGAAGAAGAAAACCGCTGGTCGAACGACACCAGCGACGAGCTGTTGAGTGAAATGCTTGCACGCATCACCCTGGAACAAGCCGGCGTCGAGCTGGATTTCGACGAGATCTGATCGTGACCCAGCCTGCTTCCGCCCGCCCGCCCAAGCCGCTGTTCAGCAATGTCAGCCCGGCTGTGCCGTCACCTTGTATCAGTTTGTGTCGGCTGGATGAGCAAAAAGTCTGCCTTGGCTGTTTCCGGCACGTGGAAGACATCCGGGAATGGCGCTCCGCCGACGATCAGCGGCGCCGCGTGATCGTCGCCCAGGCCGAGCAACGCAAGGCTGGCGCCTGACCTTCAGGCCGGCCCATCTTGTTTATTTGTTGTGCTGTGGTAGTGTCCGGGTACACCTCAACTCATCGAGGTCCGTGAGAACCCCGCCGTTTACTGGCGGGGTTTTGCTTTTTTGTGCAGAAAAAAAGGAGTCTGCCGCAATCATGACTGCACCTTCCATCATCCTCACCCGTCTCGATGTGCAACGTCTTGAGCAATTGATCGACCGTCTGGGCGACGAATTTCCTGGCGTCGAGGCGTTGCAAGCCGAACTTGACCGTGCCGAAGACTTGGTTGGCCACGATGAAGTGCCTGCCGGTGTCGTGACCATGAACTCCAGTGTCCATTGCCGCGAGCAGAGCAGCGGCAAGGACTATCACCTGACCCTGGTCTACCCCAAGGACGCGAATGCCGACGAGGGCAAGATTTCGATCCTGGCTCCTGTGGGCAGTGCGTTGCTGGGCCTGCAAGTCGGCCAGCACATCGATTGGCCGGCTCCGGGCGGCAAGACCCTCAAGCTTGAGTTGCTGAGTGTCGAAGGCCAGCCTAAAGACGGCGGCGCCTTCACGCTCTAAATCTGGTTCAACGCCTGGTTGAGCGCCTGCTCCAACTCGGCCTTGTAGCGCAGGTACAGATTGCTTGGGCTTTGAACATCACCGAGTAGCCCGGACAGGTCCAGGTCGGTGATGTAGCAACGATAGCGCTCGGTTTCCCGACGCTGCCCGACGATCTCCTGGGCGACCACTGCAAACAGTTGGTCGCCAAATTCCAGTTCGGAAAACTCCCGCTGATTGCAATACAGGGTAATCCCCACCTGGCCTGGCGAACCCTTGCCGATAATCGCCTGCACGTCATAGAACGGTTTGTTGGCCGGAGTCTGTGGCGCAGGCCGTGGCTCTACTCGACGGGCGCGGCCGCCTGCCGATGACAATAGTTGGTAATACAGCACCTGCAAGGCCCCTGATGGCTGCTGCGGGTCCAGCGGTGACAGCGCGTCGCGGCGATAGATGATCGATTGCAGGAAGCGTTGCAAAGGCGCCAACAAGCTCTGTTCATCATGAAACGGCAGGCGCTGCTGCCAAAGGGCATTGAACTCGTCGAGTACGTACAGCTCGGCAAAGCCCTCGTTGATGCGGTAGAACACCTGCACACATTCCGGCAGGCCCATGGGCAACAACGCTGCCAGGTCGTGGTCTTCCAGGGCCATGGCATCCAGGTGCAGCGGGCTGTAGCTGGCCAATTCTTCGCTGAGATAGTCCACCAGCGCCTGCTGGCTGGGCAGCGACACATGATTGGCTTGCCCCGGCGCCAGCTCCATGACGTGATAGTGCTGTTGTACCTGGATCAGGTAGCGGTGGTTGAGCTGGCTCAGTTGCAGGTTCTGCGCGGTGTCGAAAATCTCTTCTACACGTTGCGCGATGAATTGCGCACGGTTGTGGCAAAAACACCGGACCCGCAGCCGTGGCAGTTGGTTGCGCGGCAGTTGGTTGAGGTAGTCGCGCAGGCAGTCGAGCAGGGCATGGGGGCCGTCGTAGCGGCTGACCATCACCTCGTTCCAGCTGTTGAGCGTCACCTGGTCCAGGGTCAGGACCAGGTTTTCCCGCACGCCGGCATAACTCAAGGAGTCGGTACGCTCGGTGGTCATCAGGATATTCAGGTCGCGATGGTGCTTGAGCGGGTCGACCCCAACGTTGATCAGCAATAGCACTTCATCGGGTATCGCCGTGCGCAGCAAATGCTCCTCATCCACCGTGGCCAACGGCAGGGCGATGGTCTGCTGCAGGCTGCCCAGCAGGTTGAACAGCTCGAATTCGCTCAAGTCACTGCTGCCCGGGTGCAGGGCCAGGCGGGTGCTGCTGTCGATCACGCCGTTGCGATGGCACCAGGTGAGCATCTCCAGCAGGTCACGGCTGCGTTTGATCGGTGCAAAGTGCTCCCATTCCAGGGCGGTCAGGCTGCCGTTGTACAAACCCCAGTGAAACTGACCCGGCTCCTTGCGGTTGGGCGAATGCACCAGGGTCAGCGTGTCTTCGGCCAGGTCCGGGGCAATCCCGGGGTTGATGAATTCGACTTTGCCGGCCTTGCGTTCAAATGCCGCGTACAGGCGCCGGCCCAGTACATTGAGGTCACGCTTGTTGATCAGGCTCACGGTCTGTTCGGTGCGTGCGAATTGGGTCAGGAAGCGATAACTGTAATTGAGTTCATTGACCAGGGCCCGGCGCTCGGATGCTACCTGGCGCACTTTCCACTGGCTGCGGCTATCAAGCAGGGCCAGTTGCCGCTGGTCCCAGCCCCATTCATTGGCCAGGCGTTCCAGCAGTGCGCGCTGCCAACCGATGGTGCGCTGGCCGGTGGTGAGCTTGCGGTTGACCTTCAGGTACAGGCTGCGCCGCACCAGTTCCAGTCGCTCGGGCTCGTTGCGCCCGCGCAGATATTCTTCGATGCGGCGGTAGACCACGACATAGGGGTCCAGCTCATCCAGATCCAGCTGGTTGGCGAACACCGCGCGTTTGAAGCGCAGGCTCAGGCACTGCACCTTGGGGTGTTCGCTGGCATACACCTCGGTGAGCAACAGCTTGAGTACGGACTTGTACGGGGACTCGATACCCTTGAATAACTGCCACAGGCCGGCGCCGATAAATTCTCCCGGCGGGATATGGGCCAAGTGCCCGAGGTCGAGGGTTTCGTCGGCGCGGATAAAGCGTTTGGAAATCAGCGTGTGGGTAAATTCGGCGTACCGAGCCTCTTCGTAGACCGGCACCAGCCACCAGATCGGCGTGCGCCCGGCCAGCCAGATGGCGGTGCGGTAGAACTCGTCGAGCAACAGATAGTGCTGGCTGGTGCCACAGTCATCCGAACTGAGCTGGGTATCGCGGCCACCTTGTGCAAAGCGGTTCGGCTCGACCAGGAAAAAATGCGCTTCGGCGCCCATGCTTACGGCCCAGGCCTCCAGCAGTTGGCATTTTTTGCGCAACTCACCCAGCTCGGCCTCGTTCAGGTCGTCGGCGTGGCATACCCAGACGTCCATATCGCTTTGGTCGGCCTGGGCCAGCGTGCCGAGGCTACCCATCAGGAACAGGCCGTGGATCGGGGTAGGCGGGTTGCCGTGGCGTGGTTTGTAGGAAAACGAGCGGGTCAGGCGCTGGGCTTCGGCCAGGACCTGGGCCTCGGGTTCAAAATTCGCCAGCCCGGCCGGGGTGCTGCCCGAGACATAGCCCGGCAGCAGCGGGTGATTGACGTGGAAAAACAGCGGCAGCAGCGCCAACACGCTTTGCTGGCGTGGCGTCAGGCCTTCGACGGCCCGGGCCATGCGGCCGGCATTGAGGGTCAGGAAGCGCGAGCGCAGTTGGGCCAGTACCTTGCGGTCAATGCCTTCATCCAAGTCAGGGCGGATTTCATGGGTACTGGTCATGTCGAACTCAGCGGCTCGCAGGGCCCGGCGTGGGCAGCCGTGTAGGAGTTTACAGACAGAATCGTAGGAGGTTTAAGGGGAATTTGTTTTTGACGTCAGAATTTTATCGCACACACAGGAATGCCCGCGGAATCCGTGAACAGAGGATCCCGAGGGCGATACGGAGTGTCAGGCAGCTTCTTTGGTGGTCGCGGTGGTCAGAATCGTCAGCAACGTTTGCGCTTGCTCTGCAGCATCCCGGCCCAGGCTGGTCAGGTAGCCGCCATCTGGCTGATCGATCAGTTTTTTGTCGAACAGGCGCTTTGCAGCAGCAATGGCAGTGGGAGCAGCAGTCTGATGGACTTTCAGACCTTCATGGGTGCTATCCAGGGGGAAAAGTACAAGGATTTCCAGTTCGGCAACCAACTCAGGGGTATACGACATAAGGACTCCAGACGTTCTAGGAATTGTCAGACGCTAGCAGAGCCTAAGGTGAACGCACTTGAGCGAACTGTCCAGTGCGATATGGGCGCAGGGGAGGCAAGCCGCACTCCTGTAGGAGCCGGCTTGCCGGCGATGGCGGTTCCAGGGACCTACTGTTTTTCCGGCGGCAGCTCAGGCAGTGCGCGCAGCGCCGTTTCATACCAATCGGTATCGAACGGGCGGTCTGTTTCCAGCATCGCGTCGATTTCCACGGCCAGCACGTGGGCCATCAGGTTCAGGATGTCTTCACGCTCGTAACCGACCAGGGTCAGCTTGTTGAACGTAGCCTTGGCTGCCGGCGGGTTGTCGCTTTCGATCTGGTTTTCGATCGCCTGGGTCAAGGTGGACTCGGCGAACTCTTCTTCGTCGTTATCGATATCGGTTGGCTCGCTCATGGCAGCCTCCTGTCAGGAAAGGGCGCCAGTCTACCCCCATTCAGCCAGGTGATGCTGCTGGTCAGGCCGTGCGTCACGATCTATAACCTACCCAGCCAACCCCTGCACGGCCTGGAGGCTTTGTGATGCTCAAGCTCTACGGATTTTCGGTCAGTAACTACTACAACATGGTCAAGCTGGCGCTCCTGGAAAAGGGCCTGCCCTTTGAAGAAGTGCCGTTTTATGCCGGGCAAACCGCTGAAGCCCTGGCGGTGAGCCCGCGCGGCAAGGTGCCGGTGCTGAAGGTCGAGAAAGGCTTCATCAACGAAACCAGCGTGATTCTCGAATACCTCGAACAGACACAGTCGGGCCCGGCCCTGCTGCCAGGCGATGCATTCCAGCGCGCCCAGGTGTTGGCGTTGTGCCGGGAAATCGAGCTGTACATCGAACTGCCAGCCCGCGCGTGTTACGCCGAGGCGTTCTTTGGCATGTCGGTGCCAGAGGCGATCAAGGACAAGTCCAGGGCCGAGTTGCTGTTGGGAATTGCGGCGTTGGGGCGACACGGCAAGTTTGCGCCGTATGTCGCGGGGGAGAGTTTTACGCTGGCCGACTTGTACTTCCTGTACAGCGTGGACTTGGCGTGTGCCGTCGGTGGGAAGCTGTTTGGCCTGGATTTGCTGGCTGAGCTTCCGAAGGCCAAGGCCTTGCTGAAGAGGCTGCAAGACATGCCCAACGCCCAGCGAGTGGCGGCGGACAAGGAGGCGGCGATGCCAGCCTTCATGGCGATGATTGCGGCGAAGAAGTAGTAAATGGGGGGGCGGGCTTGTGTGGGAGCTGGGCTTGCCCGCGATGCAGGCACCTCGGTGTGTCAGTGACACTAAGGTGATGCTATCGCAGGCAAGCCAGCTCCCACACAAGCGTGCTTCCACAGTTGACCGAGTTGAATTGAAGGCCCCGGTCAAAGGTGGCAGCTAGCTTGCCTGCGATACTTTCAGCGGCTGGCGAGCAGCGCCTGGCCGCGTGCGACTGCCGCCTTGACCTGGGCCGGTGCGGTGCCGCCGATGTGGTTACGGGCATTGACCGACCCTTCCAGGGTCAGCACCGCAAACACATCCTGTTCGATCTGGTCACTGAACTGGCGCAGTTCTTCCAGGCTCATTTCCGCCAGGTCCTTGCCGGTATCCACGCCGTATTTCACCGCATGCCCGACGATTTCATGGCAGTCACGGAACGGCAGGCCACGGCGCACCAGGTAGTCCGCAAGGTCAGTGGCGGTGGAGAAACCGCGCAGGGCCGCTTCACGCATGATCGCGTGCTTGGGCTTGATCGCCGGGATCATGTCGGCAAATGCGCGCAGCGAGTCGCGCAGGGTGTCGGCGGCGTCGAACAACGGTTCCTTGTCTTCCTGGTTGTCCTTGTTGTAGGCCAGGGGCTGGCCTTTCATCAGGGTCAGCAGGCCCATCAGCGCACCGAATACACGGCCACTTTTACCGCGCACCAGTTCCGGCACGTCGGGGTTTTTCTTTTGCGGCATGATCGAACTGCCGGTGCAGAAGCGATCCGGCAGGTCGATGAACTGGAACTGCGCGCTGGTCCACAACACCAGTTCTTCGGAGAAGCGCGACAGGTGCATCATCGCAATGCTGGCCGCTGCACAGAATTCGATGGCGAAGTCACGATCCGACACGCCGTCCAGGGAGTTGCCGCCCACGGCGTCAAAGTCCAGCAGTTGCGCAGTGTATTCGCGGTCGATCGGGTAGGTGGTGCCGGCCAGCGCAGCGCTGCCCAGGGGCATGCGGTTGGCGCGCTTGCGGCAGTCGACCAGGCGTTCGTAGTCGCGGCTGAGCATTTCGAACCAGGCCAACAGATGGTGGCCGAAGGTCACGGGCTGCGCGGTCTGCAGGTGGGTGAAGCCGGGCATGATGGTGTCCGATTCACGCTCGGCCTGCTCCAGCAAGCCTTTTTGCAGGCGGGTGATTTCGCCCAGGATCAGGTCGATTTCATCACGCAGCCACAGGCGGATATCGGTAGCGACCTGGTCGTTGCGGCTACGCCCGGTGTGCAGTTTCTTGCCGGTCACGCCGATGCGGTCGGTCAGGCGCGCCTCGATATTCATGTGCACATCTTCAAGGTCCACGCGCCAGTCGAAGGTGCCGGCCTCGATTTCGCCACGGATGGTGGTCAGGCCATCGATGATGCTGTCGCGCTCGGCATCGGTCAGCACGCCGACCTTGGCCAGCATGGTGGCGTGGGCGATCGAGCCCATGATGTCGTGGCGATAGAGGCGCTGGTCGAAATTGACGGAGGCGGTGAAGCGCGCGACGAAGGCGTCGACGGGCTCACTGAAGCGGCCGCCCCAGGACTGATTGGTCTTGTCGGTGCTCATGGATTCGCTCGTGATCTGCTTAAAAGAGGCATGAAAGTGTGCCGCCGATAATAACAGGGTTGCCCGTGGAGGCGTTGATACGCCGCGTCGGCATTTTTATTTGTTTGATGGATGGCAAAGTGCCTTGCCGTTGGCCGCGTCCGGGATGAGACTGGAGGTGGGAGTGAAAGCGGGGGTTTCACCCGACCGGATCCTGAGGTAAACAAAGGATGTTTATTGAAACGATATTTGACGATTGAGCAATGTCGTCTTCGTGAGCGTCTACAGTTGCACTGACAGGGGTGCAGTGCACCAATGCCAGGCGATGAGGTCGAACTCCAGGCTAACCTTAAAGTAGAGGGGGTGTTCATATTGAGTATCAGCAAACCCTATGACGATGCCCTGCGGTATCGGGTTTTGGGCGGTATTGAACAGGTCCGGGTAAATATTGGTGTCGCTCTCGGGGCACTTTTTGCCGCTCACGCTAGTCTTAGCGTGGATCGCCGTGACGGAAGTCACCGCACCTGTCTACGCTATCCTTGTGCGAGACTCACGCAGGAATCCAGCGCAATATGAATGTCCTGATCGTTGATGACGAACCCCAAGCCCGCGAGCGACTGAGCCGTATGGTCAGTGAGCTCGAGGGATACACTGCCCTTGAACCGAGCGCGTCCAGTGGCGACGAGGCATTGGCCTTGATCGAAAGCCTCAAGCCGGACGTGGTGCTCCTTGATATCCGTATGCCTGGCCTTGATGGGTTGCAGGTCGCCGCCCGCTTGAGCGAGCGCGAGTCGCCGCCGGCGCTGGTGTTATGCGCGACCGACGAGGAGTTCTCCTCCGAGACCCTGGAGGCAAGCGGCGTCAGCTTCCTGGCCAAGCCGGTATCTGCCGAAGCGCTGCTCAAGGCGTTGAAGAAGGCCGAGCGGCCCAATCGCGTGCAGCTTGCTGCCCTGACCCAGCCTGCGGCGCAAAGTGGCAATGGCCCCCGCAGCCATATCAGCGCGAGGACCCGCAAGGGGATCGAGCTGATTCCCGTGGACCAGGTGATTTATTTCATTGCCGATCACAAGTACGTGACCTTGCGCCACGAGCACGGTGAAGTGCTGCTCGATGAGCCGCTCAAGGCCCTGGAAGACGAATTTGGCGAGCGCTTCGTGCGTATCCACCGCAACGCGCTGGTGGCTCGCGAGCGTATCGAACGCCTGCAACGCACGCCCCTGGGGCATTTTCAGTTGTTCCTCAAAGGGCTCAACGGCGACGCGTTGATCGTCAGCCGGCGCCATGTCGCAGGCGTACGCAAGATGATGCAGCAGCTTTAGCCCGAGGGCTGTAGCGACCTGCATGCCCCGAATCCCGGTGCGCAGCGGCCAGGGAGGCCCCGCACTTGCTGATTCAAATCAAGGCGGTTCTGCCTGAGCTGTTATTATCTGCCGTATCTATTCAGTACGGATTGATCCATGTCCTCTCGCGAAATCCGCATCGCCACCCGTAAAAGCGCCCTGGCCTTGTGGCAGGCCGAATACGTCAAAGCCCGCCTTGAGCAAGCCCATCCGGGGCTCACGGTGTCCCTGGTGCCCATGGTCAGTCGTGGCGACAAGCTGCTCGACTCGCCGCTGTCGAAAATCGGTGGCAAGGGCTTGTTCGTCAAGGAGCTGGAAACCGCTCTGCTGGAGAATGAAGCCGACATCGCCGTGCACTCGATGAAAGACGTGCCGATGGACTTTCCCCAAGGTCTGGGCCTGTATTGCATCTGCGAGCGTGAAGACCCGCGCGATGCCTTCGTGTCCAATACCTACGCCTCCCTTGATGAACTGCCGCAGGGCAGCATCGTCGGCACCTCCAGCCTGCGTCGCCAGGCCCAGTTGCTGACCCGTCGCCCGGACTTGCAGATCCGCTTCCTGCGGGGCAACGTCAATACCCGCCTGGCCAAGCTGGATGCCGGCGAGTACGACGCGATTATCCTGGCGGCCGCTGGCCTGATTCGCCTGGGCTTTGAAGAGCGCATCACCTCTGCCATCAGCGTCGAAGACAGCCTGCCGGCTGGAGGCCAGGGTGCCGTCGGTATCGAATGCCGCACCGCAGACCTGGAAATCCAGGCGCTGCTCAAGCCCCTCGATCACCAGCCAACCGAAGTGCGGGTCACCGCCGAGCGTGCCCTGAACAAGCACCTCAACGGTGGCTGCCAGGTGCCGATTGCCTGCTACGCAGTACTTGAGGGTGACAACCTCTGGCTGCGCGGCCTGGTGGGTGATCCCGACGGCGGTTTGCTGCTCACGGCTGAAACCCGCGGGCCACAAACCGAGGCTGCGAGCCTGGGCGTGCAGGTTGCCGAAGAACTCCTGGCAAAAGGCGCCGGCGCCATTCTGCAAAAAGTCTATGGCGAGGCCGGTCCGCAGTGACCGGTTGGCGTGTGCTGCTGACGCGGCCTGCCGAGGAATCGGCAGCCCTGGCGGCCTCGTTGTCCGAAGCCGGTATCTTCAGCAGCAGCCTGGCGTTGCTGGAAACCCAACCATTGCCCATCACCGCCGAGCACCAGGCGGTTTTTCAGCGCCTGAACTGCTATTGCGCGGTGATCGTGGTGAGCAAGCCGGCCGCGCGCCGGGCGCTGCAGTTGCTCGCTCAGTTCGCCCCAGCGGTGCCGACCCTGCCGTGGTTCAGCGTCGGCGCGGCAACGGCCCGGGTTCTGGCTGACCATGGCCTGGATGTGAGCTACCCCGAGGTTGGGGACGACAGCGAGGCCTTGCTTGAATTGCCCAGGTTGCGCGAGGCTGTCGCTGTTGACGGTGCGCGCGTATTGATCCTACGTGGGCAGGGGGGGCGAGAGTTGCTGGCTGAGCGTTTACGCGGCCAAGGTGCTAGTGTCGATTATCTGGAGTTGTATCGTCGGTTTTTGCCGACCTACGACCCGGATGTGCTCACCCAGCGCATTGATGTGGAACGCTTGAACGGCCTGGTGGTCAGCAGTGGGCAGGGTTTTTTGCATCTGCATGGCCTCGCCGGTGCCGATTGGCCACGCGTGGCACAGTTGCCGTTGTTCGTGCCCAGCCCACGAGTTGCCGAAATGGCCCGGGCTGCGGGCGCGAAAAAAGTTGTGGATTGCCGCGGTGCCAGTGCCGCGGCTTTGCTAGTGGCGTTACGGAGCCAGCCCGTTCCCACTCTCTAATAACGCAAAGGATGGACACGTGAGCGAAACAGCCTTGCCTAAAGATGAAGCTCAGCCCGCGCTTGATGCGCCTGTTGAGACCCCGGTCACTACGCCTCGCCGTGGCAACGGCCTGGCGGTCTTTGCTTTGCTGCTTGGCGCCGCGGGTGTTGCGGCAGGCGGTTGGGGGCTCTGGCAGGTCCGGGCCCTGCAAACGAGCAGCCAGCAACAGTTGGTGCAGGTGCGCACCCTGGATGAACAATCCCAGGGCATCCAGCAGGCGCAGCAGCAATTGGCCGCACGCCTGGCGCAATTGCCGGGTGCTGATGAACTGGAAGAACGCCGGCGCCTGGTGGCGCAATTGCAGGGCGACCAGCAGCGACTGAACCAGCGTCTGGAAACCGTCCTGGGGGCCAGCCGCAAGGACTGGCGCCTGGCCGAGGCCGAGCATCTGCTGCGCCTGGCCAGCCTGCGCTTGTCAGCGTTGCAGGACATCAACAGTGCCCAGGCGCTGGTGCAGGGCGCCGATGAGATCCTGCGTGAGCAGAGCGATCCGGGTTCCTACGCCGCCCGCGAGCAGTTGGCCAAGAGCCTGGCGGCCTTGCGCAGCGTTGAGCAGCCCGACCGCACCGGGTTGTACCTGCAGTTGGCGGCGCTGCGTGACCAGGTGGTGCAACTGGCCGCCGTGTCCCCGGAATATCAGTTGCAAGAGAGCCCCCAGGGCCGTCCGAGCACCGACACTGACAGTCGCTGGAGCCAATGGTGGGAGCAGATCTCCCGCTACTTCCGTATCGATTTCAACCCCGATGACAACATCCGCCCATTGCTGGCAGGCCAAGGCCTGAACCAGGTGCGCCTGGCCCTGAGCCTGGCGCTGGAGCAGGCGCAATGGGCCGCACTCAATGGCGAACCGGCGGTGTACGCTCGGGCGCTGGGCGAGGCGCGCAGCGTATTGCAGGGCAACTTCAACCAGGACAACCCGCAAAGCCAGGCCATGCTGGCGCGTATTGCCGAGCTTGAGCCCAAGGCCGTGTCGGTAGTGACCCCGGACCTCGCCGCGAGTTTGTCTGCGGTGCAGGCTTACCTTGAACGCCGCCATCTGTCTGCCGACGAAGCCAAGGCTTCCGCCGGTAAGCCGGCGACCCAGGAGTAAAGCCGATGAAGCGTTTCTATGTGGTCCTGGTGCTGGCCATTGCCCTCGCTCTGGCGCTGGCGGTGGGCATCTCGAAACACACCGGTTATGTGCTGATCAGCTATCCCCATGTGCTGCATTATGAGTCCGGCCTGTGGTCGACCCTGGTGGCAGTGTTTGTCGTCGGCCTGGCGATCTATCTGCTGCGCGTGCTGCTGGGCCTGGTGACGACTTCGGGTGGCGTGGTCAATCCCTGGTCGCGGCGCAATCGCAGCCGGCGGGTGCAGGTGGCTATCGAGCAGGGGCAGATGGACTTGGCGGAAGGCCGCTGGGCCAGTGCCGAGCGGCACCTGCACCGTGCGGCGGAAGCCGAACGCCAGCCATTGCTCTACTACCTCGGCGCGGCTCGGGCGGCCAACGAGCAGGGGCGCTATGAAGAGTCCGACAGCCTGTTGGAGCGTGCCCTGGAGCGTCAGCCCCAGGCCGAGCTGGCGATTGCCTTGAGCCACGCACAGTTGCAGATGGACCGTGGCGACACGGACGCAGCCCTCGTGACGCTGCAGGCCATGCATGAGCGCCATCCGCACAACGCCCAGGTATTGCGCCAGCTCCAGCGCCTGCACCAGCAGCGTGGTGACTGGTCCTCGGTGATCCGGCTCTTGCCGGAGCTGCGCAAGGATAAAGTGCTGCCAGCCACCGAGCTGGCGGATCTGGAGCGCCGGGCCTGGGGTGAAAACCTGAGCCTGGCCGTCCAGCGTGAAGAGCATGGTGAGGCCGGCCTGCAGTCCCTTGAGCGGGCCTGGCAGCAATTGACCTCGGCCCAGCGCCAGGAGCCCCAACTGGTACTGGCCTATGCCGAACAGTTGCGCCAACTGGGCGCCGATGCCAAGGCCGAAGAGGCTTTGCGTGTTGCGCTCAAGCGCGGCTACGACAGTCACCTGATCCGGTTGTATGGCCTGCTGCGCGGTGGCGATCCGGCACGGCAGTTGAAGTTCGCCGAAGGCTGGCTCAAGGACCATCCGGGCGATGCCAGTTTGTTGCTGACGCTGGGTCGGCTCTGCCTGCAAAACAGTTTGTGGGGCAAGGCGCGGGACTATCTGGAAAGCAGCCTGCAGGTTCAACGCAACCCCGAGGCCTGTGCCGAGTTGGCGCGATTGCTCGCGCAGCTGGGTGATACCGAGCGCAGTAATCAACTGTTCCAGGAGGGCCTGGGGCTGTTGGACAGCCGCCTGCTGGCTTCACCGCTACCGGTGCCTGCACGGGTCTGACGTAGGATGTTTTGAAGGGCTGGCTCAGAAGCATCTGGCAACCAGTCCTTCAAAATCCCTCGGTTTTGCGGATTCAGGGGCTTGAGGTGGTTTCCCACAGGGCACCACGTAAAGTTACCTGCCCTCTGACGGGATATCCCTGCGATCTCGCGGAAGTGTCTGCTCCAGCGCGTATTGAAAGGGGTAAGGTCTTTCCTCTACCGTAACGACCTATCTCTTGCGTTACGGATAAACAATGTCTTTGGCCCCTTCACGCTCCTTGTTCTTCCTGGCGTTCATGGCCGGTGTGCTGACGTTGGGCGCGTCGTTTTACCTGGAATACGGGGCTCTTTTGCGGCCTTGTTTCCTATGCCTGATCCAGCGCAGCCTGCTGGCGGTGTTCACCCTGATCAACTTCATAGCGGCGATCCACGGCCCCAGGCGCGTGGGCATCTACCTGTACTGGGCGGCGAGCATGGGCTGTGCGTTGCTCGGCGCAGTGACAGCGGTGCGCCAGGTGCTATTGCAGAACATCCCGCCTGACCAGGTTCCCAACTGCTGGCCAAGCCTGGAATACATGATCGAAAACCTGTCGCTGGGGCAAGCCCTGCAGTTGGCGTTCAAGGGCACTGTCGACTGTGTGGAAATCAACTGGACGTTGTTTGACCTGAGCATCCCGGAGTGGAGCCTGCTGTTCTTCGTGGCAATGCTCCTACTGGGGGTGACGCAGTTTTCCCGACTGTTACCCGGTCAGAATCTACGGTTTGTGAAGCACTGACTGGTTGGGTTGGTTCGTAGGATGGGATTAAACACTTGTATGAACTTTCTGGTCTGCGTACCTTGAAGCCATAGTCGTGGGGGCATAATCTGGCCCGCACGCGTTATTGAAACAGTTTGTTCGATGCGGCGTTGTCCGCTTGCCGCTTTATCCTCGACGCATCGCGCGGGTGAAAGCGGCACCGCCCATAAGGGAAGAGATCATCATGTTGGAAAGTTGTCAGAATGCTCAGGAACGCTGGGGTGGTGTGCATAAGCTGATCGACAGCTGGTTGAAGGCACGTCACGAATTGGTTCGGGCCTTTGATGCTCTGGGTGAGAAGCCTGAAGCGCTGGCTGAGAACCGCAAGCCTCTGCAGGAGTTCTGTGGTGTCTTGGTGGACTACGTCTCGGCAGGGCACTTCGGGGTCTATGAGCAACTGACCAAGGAGGCCGAGGCCTTCGATGACCAGCGTGGCCTGGATTTGGCCAAGACCATTTACCCGCGTATCGACGTCATCACCGAAAAGCTCCTGGCGTTTAACGACCTTTGCGACAAGGGTGAGTGCGTTGCCGCGAAATTCAAAGAGCTGGGTGGCCTGCTCCATGAGCGTTTCGAACTGGAAGACTGCTTGATCGAAGTGCTGCACAACGCCCACAAGGAAGAGCCTGCAACCCAGGCTTGAGCCTCAGCGGCAAGACAAAAAACGGTGCGCATGGCGCACCGTTTTTCGTTGGGCTCAGGCACCGATTGCGAGCAGCTCAATCTCGAAAACCAGCGGTGTGTAAGGTGCGATCAACTGGCCCGCACCGTCTGCGCCATAGGCCTGTGCAGAAGGAATCACCAGGCGCCATCTTGCGCCTACCGGCATCTGTTGCAGCGCGCTTTGCCAGCCGCTGATCACGCTGTCCAGGCGAAACCATTGGGGCTGCGTGCTCTGGTCGAAAACCGTCCCATCCGGCAATCGCCCCACGTACTTCACCTGCACCCGATCATTGGCGCCTGGCTTTTTCCCGCTTCCAGGGGCCAACTCCGTGAACAAGATACCGTCTGCCAATTCGCGCGCACCGTTCCTGGCTTTTTCCGTGCTCAGAAATTGTTGTTCGGCGGCGAGAGCCTTTTCGCTTTGCGGCACTTGTGCCTCGCTGCTGGCTTGCGCTTCGTGTTGGGCGAGGATCTGAGCGATGCGTGCGTCATCCAGGGCCAGGGGCTTGCCTTGATAGGCTTGCTTGAGGCCGTCGAGCAAGGCCTGGATCTGCAGGTCGGGGACTTCCTGGCGCAGGCGTTCGCCAAGGCTGGCGCCCAGGCTGTAGGCCAGGTCGTGGCTGTCTTTGGACGCTGCTGGCTCACTCGCGTTGGCCACTGAAAACGACAAACCCAGGATGAAAAAAAGGTAACGCGACATGGGTATTCTCCAGCCGAAAGTGCGGTGGATTATGCCAGTGTGGAGGGGTAAAGAATGGAGTGGTTTTTCGTTATATCGATAAGAATTTTTGTGCGGTGCAACGCAACGCATTCGATACTGTCAACATGCCCTAGCGGCGGTAAGAGCAGAGGGCTAGTATGAGCCGCACCCACGTCAGCCAGGAGGTAAACCATGTCGGCCAAACAGAAGCCTGTTAATACCCCGTTGCACTTGCTCCAACAACTCTCGGGCAGCCTGCTCGAACATTTGGAAAGTGCTTGCTCCCAAGCCTTGGCTGATGCAGAGAAATTGCTCGCCAAGCTGGAAAAGCAACGCGGTAAGGCTCAAGAAAAACTGCATAAATCCCGCACCAAACTGCAAGACGCCGCGACTGCCGGCAAAGCCAAGGCGCAAACCAAAGCCAAGGGCGCTGTCAAAGAACTTGAGGACTTGCTCGATGCCCTCAAGGATCGTCAATCCGAAACCCGCACCTACATCCTTCAACTCAAGCGTGATGCCCAAGAGAGCCTGAAACTGGCCCAGGGCGTTGGTCGTGTGAAAGAAGCAGTGGCCAAAGTGTTGAGCACTCGTACACCGGCCAAGGCAGTTGCGGCCAAGGCTTCGGCTAAAGTTGCGGCCAAGCCTGCTGCTAAAAAAGCGCCTGCAAAATCGGTCGCCAAGCCAGTGGCCAAAACCGCTGCTGCGAAACCAGCCGCCAAGCCAGCTGCTAAAACCGCTGCTGCGAAACCAGCCGCCAAGCCAGCTGCTAAAACTGCTGCTGCGAAACCAGCCGCCAAGCCAGCTGCTAAAACCGCTGCTGCGAAACCAGCCGCCAAGCCAGCTGCCAAACCTGCTGCTGCGAAACCAGCCGCCAAGCCAGCCGCTAAAACTGCTGCTGCGAAACCAGCCGCCAAGCCGGCTGCTAAAACCGCTGCTGCGAAACCAGCCGCCAAGCCAGCAGCTAAACCTGCTGCTGCGAAACCAGCCGCTAAGCCAGCTGCCAAACCTGCTGCTGCAAAACCAGCCGCTAAGCCAGTTGCTAAAACCGCTGCTGCAAAACCAGCCGCCAAGCCAGCTGCTAAACCTGCTGCTGCAAAACCAGCCGCCAAGCCAACTGCCAAACCTGCTGCTGCAAAACCAGCCGCCAAGCCAGCTGCCAAACCTGCTGCTGCGAAACCAGCCGCCAAGCCAGCTGCCAAACCTGCTGCTGCAAAACCAGCTGCCAAGCCAGCCGCCAAACCTGCTGCTGCAAAGCCCGCGACCCCCGCTGCGCCGGCAGCTCCAACTGCTACCCCGGCACCGGCCAGCAGCACGCCTGCTCCGGTAGTGCCAGGTACCACCCCAACCAGCGCTTCTTAAGTGCCGGTGGCCGCGACGCGCAGCTGATGCAGCGCGTCGTGGTCGAAGTTGGCGGCTTCGGTCGCCAGTGCTTCAAGCCATGCCTGATCTGTGGCGTGCTCCCCCGCTGGCCAACGCTGTGCCAGTGCCTCCAGACGCAATAGCAACTGCCGTTCGGCCTCCAGTTCCAGGGCTTTGACCTGCTCGCGCAACGCCCCCAGCTCCACATCCTGCTGTGCCATGCAACGCCATTGTTTGCGCACCCTGCGCAAGGGCTGCACGACATCTGCCTGCCAGGGCTCGGCGATTGTTCGCAGCGCCTGTACGCGTCCAGGCTCCAGCGCGACCCCGCGCTGTTCCAGCCACAACCCACACAACAACAGACACACATCGGCCCCTTGCTCCTGCAAGCGCAGGCAGGCATCTTCAGCACCCGCACGGGCGTAGGTCGAGAGGGCAAAGCTCCACAGGTCAGCGCACATGTTCACACCCAAGCCAGCGGCTAACGAAGCTGGTAGACTCCGCCGCCATTATGATCCGACTTCAAAGCCTAACATTACAGCGTGGCCCGCAACGTCTTCTTGAAGACGCCGAGCTGACCCTGCACGCCGGTCACAAAGCCGGCCTGATCGGTGCCAATGGCGCCGGCAAATCCACGTTGTTCGCCCTGTTGCTCGGTGAGCTGACCCCGGATTCCGGGGACTGCCTGCTGCCAGCCGACTGGCGTATCGCCCATATGCGCCAGGAGATCGACACCCTGGACCGCATCGCGATCGACTACGTGCTCGATGGCGACCTGCGCCTGCGCCAGGTGCAACACGACCTGGCCGAGGCCGAGAAAGCCCAGGACGGTGCCGCCCAGGCCCGCCTGCACTCGGAACTCGACAGTGCCGACGGTTACACCGCCGACGCCCGAGCGCGCAAGATGCTCGCCGGCCTGGGGTTCACCAACGAACAGATGGATCGCCCGGTCGCCGACTTCTCCGGTGGCTGGCGCATGCGCCTGAACCTGGCCCAGGCATTGATGTGCCCCTCGGACCTGTTGCTGCTCGACGAACCCACCAACCACTTGGATCTCGATGCGATCCTATGGCTGGAGGATTTCCTCAAGAGCTACCCGGGCACCTTGCTGCTGATTTCCCACGACCGGGATTTCCTCGACGCTGTGGTCGATAACATCGCCCATGTCGAACAGAAAAAAATCACCCTCTATCGCGGCGGCTACACCGCGTTCGAGCGGGCCCGCGCCGAACGCCTGGCCCAGCAGCAACAGGCTTTCGAGAAGCAACAGGCGCAGCGTGCGCACATGGAAAGCTACATCGCCCGGTTCAAGGCCCAGGCCACCAAGGCCCGCCAGGCTCAGAGCCGGATCAAGGCGTTGGAGCGCATGGAAGAGCTGTCGGCGGCCCACGTCGATTCGCCATTCGACTTTGTGTTCCGCGAATCGGTGAAAATCTCCAGCCCCTTGCTGGACCTCTCGGATGCACGCCTTGGCTATGGCGACAAAACCATCCTGGAGAAGGTCAAGCTGCAGCTCACCCCGGGTGCGCGCATCGGTTTGCTCGGGCCCAACGGCGCGGGCAAATCGACGCTGATCAAGAACCTTTCCGGTGAGCTGCAACCCCTGGCCGGGCGCCTGACCCGTGGCGAGAACCTGGTGGTGGGCTACTTCGCCCAGCATCAGCTGGACTCCCTCGACTCCAAGGCCAGCCCGCTCCTGCATTTGCAGCGCCTGGCGCCCACCGAGCGCGAGCAGACCCTGCGCGACTTCCTGGGTGGTTTCGACTTCCGTGGCGCGCGCATCGATGAGCCGGTGTTGAATTTCTCGGGCGGCGAAAAAGCCCGTTTGGCCCTGGCGTTGATCGCCTGGGACCGGCCAAACCTGCTGCTGCTCGACGAACCGACCAACCACCTGGACCTGGAAATGCGCCTGGCGCTGACCATGGCCCTGCAGGAATTCAGCGGTGCAGTACTGGTGGTGTCTCACGACCGCCACTTGCTCAAGAGCACCACTGATAACTTCCTGCTGGTAGCTGATGGAAAAGTCGAAGAGTTCGATGGCGACCTGGACGACTACGCCCGTTGGCTGACTGACTATCGACTGCGCAACGCGCCGGTCAGCAACACCCCGGTCAACCCGGACAAGACCGACAAGAAAGCCCAGCGCCAGGCTGCCGCGGCCCTGCGCCAGCAATTGGCACCGCACAAACGCGAAGCCGACAAGCTCGAGGCCGAACTGGGCAAGGTCCACGAACGCCTGGCCAAGATCGAAGCCAGCCTCGGCGACAGCGCCGTGTACGAAGCGGCCCGCAAGGATGAACTGCGCGACCTGCTGGCCGAACAGGCCAAGCTGAAGGTGCGCGAAGGGCAATTGGAGGAAACCTGGATGGAAGCCCTCGAACTGCTGGAAGGCCTGCAAGCGGAGCTGGAGGCACTGTCCTGATGGAAGCCTTGCAACTGCCGCTGCCCGCGCAATGGATCGAACCGGTGTGGGTCGGCGTGCAAATCCTGCTGATCCTGCTGGCCGGCTACCTGGCCCAGCGCTTCGTCGCCAAGGGCCTGACGCGCCTGGGCGAGCGCTACCCGTTCCCGCCGCAACTGCTGATGCCCCTGCGCGGTGGCCTGCGCTGGCTGATCATGGGCAGTGCGCTGATCTTCGTCCTCGAGCGCCTGGGGGTGTCGGCCACCGTGCTGTGGACCGCGTTGTCGGGCTTTGTGGCCGTGGCAGCGGTGGCGTTCTTTGCCATGTGGTCGGTGTTGTCCAACCTGCTGTGCGCGATCCTGATCTTCACCGTCGGGCCGTTTCGCCTGGGTGATGTGGTGGAGTTGGTGGATACCGTCGACAAGCCTGGCGTCAAAGGTCGGGTGATCGCGATCAACCTGCTTTACACCACACTGATCGAAGTGGCCGAGGCGGGCACCGACAGCGCTGTGGTGCAAGTGCCCAACAGCCTGTTCTTCCAGCGTTCGGTACGCCGCTGGCGCGGTAGCGACGTCAGCCCCATATCCTGAAAAAACTCTAGCCAGCCCTTGGCCCTCGGAGTTAGCTTAGTGCTCACGACGAATTTGCTACGAGGTGTGTAATGGCGCTCGACACATGGCTGGCCTTCTTCCTGGCCAGCTGGATCATCAGTCTCTCTCCCGGCGCGGGCGCCATCGCCTCGATGTCCAGCGGCCTGCAATACGGTTTTGTGCGCGGCTACTGGAATGCCATCGGCCTGCAACTGGGCCTGGCGATGCAGATTGCCGTGGTGGCCGGCGGCCTTGGGGCGGTGCTTGCGGCGTCGTCTACCGCCTTCTACGCGATCAAATGGTTCGGCGTGGCCTACCTTGTGTACCTGGCCGTCAAGCAATGGCGTGCCTTGCCCATGGACCTGACCGATGACGCTGCCGTGCGCCCCATCGGCAAGCCCATGGCGATGATGTTCCGTGGTTTTCTGGTGAACGCCAGCAACCCCAAGGCGCTGGTGTTCATGCTGGCGGTGCTGCCGCAGTTCGTGAACCCGCAGGCGCCGCTGCTGATCCAGTACCTGATCCTCGGCGCGACGATGATCGGCGTGGATATGATCGTAATGGCCGGCTACACGGGGCTTGCGTCCAAAGTGTTGCGCCTGTTGCGCACGCCCAAGCAGCAGAAACGCGTGAACCGCACGTTTGCCGGGTTGTTCGTGGGCGCTGCGGGTTTCCTCGCCAGCCTGCACCGCGCCACCGCCTGACTGAATAAACCCAATCAAAACTGTGGGAGCTGGCTTGCCTGCGATACACGCGCCGCGGTGTCACTGATACACCGCGCTGATGCGATCGCCGGCAAGCCAGCTCCCACATTGATGTGTGCTAGCCGAGCCATTGAGGTTCAGCGCAGGATTTTCGGCGCTTCGTCCCTTGGCAGGTTATTGCGCAACGCAGGCTGGCCGGGCTCTTGATAGCCGCCGCCCAACTGCTCTTGTAGCTGGCGTGCCACGTCCTCACCCAAGGCTTTCGACACTTCCCTCACCACCCGTGGCCGGTTCAGGTTCACGCGCACATCACGACTGCTCACCAGCTTGGTGTCCTGGCCTTCGCCCATGGCGGTAAACGCCGAGGTGATTTCATAGGTGCGGGTGTTGATCAGACTGAAATCCGCCACCACGCTCAGCCCCAGCACCGCCGAATAGCTGCTGGTGTGATCCAGGGCGTTGATGTCCCGGGTGAAGTCGATGTCCGATAGGGTGCCGAACAGCACATAGTCCGCACCCTTGAAGTGGCCGGCCTTGATCCGCTTGATCACGTCGTACACATCGCCCTTGGCTTCGCTGGTGTAGGGCGTGCCCTGGACCAGTTGGAACTGGCGCGACTTGAGGATCTCGCCCTTGATATCACCGCTGAATTTGCGCAGTTCGCCCTGTTCGATGTAGCTGCTGCGGCTTTCAAACTCGCTGTAGCTGGACGCGCCACTGGCGTTATAGGCGCTGGCCTGGAAGTTGTTGCTGGCCGAGACTGCGTGGATGTATTCCTCTACGCGCGCCTCGTAGGCCAGGTCTGTGACGGCAATTTTCGGTGCCGCCCAGGCGCCAAACGTGCAAAGCAAGCCGATGATGCCGATCCATAGGCGCATGGTTTAGCGCTCCGTGGTCTTGCGGATTTCTTTTTCGTCCATCCATTCGGCCAGGCCGCTTTCGACGTCGACCAGTTGCAGGCTGAACTTGTAGAACACGTCCTTGTAGTCGGCACTGCGCTTGACGATGGAGCTGATGGAGCCTTCCAGGCGGTACTTGGCCGCGACCATGTTGCCGGTCTTGCTGACCGTGGACTTCTTGTACAGGCCGCTCTGGTTTTGCAGCTTGAGCTGGTCGACCTGGCTTTGCATGTCGGTGTTGTCGCTGGCGAAGCGGGCGGTGCCGGTCTTCATCAGTTGGGTCTTGATCGAGGTGGTGATCTCGCGGGTATCGATGTATTCGCTGGTCTTGTTCTTCACGTCATACACCTGCACCACCGGGCGGCCCTGGAGAATGCCGGACTGCGCCAGGGAGCGGGTCATGCTTTCGGCGATCATCTGCAGGTCGGTGGACCCGAACTCGTTGGTCACCAATTCCACGGCCTTGGTATCGCCGTAGCTGATGTTTTTGCCGCCGATGACCGGCGAGGTGTTGGCGCAGCCGCTGGCCAGGGCGGCGATCACGGCGAGGAACGAAAAGCGTGCAAACATGGGAAGGTCTCTCGAAAACTGAATAGGGGGCAGGTTCAAGGCGTCTTGACTTCAAGGCGGAAGTCGGCGGCCTGGGGCAGGTTGGCGATAGCCGGCAGGAAAGTGGCCTGGTTGGCGTAGAGGTTCAGCACTTTCCAGGTTTCTTCGTCGCCCACCGGGAAGCCATCGGCGCCCAGCCAGGCGAAGCGGTAATACATCATCTGGTTGCTGCTGGTGATGTTGCTCAACTGCACCTTGGCGGTCAGGAAGCCGTTTTCGCGGGCCACGCGAATCGCGCCCACGGCAATCCCCTTGAACTTGCCCATCACCACGACTTTGCTCGCCGCGCTGCCAGGTTCCGGCGGCGGGGTGGCGCAACCGGCGAGGAAAATCAGCGCCAGGGCGCCGAGGATGAAATGACGCATAGCGTGCTCCTTAAGGTTGTTTGAGGCTGGCCACGGCCTGGCCCGGGTTGCTCGCGACCACATGGGCCGCCAGGCCGCTGGCGAATACCTGGTTGCCGACCACGCGCAAGGTAATCACCTGGTGGGGTTGTTCGGCCTTGACCGTCACCAGCGTGCCGCCCAGGGCATTGGGCAGGCTCACTTGGTGCTCGCCATGCTTGAGGCGCAGGCGCGTGACCTGGGTGACGTCCGGCAGGGTGCGCCAGGTGCGGGTGTCGGCGCCCTCGGTGACGGCGGAGGCGATGCCCAACACTAGGCCGGCCATGGGGTTGGTCTGGTTCAGGTTCTTTTGTGTCACACCACGGCTGATGGCGCGCACGGTGGTGCGCAGGATGATCCCTGGCATGTCGTCGCGCAGGGCGCGGCGGGACATGGCGGTGGTGCTGTTGAGGGCCGTGAGGTTCTGCTGCCGGCCATCGACGCCGATCTGCGCAAAGGTGGCCGTCGAGGTGTCTGGCTTGATCACCGGGAACGACAGCGGTGTGATTACCCAATGCCCGTCGATAGGGATCGGCAGTGGCAGGCGGATCGAGTCGCGAGCCGGCGCCAGGCCGCTCTGGACTACGATCAGCACGTCGCTTTCGTCAGCCGCCACGCTGGGCGCGTCCAGATCGAGCAGGGCCTGTTCCAGCAGCGGTGTGTTGGGGCGCAGTTCGGCGGCCTTGCGATAGCCCGGCGCGGCCAGGTCTTTTTCACCCAGGGCTTCGTAGACGAAACCGGCCAGGTAATGACTGAAAGCGCTCTGGTAGCTGTTCTTCAGGCCCACCACGTCCGGCGCGTCGAGGCTTTCCACCGGGTAGCCGCGCAAGTCCTTGAACTGGGTGGCGACGCCCTGGCGTTCGGCTGCGTTTTCGCGCTTGAGGTATTCCTTGTCCCGTAGTTCGGCGATCACCGCTTCGCGTTCGTGGGTTTTCTTGATTTCGGTCCGGGCGCCGTCGAAGTCGTTGACCGCCAGCAGATTCAACGCCATCTGGGTGGTGAGCATGACTTTTTCATAGTCATACCCTTCGTAGCGCCGCACCTTGTCATTGACCAGGAAGCTGCCGAACTGCGCCAGATAGCGCTCAGTGTCGAACTTGACCGACTCTTCCCACTTGTACACCACCAGGTCTGCGCGGTGCCAGGCCGCCTGGCTGCCGGCCAGGTCACCCTTGGCGCGCAGCAACTCGCCTTTTTCGAAATAGTAGAGAAGGTCTTTGTCTTCGCTGCTGTTGTTTTTCTCCAGCAGGGTCAGTGCACCGTCGACATTGCCGCTGGCCAATTGCTGGTTAGTGGCTTGCAGTTCCGAGTCGTAACTGCGGAACATCGAACAGCCCGACAGCAGCGTGACCGCAGCGAGGGCAAGGGAGATGAAGACGCGAGATGCCATTGGAATGCTGCTTCCCTGAGCGTAATCGGCCGAAGGTGCTGGTCGGGCCGAATAACCAATCGCAGGAAAAGCCTTTCCTACACATTCCTCATAAAACGAGGAGCTGAAATGCCGATTCGCGATAACGAAGGCGGCGCATTATAGGCTTCGTTACTGGCAAAACAATGGCTTTTCCGTGGGTGTATTGAAGACCTGGGCGGGTCATTTCGGCGGACAAAGCACTAACGCCTTGAGTCAAACCCATTAACATTCGACAATATGTTACTTCTTGTTTCCATCTGAGATTCATTCATGACTGCCCCCTCCCGTTTTCTCGCCTGGCTGTTGTTGCCGGCGTTGGTGTCGTGCAGCTTCAATCTGTTGGCTGCCACCGCAGAAGGTGCGCCCCAGGCCCTGCATTTGCTGGACTACATTGGCGCTGACTATCCGCCGACGGTGGAGGCGGGCAAGGTGGTCGATGAGTCCGAATACCGTGAGCAGGTGGAGTTTCTCGGTGTGCTGCAGGGGCTGGTGGCAGACCTGCCCGACAAGCCCGAGCGTGCGGCCCTGGTCAAAGGCGTCGATGAGCTGCTGGGCGCCGTCACCACCCATCAGGACGGCAACGCGGTAGCGCGCCAGGCACGGCAACTGGGTGCGCAATTGGCGGCGGCCTATGAAGTCAGCCAGGCACCGGCCATTACCCCAGACCCGACACGGGGTGCGCCGCTGTACGCCCAGCATTGCTCGGTGTGCCACGGTGACGCCGGGGCGGGCGATGGCCCGGCCGGTGTCGGCATGACCCCGCCGCCGGCCAACCTGCGCGATGCACAGCGCCTGGACCGCCTGAGCCTGTATGGCATCTACAACACCCTGGGCCTGGGCGTCGAAGGCACCGATATGCCGTCGTTCGCCGACCAGTTGGATGACCGTCAGCGCTGGGACCTGGCGACCTATATCGCCGGCTTCACCGCCGACCCGGCCGCAGCAAAAAGCGAAAAATCCTTCAACCTGGCCGACCTTGCCCGCCAGACCCCGGAAGAAGTGCTGGCCGCCGAAGGGCCGGAGGCGGTCCGGGTGTTCCGCGCCCAGCGTGCGCAGCCGCCGCAGGTCCAGCGTGGCCCGGCGCAGTTGCTGGAATACACCGCTGCCACGCTGGACAAGAGCCTGGCGGCGTTCCGCAGTGGCGAGCATGAACAGGCCTACGACCTGTCGGTAGCGGCGTACCTGGAAGGTTTCGAGCTGGTGGAAAGCTCCCTGGATAACGTCGACGCCAATGTGCGCAAGGACACTGAGAAGGCCTTGATGGCCTATCGGCAGTCGTTGCAGGACGGGCTGCCGATCGAGCAAGTCCAACAGCGCCTGGACGTGGCCAAGGGCAAACTCACTGAGTCGGCCGGCCTGTTGGGCGGCGACGGCTTGAGCTGGTCCTTGAGCTACATCTCGGGCTTGCTGATCCTGTTGCGTGAAGGGCTGGAAGCGATCCTGGTGCTGGCGGCGATCCTCGCCTTCCTGCGCAACACCGGCCAGCAATCGGCGGTGCGCAGCGTCAACGTCGGTTGGGCCCTGGCCCTGGTAGCCGGCGCGGCGACCTGGGCGCTGGCGGCATATGTCATTGACGTCAGTGGCGCCCAGCGCGAGTTGCTGGAAGGTTGTACGGCACTGTTCGCCAGCGTGATGGTGCTGTGGCTGGGCGTGTGGATGCATGACCGCCGCCACGCGGCCGCCTGGCAGGACTACATCAAGAGCAGCCTGGTCGGCGGTGGTGGGCGTTTTGGGTTTGCGATCCTGGCGTTCTTCTCGGTGTACCGTGAACTGTTCGAAGTGATCCTGTTCTACGAAACCCTGTGGCTGCAGGCCGGTCCAGCCGGGCATAACGCCGTGTTGGCCGGTGGTGCCACGGCGCTGGTGTTGCTGATGGGCCTGGCGTGGATCATTCTGCGCGGCTCGGCGAAATTGCCGCTGGCGCTGTTCTTCGGGATCAACGCCGCGCTGCTGTGCGCGCTGTCGGTGGTGTTCGCCGGGCATGGCGTCAAGGCATTGCAGGAAGCGGGCATCTTCGGCACCCGGCCGGTGGCGTTCTTTGACTTCGACTGGCTGGGCATCCACGCCGATGCGTATTCATTGAGCGCCCAGGCGGTGGCGATCATTGCGATTGTGGTGTTGTACAGCCGCAGCCGCCTGGCCGAAAAGCGCCGGGTGTCGGCTTCTTAAGCACGCCAGCGGTCAAAAGTGGGGCGGGCTTGCCCGCGATGCAGGCGCCTCGGTGTGTCAGTTAAACCGAGGTGATGCTATCGCAGGCAAGCCAGCTCCCACATCGCTGCTGTGAATAGTCAGAGACGACTCAGTCGTTCTCGTGGGTCAGTTCCAGCACCCGGTCCACCAACTTGTTGATGCCCGATGCCACTTCGCTGATGTTCTTGCCCAACATGTAGGCCGGCGTGCTCACCAGTTTGCGCGCCTTGTCTTCGACGATCTCGTCTACCGCGCATTCCTGGTGGGTGGCGCCCATCTTGTCCAGGGCCGCCGCCGTGTCGGTGTCGTTGCCGATGGTGCAGGTCACGCCGGGGCCGTAGATTTTTGCCGCCAAGGCTGGCGAGATGCAGATCAGCCCCACGGGCTTGGCTGCTTCGGCGAAGGCTTCGGCCAGTGCCAGTACATCCGGGTTGACGCTGCAGCCGGCGCCTTCGACAGCAAAGGTCGATAGGTTCTTCGCCGCACCAAAACCGCCGGGCACGATCAATGCGTCGAACTCCTCCACGCGGGCCTCGCGAATGTCCTTCACCTCGCCCCGGGCGATGCGCGCAGACTCCACCAGAACATTGCGCGACTCGGGCATTTCTTCGCCCGTGAGGTGGTTGATCACATGCATTTGCGCAATATCCGGCGCGAAGCACTGAACCTCGGCGCCGCGCTGGTCCAGGCGCAGCAAGGTGATCACACTTTCATGGATTTCAGCGCCGTCGTACACGCCACAGCCGGAAAGGATCACTGCAATCTTTTTGCTCATGGGCATTTCTCCTGATTTATGGCGTTAAATGTCTACTTATTTTTCGGTCATTGCCAATGGGGCATCCGGCCATTCGCCCTAATCTTGATATGACAATAGTCGACCGGACTGGCCCTTGGACTTCGTTCCTTGCGCGGTACCGTTGTTCATTGCCCTGATTGTGCTCGAGCGGCTGGGCCGCCATGCACAGAAGGCTCTCTACATGGATCGCAACCAAGGCGGGGTGTTCATTATTTGGGGGCGTTCGTTTGGCTCGTTCCCGGAAGAAGACGAAAAAGAGCCGGTGATCTTTGGCGTGACCACGCCTTTGCCAGTTGGAAGCCGCTGTGGGCCAACTGGCAGTTCTATGCGCAACGATGGAGTGAGGCGCGGCTTACTCGATTGGCGTCGTAGGCTCGGGCTTTTTCTCGGCCAGTTGTTCCTGCGCCAATTGGGCCTTCTCGGCGGCGCAGGTTTCCCGGGCCAGGCGGGCGTTGCGGATGCGCCGGCGCAGCCACAAGCCCAGGCCGAGCACGAGCAAGGCGCCCAGCACCCAGAGCTCGTACTTCTTGACGCTGCCCAGCATGCCTTCGAGCACGGCGCCGAAGTGGTAGGCCGCCGCCCCCAGCGCAGCCGCCCAGATCGCCGCGCCAATGCCGTTGAGCAACAGGTAGCGTCCCGGCGGGTAGCCTGACAGGCCGATGGCCACGGGCATGACCGTGCGCAGGCCATAGACGAAACGGAAACTCAGCACCCAGATATCCGGATGCCGGCGGATGTGCTCCAACGCCCGATCACCCATCAACTGCCAGCGTGGCTTGCGTGCCAACAATTTGCGCCCATGCTTGCGGCCCATGAAGTACCAGAGCTGATCGCCGGCGTAGCTGCCGAAGAACGCGACCACCACCACTACGTTGATATCCATGTATCCGCGGAACGCAAGGAAGCCTGCGAGAACCAGAATGGTCTCACCTTCGAAGAACGTCCCCAGGAAGAGGGCAAAGTAGCCAAAGTCATTCAGAAATTGTTGGAGCATTGTCTGGGTGCTGGCGAAATGAACGCGCAGCCTACGCCTTCGTGGACATTCATGAAAGTATCGAGATGTGTCATGAAGTGAACATTTCCTACAGAAACCGTGAATGCGGCGACAGGTCGCATGAGTAAGCACAACTGTCATTCCTTCGTCATAATGACCGCTTATAACTGTCACGCTCGCCCGTCAAGCCGGGCTCAGGAGTCTGCCGTGAGCTTTACCCCCGCCCAACGCCTGTTTCCCGCTACCCGCCTGCGCCGCAACCGTCGTGATGATTTTTCTCGCCGCCTGGTGCGTGAAAACGTACTGACGGTGGATGATCTGATCCTGCCGGTGTTTGTGCTGGACGGTGAAAATCGTCGGGAAGCGGTGGCGTCGATGCCGGGCGTCGAGCGCTTGACCATTGATCTGCTGCTCGAAGAAGCCGCGCAGTGGGTCGAGCTGGGGATTCCGGCGCTGGCACTGTTCCCGGTCACGCCGGCCGGGCTCAAGTCCCTGGACGCCGCCGAGGCCTGGAACCCCGAAGGGATTGCCCAGCGCGCGACCCGCGCCCTGCGCGAGCGCTTTCCGGAGCTGGGGGTGATCACGGACGTGGCGCTGGACCCGTTCACCACCCACGGGCAGGATGGGATCCTGGATGAAGAAGGCTATGTGCAGAACGACATCACCGTCGATGCCCTGGTCAAGCAGGCGCTGTCCCATGCCGCCGCGGGCGCCCAGGTGGTGGCCCCGTCGGACATGATGGACGGTCGTATCCAGGCAATCCGTGAGGCGCTGGAGCTGGCCGGCCACGTCAATGTGCGGATCATGGCCTATTCGGCCAAGTACGCCAGCGCCTACTACGGGCCGTTCCGCGATGCGGTCGGCTCGGCGTTGAACCTGGGCAAGGCCAACAAGGCCTCGTACCAGATGGACCCGGCCAACAGCCACGAAGCCTTGCACGAAGTGGCGGCGGACCTGGCCGAAGGCGCCGATATGGTGATGGTCAAGCCCGGCATGCCGTACCTGGACATCCTTTATAGGGTCAAGGAGGAATTCAAGGTGCCGACCTTTGTCTATCAGGTCAGTGGTGAATACGCCATGCACATGGCTGCGATTCAAAATGGCTGGTTGGGTGAAGGAGTGATCCTCGAGTCCCTGACTGCCTTTAAACGTGCGGGTGCCGATGGCATCCTGACTTACTTTGCCGCCCGTGCCGCCCAATTGCTTAGAGAGCAACAATAGCCCTCACAGGAACACTCGATGAATACCGAAGGACTCACAGACGTTGCCGTAAAAGACGCTCACCCGGTGGTTGAACAGGTGGCCGAAACCCCGCCGGAGCTTGTGCCTGAGCAGCCTGCCGTGATTACTGAGCCGGTGGTGGCGGCACCGCCTATCGTGATTCCGAACCTGGATGACAGCAGCCTGTATATCCATCGCGAGCTGTCCCAACTGCAATTCAACATCCGTGTTCTGGAACAGGCACTGGATGAGTCCTACCCACTGCTCGAGCGCCTGAAGTTCCTGCTGATCTTCTCCAGCAACCTGGACGAGTTCTTCGAGATCCGTGTCGCCGGCCTCAAGAAACAGATCACCTTTGCCCGTGAACAGGCTGGCGCCGATGGCCTGCAGCCGCACCAGGCCCTGGCCCGCATCAGCGAGCTGGTACACGGCCATGTGGACCGTCAATACGCCATCCTCAACGACATCCTGTTGCCGGAACTGGAAAAGCATCAGGTGCGGTTCATCCGTCGGCGCAACTGGACCGTCAAGCTCAAGACCTGGGTGCGTCGCTACTTCCGTGACGAGATCGCGCCGATCATCACCCCGATTGGCCTGGACCCGACGCACCCGTTCCCGCTGCTGGTGAACAAGAGCCTGAACTTTATCGTCGAGCTCGAAGGGATCGATGCCTTTGGCCGTGACTCGGGCCTGGCGATCATCCCGGCGCCGCGCCTGTTGCCACGCATCATCAAGGTACCGGAAGAGGTCGGGGGGGCTGGCGATAACTATGTATTTCTTTCGTCGATGATCCACGCCCATGCCGATGACCTGTTCCAGGGCATGAAGGTCAAGGGCTGCTATCAGTTCCGCCTGACCCGTAACGCTGACCTTGCGGTCGACACCGAAGACGTCGAAGACCTGGCCCGCGCCCTGCGCGGCGAGCTGTTCTCGCGGCGCTACGGCGACGCGGTGCGCCTGGAAGTGGCGGATACCTGCCCCAAACATCTCTCGGACTACCTGCTCAAGCAGTTCAACCTGGCCGAGACCGAGCTGTATCAGGTCAATGGCCCGGTGAACCTGACGCGCCTGTTCAGCATCACCAGCCTGGACAGCCATCCGGAGCTGCAATACACGCCGTTCACTCCGCAGATCCCGAAACTGCTGCAAAACAGCGAGAACATCTTCAGCGTGGTCAGCAAGCAGGACATCTTGCTGCTGCACCCCTTCGAGTCGTTCACCCCGGTGGTCGACCTGCTGCGCCAGGCCGCCAAGGACCCCCATGTACTGGCCGTGCGCCAGACCCTGTACCGCAGCGGCGCCAACTCGGAAATCGTCGATGCGCTGGTGGACGCCGCGCGTAACGGCAAGGAAGTCACGGCGGTGATCGAGCTGCGTGCGCGGTTCGACGAAGAGTCCAACCTGCAACTGGCCAGCCGCCTGCAAGCAGCCGGCGCGGTGGTGATCTATGGTGTGGTCGGCTTCAAGACCCACGCCAAGATGATGTTGATCCTGCGCCGCGAAGCCGGGGAAATCGTGCGTTACGCACACCTGGGCACCGGTAACTATCACGCCGGCAACGCCAAGCTCTACACCGACTACAGCCTGCTGACTTCCGACGACGCACTGTGCGAAGACGTCGGCAAACTGTTCAGCCAGTTGATCGGCATGGGTAAGACGCTGCGCATGAAAAAGCTCCTGCATGCGCCGTTCACCCTGAAGAAGGGCATGCTTGACATGATTGCCCGCGAAACCCAGTTCGCCCTCGACGGCAAGCCGGCGCATATCATCGCCAAGTTCAACTCGCTGACCGACCCGAAGATCATCCGTGCGCTGTACAAGGCCAGCCAGTCCGGCGTGCGCATCGACCTGGTGGTGCGCGGCATGTGCTGCCTGCGTCCGGGTATTGCCGGGGTGTCGCACAATATCCACGTGCGTTCGATCATCGGCCGCTTCCTGGAGCACACGCGGGTGTTCTACTTCCTCAATGGTGGTGAAGAGCAGATGTTCCTTTCCAGTGCCGACTGGATGGAGCGCAACCTCGACAAGCGGGTAGAGACTTGCTTCCCGGTAGAAGGCAAGAAGCTGATCATGCGGGTCAAGAAAGAGCTGGAGAGTTATCTCACCGATAACACCCACAGCTGGAGCCTGCAGTCGGATGGGCGCTACGTGCGCAACACCCCGACCGGCAACCAGAACCCGCGCAGTGCGCAGGCGACGTTACTGGAGCGGCTGGGCAGCCCGCTGCTGGCCGTACGCTGATACTGGCCTGAGCCTACGTCCACCTCTGACCGGTCGGACAGGCGCTTCAGATATGCCAGGTTGGGAGCCGCCTCTTTCCATTCCTAGACTGACACCGGGCTATCAGACGATAGCCGGTGACAGCTAAGGAGTTTCAATGATGGGGCCAGTCGTAGGAATGGGAGTGGGAGGTACGGGGCTACTTGATGCGTTCACTTCGCCGCCAAAGGATTATCGCAGCGCGCACGTGATGGCGTCGGGCATGAGCCAGGCGACGGTCACTTCAGAGGCCCTGGTAAAGGATTCGCTGAAAAGCATCGCCAATATCGACCAGGGTTTGCAGGGCGGCAATGCGTTTCTTGAAGTCAATCCTGATGCCCGTGAGCAGGCAAAAGCGCGTGACCTGGAGCGTGCCAACGGTAACGTGCGCGGTTTTTTGCATGGCGTTCCGATCGCTCTGAAGGATGTCTTTGAAACCAGTGGGAAAATGCAGACCAGCGCGGGTTCCCGTGCGTTGGTGGGATTACCGACGAAAAAAAACGCCAAGGTTGTGGATAACTTGCTCAACGCGGGTGCGGTCATCGTGGGCAAAACCAACATGAGCGAGCTGTCCAACTTTCGCTCCGACGTGCCGGTTGACGGATGGAGTTCCCGTGGCGGGCAAACCCTCAACCCGCATCGGCTGGGAGGGCAGGTGGCGGGTTCGAGTTCCGGTTCGGCGGTGGCGGTTGCCCAGGGGCATGTCCCACTGGCATTGGGGGTCGAGACCAATGGTTCGATCATTGCCCCGGCGGCCTACAACGGTGTGTTCGGGGTAAAAACAACGGCCGGGCTGGTGAGCACCGAGGGCGTGATGACCAGTTCGAGGCTGGACGCGGTGGGCACGTTCACGCGCAACATACGCGATGCCGGCGAAGCGCTGAACGCCATGACACAAACAACCGTCTACACTGCCGGGCTGAAGCCGGATGCCTTGCAGGGCAAGCGGATCGGCTACACCCCAGTGCCCGAGTTGACGCAAGAAGAAGCCAGGGATCCGGCCATGCGCGCGGACAAAAAGCATTTTGAGGACGCTATCCAACTCCTGGCGTCCAAGGGTGCCGTCATGGTGCCGATCACCGCGCCGGATGCTGATGTATCGCAGCAAACCTACCATCAATACAACGCCGCGCTTATTGCCGGCATCAAGCCGAGACTGGAAGCGTACCTGGCCACACGGGAAGGGTTGCCCGTGAAGTCGTTGTCTGAGCTGATTGCATTCAATGAGCGCGACAGGCGGCCGGGGGAGCCTGACCAGGATCTGCTGGCCTTTATCAACGGCCTGCAGCTGACGGATGAGCAGCGCGAGAGCCTGTGGGCATCCGTTATCCCCACGTTCAGCAACGCTCTCGACAAGCCGCTCAATGAACACAAGCTCGATGCCATTGTGTCGAACTTCCACTCACACAGTTACTACGGCGCCGCCGCAGCAGGTTACCCCGGTATATCGGTGCCTTCGGGTATGGATGAGGAGGGGATGCCGACCGCGATTCACTTGTGTGGTACGGGCAACAGCGAGGCCACGTTGCTTTCGATTGCCTATGGCTATGAACAGGCTTCCCAGGCTATCCAGGAGCCGGCCTTCAAGCCGGGTGTGCCACAGACCTCGAGCGTTTAGGGGCGTCGTGAAGTCGCGCACCGGACGCCAGCCAGGCATCCGGTGCGTTGCCAGGTCAGTGGACGTTCAGGGTAAAGCCTACCCGTGTCAGCCATTCGGCCTCCTGGGCAAAATCCGCCTGGGTCAAGGGGTGTTCATCCAGCCAATTTTCGGGGAACACCACATCCAGGCTGTCGCCACGGGCGTGCAGGGTGACCTGCGGCATCTGGTGGGTGCCGCGAATGTGATGGAACAGAATCGCAAAGCGCAGCAGGGCACACAGGCGAATCAGCTTGATGCCCTCGGCGCCGAATTCGGCGAACTTGTCCCTGGGAATATTGCGGCGATGACCGCGCACCAGCAACGCCAGCATCTGCTGGTCTTCCCGGGAAAAACCCGCCAGGTCAGAGTGCTCGATCAGGTACGCGCCGTGCTTATGGTAATGGTAGTGGGCGATATCCAGCCCCACTTCATGGACCTTGGCCGCCCAGCCCAGCAGCTCCCGCCAGACCCCTTCTTCAAGCTCCCAATCCTCGGCGACCTGGTCAAAGGCATGCAGCGCCTTGCGCTCGACCCGTGCCGCTTGTTCCAGGTCGACGTGGTAGCGCTCCATCAGCGAGCCCAGGGTGCGCTCACGCACGTCTTCATGATGATGACGGCCCAGCAGGTCATAGAGCACGCCTTCACGCAGCGCACCATCGCAATGGTCCATACGCTGCAGTTCGAGGGCGTCGAAGATGGCTTCAAGGATCGCCAGGCCGGCCGGGAAGATAGTCCGGCGATCAGGCTTGATGCCCTCGAAGTCGATTTTATCGGCATCACCGAGCTTGAACAGCTTGCGCTTGAGCCACGCCAGGCCTTCGGCATTCACCTCACCAGTGCCATGGCCGCCAGCCTTCAGGGCCAGGCCGATGGCGCGGATGGTGCCGGATGAGCCGATGGCTTCATCCCAGGTCAGGCGATGCAAGGCATGCTCGATGCTCATGATCTCCAGCCGCGCCGCCGTATACGCCTGGGCGTAGCGGGCCGGGGTGATCTTGCCGTCCTTGAAATAACGCTGGGTGTAGCTGACGCAGCCCATTTGCAGGCTCTCACGCAGCAACGGTTCGAAGCGCTGGCCGATGATGAACTCGGTGCTGCCGCCGCCAATGTCCGCCACCAGACGCTTGCCAGGGGTGTCGGCCAGCGTGTGGGAAACGCCGAGGTAGATCAGGCGCGCTTCTTCACGGCCGGAGATGACTTCCACCGGGTGCCCGAGGATCTCCTCGGCGCGGCGGATGAATTCGCCACGGTTGCGCGCTTCGCGCAATGCGTTGGTGCCGACGATACGCACGGCGCCCTGGGGCATGCCATTGATCAGTTGGGCAAAGCGCTTGAGGCAATCGAGCCCGCGTTGCATGGACTCTTCGTTGAGCTTGCGCTCGTCGTCGATGCCGGCAGCCAGTTGTACCTTTTCGCCGAGTCGCTCAAGGATGCGGATCTCACCGTTCTGGGCCTTGGCCACGACCATATGAAAGCTGTTGGAGCCCAGGTCGATGGCGGCGATCAAGGACAGATTCTTGGCTTGGGATTGCGGCATGGTTAGGGGATCTCGGTCGATAACCTCGCCATCGTGCCACGATCAAACGCTGACGCCAACGCGTAGTGCTTGGTGATTTGTCCTACCCCTGCTCTCGATCAAATTTTGTAGGAAATGTAGGGCAAATTTCCGTATGACCGATGACATCACTCTTGGTCCGTGAAGGAAGTTGCACGATTTTTTGCGACTTGGGCTTTTTATGTTATTTCCTACATTATTCACGTAAATGTGCTGGACCATAACTTGTTCCGGACTACTTGGGGGGTTAGTAAAAGGGACAGTTGTTTTTTATGAGTCTCACAGGGTTTAAGGTGTTGTCTTATATTTATTGAGTGGGCCCAGGGGCGAAACTGTCATTCGGCAATCAAGCCGTGGTGTTATTTATCTATGCTTTGTGTTTCAAGGATGAACTAATAATGGAGAACAGAATCTCCGCTCGGATAAATAATGCCTGACACTTTTCAACGACAGGTCGATCATGAAAAAAGCAGTAGGTTTGACAGTAGGCATTATTTGTCTGGCAGCCAGTATTGGCGCTCAAGCAACAAACGTTGCGCAACTGGTCGTACGCGGGACGATCACCCCCACAGCCTGCAATCTGAGCCTGGGCGGCGGTGGCATCATCGACTACGGGACCATTCGCTCCGGTGAACTGTCCCAGACCGCCTTCAACCCCCGTGAAGAGAAAACCACGTCGGTGGCCGTCAACTGCGGCACTACCCCGGCCAAGTTCGCCCTGGCCCTGACTGACCTGCAGGCAGGCAGCAAGGTCACCGGGATCCTCGGCACTGGCTATACCGAGGCGCAGAACTTCGGGCTGGGCGCTGTATCGTCCCGGCGTACCGGAGGGTACTCGGTCACGCTCAGGGACCTGAGGTCTTCAGGTGTCGTGTTGAACCCGATCATGCGGGTCAGCACCGGCGCCTGGCAGAACAGCGACGGGAAAGTCGCGCAGGCACCCAGCCAGTATTCGTGGCGTAACGGCTCTACCGTTACCCCCGCGTCAATCTCCCAGCTGACAGGGGTGATTGCGGTGAAGGCGGTCATCAACAGGGCACAGGACTTGGACCTGACCCGTGATGTCACGCTGGATGGCCGCGCTACTTTAGTACTTAGTTACATCTAAGGACTTATAAAAGCAGCCGATATTGAAACGGAAGTTTTCATAACGCTTTCGTAACTTGTCGGCTGCTTTTGCATGGCTGTTTATTTTCTTGCTGTTTGTCTGGGTTGTTGCGGAGAAACCACGGTGAGTTGTTTTTTGAAAGCAAGTGTGACGCTGTTCTGGTGTGCCGGTTTGTTGTTATGCGCAAGTGGCATTACGGTCGCCGATGGCATGCAGCCCGAAACAACGGTCGTGGTGCTATATGAAGAAGACGGTGAAGCGACGATCAATATCAAGAACACCGACCCGGGGCCCGCGTTACTTCACTCGGTGATTGAAAACATTCCTGAAGATCAAGAGCCATTGTTGATAGTCACGCCGCCGATTACCCGGGTCGAGGCAGGTGAAACCCAGCTCGTGCGTTTTATCAGCACGGCTGGGGCGCCGCTCAAGACCCAGCGGTTGAAACGTGTGTCCTTTGAAGGGATTCCCCAGGCACGTAGCCCCGGTGGTACGACCATTGGCATTACCTTGCGGCAGAACCTGCCACTGATCCTGCACCCCAGGGGGTTGGCCAGGCACCAGGCACCCTGGGAGTTGTTGAAGTGGAAACGCCAGGGCGGCGGCTTGGTTGTGCATAACGACAGCGCATATGTGGTGCGCCTGGCGCTGGAGGTGCAACTGTTGCCCGGCAAGCAACTGGCGACCCTGCCGCGCAGCTATGTCCTGCCGGGTGAAGTACTGGTGGTCGATACCCACGGGCCGCAGTCCGATGTCACCTCGGTGGTTCTGCAGCCCGCGACGGTGTACGGGTTCAGTGTCGACAGCTATCAAGCAGATGTCACCGACCATGGGGTTTGAGCGGGCGGTGGGCAAAGGGGCCGGCGGTGCGTGTTGCTCGGGGCTGTTCATGGGCCTGGCAACCCTATTCGGGGTCCAGGGGGACGCGCAGGCCATCCAGTTGGGCGACGGGTTTGATCTGGCCGCCCTGACCACGCACGGCATTGATCCAAAAGTCTCGGAGTACTTTCGCAGCGCTGCGCGCTTTCGCGAGGGCGTACAGGTGGTCGGGCTGCGGGTCAATGGCACGGCGTTGGGGCTGGTCGATGCGCGTTTCGACTATCAAGGGCAGCTGTGTTTTACCCGCGGGCTGCTGGACAAGGCGGGTTTGCGGGTGCCGTCGGCGGTCCTGCAGGCTGGCGTGACGGCTGAGCAGGCGTGTCACGACTTTCTTGGCGAATTCCCGGCGACGCTCGTCAGGTTGCGCCCCGGCAGTGACGAAGTGTCCCTGGTGGTGCCCACGCAATCGTTGCGCGAGCCAGAGTGGGAGGTGGGCAGCTTCAGCCAGGGCGGGACGGCCGCCATGCTCAACTACGATGTGCTGGGCTTCGACAGCCATGCGCGCGATGGCTCCAGTCGTTTTGTCTCGGCCTACACCGAGGCGGGATTCAACCTGGGCAACTGGGTGGTGCGCAGTCGACAGTTCTATATTTCCGATAACGGCAGGGGCCGTAGTGAACACGTATATGCCTATGCCCAGCGCGATTTCGCGGCCTTGCAGTCGACCTTCCAGGTGGGCCAGATTTCCAGCCGCAGCCCGGTGTTTGGCGGCCTCCAACTCTCGGGCCTGCAGCTCTTCCCGGATGGTGTTGCGCGCCTGGGGAGTTCCAACGGCGTCGTGGTTGAAGGCTTGGCCCACAGCCAGGCGAGGGTCGAGGTGCGCCAGTCCGGCGTGCTGATTTATTCGACCCTGGTGCCCGAAGGGCCCTTCAGCCTGACAGGCCTGCCCCTGCTCAATGGCACCAGTGACCTGGACGTGAGTGTCATCGGTACACGGGGTGGCAAGCGCAACTTCGTGGTGCCCGCCGCGTCTTTTGGTGCTCAAGTGCCGGTGGCGCCGGGCTTCGACTTTGCCCTGGGCAAAGTGCGGGAAACCCTCGCCAATGGCCGGGAGTCGCCGGTGGTGGCGATGGGCAGTGGCACTTGGGGCCTGGGCGCAGGCACCTCCCTGGGGCTCGGTGTGCTGGGTACCGATGACTATCACGCGGCTGGCGGTACATTGAGCCGTGTCTTTTTCCAGCGGGTCACGGTTGCGGCACGGCACAACCGCTCGCGAGACAAAGTCTACGCAGTGGGCGGGACGCGCAGCGCCGTGTCGTTGGGCAGCCCTTTGGGCGCGGGGGTTGAAGTCAACCTGAGCGTCACCACCCAGAGCCAGGGTTATCGTGATGTGCTGGAGGCCGGCATGGCATCGACTCGGGATGCCCTGGGCGCAAGGTTCCAACACCAGTACACCGCCGGCATAAGTTGGGCCGAGCCGGTTTTGGGCGCGTTCTCCCTCAGCTATTCGCGCAACCGGCAGTTTGATGGGCAAGGCGCCGAGCATGTATTTGCGTCGTGGAACAAGCGCTTCAATGAGGTTGATGTCGCCCTGGTCGCCGATTCTCAGACAGGCCCCTCCCGTCGGCGCAAGCGCCGTTATGCGGCCAATGAGCAACTCCCCTCGCAAGGCGTGTCACTGCGCCTGCAAGTCAGCGTGCCCTTCGGCGAGAGTCGTCGCCTCACCTCTTTTGCGAGTCGGCGCAACGGTCGCTCCGATGTCGGCACCGCGCTGTCGGAACGGGTCAACGAGTATGTGGACTATGAGGTCGGCGCCGAACGCGACCTGAGTGAGCGCCAGCAATCGGTGTATGGGCGGGTCGACGTCATGCCGCGCTACACCCGCATCGGCGCCGGAATGAGCCGGGAAGCATCAGGCACCAGCTACACCGGGCAACTGCAGGGCGCCGTGGTCGCCCATGGGCAGGGGGTGTCCTTTTCGCCCTATGCGGTACAGGACACGTTCGGCCTGCTGTCGGTGGGGAATATCGCGGGCGCCAAGGTCTCCACGCCCCAGGGCCCGGTCTGGACCGACTATCGCGGTCATGCGGTCATCCCAGGGTTGCCGGCCTACAGCAACACCCACCTGGAGGTGCAGACCCAATCCCTGCCCAAGCATGTCGACCTCAAGAACGGCACCCACACCCTCGCTGCCGCACGCGGGTCGTTCAATACCGTGGAGTTCAAGGTGGTCAGTGCACGCCGCGTGCTGTTGACCGCTCATGACCAGCGTGGGCGTGCGTTACCCCAGGGGGCTGCGGTGTTTGGAGCGGACAAGGCTTTCCTGACCAGCGTGGTGGGCGAAGGGCTGATCTTCCTGAATGACAGCGAGCCCCAGCAAATCCTGAGTGTCGAGTTGCCTGACTCGACGACGCCCTGCCTGTTGCAACTGAACCTTGAGTCAGAGCCTTCCAATGACAAATTGTATGAAACCGCCTCGGCTACCTGCCGTGGGTTGTAAGTCGATGGGCAGCCTCTCTCGGTGCTTGTTGTTTGTGATGGCGTTACTGGCCAGTGAGGCCAGCGTCGCGACGTGTCAGGTAGCGCTGAGCCAGCCTCGGGTGGACTACGGCGTCTTGCGCCATGGGCAAGGGCTGGATGGGCACGCAGGCGCGCAGTCGCTGGGCCGGCGGACGGTGTTGCTGAACGTGGTCTGTGTCGATCCTGCTCCCATGGCACTGCGGTTCAGCGGCTCGCCTGCGGGAGGGCTGGGCTTTCGGTTTGGCGGCGATGGCGCCTTTGCCCTGGGTATCAGGCACGCCCATGTTGATGGGCGATCCGTGGATCTGATCGCCGAGGGTGCGCTGTCCGTGGCTGTCAGCGAACACCTTATGCCCGGGCAGGTCCTGATCGCCCGCGCGGCGGGTGTCCCGGTGGCAGGCCGACGGCTATCGGCCCACCTTGAGATCGACCCTTACTTGCCGGTGGAGGCTTTCTCTGTGCGCCGCGAAACCACCCTCGAAGGGCGGGTGCAGGTTGAGTGGATGCCACTGGGGGTGAGTATCAGCCCGGCTGTTCCACCGAGCCAATGAAGTTGGCCAGTTCGGCGGTGCGCGGTTGGGCGAACAGGGTTTTCGGGTCGCCCACCTCGTGCACTTTGCCCTGGTGCATAAACACCAGTTTGTCGCCCACTTCCCGGGCAAAGCGCATCTCATGGGTCACCATGATCAGCGTCATGCCGTCCTTGGCCAGTTGGCGCACTACGCTGAGCACTTCATTGACCAACTCCGGGTCCAGCGCCGAGGTGATTTCATCGCACAGCAATACCTTGGGCGACATTGCCAGGGCGCGGGCAATGGCCACCCGCTGCTGTTGGCCGCCAGACAGGCGATCGGGAAATGCATCGAACTTTTCCCCCAGCCCGACACGGTCGAGCATCTGCCGCGCCAGTTGCGTGGCCTTGGCCTTGGGTACTTTTTGCACGACCTGGGGCGCGAGCATGACGTTTTCACCCACGGTCAAATGGGGGAACAGATTGAACTGCTGGAACACCATGCCGACTTTCTGCCGCAGGCTGCGCAGGTCGGCTCGGGCCGCGTCGAGGTATTCGCCATCGACTTCAATCACCCCGTCGTTGATTGACTCCAGGCCATTGAGGGTGCGCAGCAAGGTGGACTTTCCCGAGCCACTGCGGCCAATGATCGCCACCACCTGGCCTTCCTCGACCGTCAGATCGATGCCCTTGAGCACATGGTGATCGCCGTAATACTTATGCAGCGCGGATATTCTAAGCAGAGGCATGCAGTCTCCTTTCCAGGTAGCGGGCACTGAGGGACAAGGGGTAGCAGAGCAGGAAGTAACCGAGTGCAACCAGGCCGTAGACCATGAAGGGCTCGAAGGTGGCATTGGCGAGCATGCCGCCGGTCTTGGTCAGTTCGGTGAAGCCGATGATCGACGTCACCGCTGTGCCCTTGACCACCTGCACCGAGAAACCCACCGTTGGCGCCACGGCAATACGCAGGGCCTGGGGCAGGATCACATAGCGCAGTTGCTCATAAGGGTTGAGCGCCAGGCTGGCGGAGGCTTCCCATTGGCCATGGGCAATGGAGTCGACACAGCCGCGCCAGATCTCGGCCAGGTAGGCGCTGGTAAACAGGGTCAAGGCAATCGCGGCGGCCAGCCACGGCGAGATATCGATCCCCAGCAAGGCGATGCCGAAGAACACTAGGAACAGCTGCATCAGCAGCGGCGTGCCCTGGAACAGTTCTATATAGGTGCGGGCAATATTGCGCGGCAACGCTTTTTTGCTGATGCGCAGGGTCATTACCAGCAGACCGATCAGCCCACCGCCGATAAACGCCACCAGCGACAACAGCAACGTCCACTGCAGGCCGGTCAGCAGGTTGCGCACGATGTCCCAGAACGAAAAATCACTCATGGCTGTTCCTCATCACATAGCGACGGCCGATCCAATTGAGCAACTGGCGGATCATCAGCGCCATGCACAGGTACACCAGCGTGGTCAGCGCGTAGGTTTCAAAGGCGCGGAAGTTGCGCGACTGGATAAAGTTGGCGGCAAAGCTCAGTTCTTCAGTGGCGATCTGCGAGCACACCGCCGAACCGAGCATCACGATGATGATCTGGCTGCTCAGGGCCGGCCAGACCTTGCCCAGCGCCGGCAGTAGCACCACGTGGCGGAACGCTTCAAAACGTGTCATCGCCAGCGCTGCCGCCGCTTCCAGTTGCCCGCGGGGAATCGCTTGGATGCCGGCCCGGATGATCTCCGTGGAATAGGCGCCCAGGTTGATCACCATCGCCAACACCGCCGCTTGCCATTCGGAAATCTGCAGGCCCAGGGACGGCAGGCCGAAGAAGATAAAAAACAACTGCACCAGGAACGGTGTGTTGCGAATCAACTCGACATACACCCCGAAGAACCAGCAAAACGGCTGGATTTTCCATGCGCGCACCACGGCGCCGACAATCCCCAGCGCCACCCCCAGGATGGCGCCGATGGCGGTCAGTTCCAGGGTGAACAACGCGCCGCGCAACAGGAGGTCGGTATTGGCCAGCACCGGCGCAAAGTCGAATTGATAGGCCATCAATCAGCTCCGCTTCAGAGATCTGCAGGCAATGGTTCTTTCAGCCACTGCATCGCGTTTTTTTCCAGGCTGCCATCAGCCTTGGCGCTGACCAGGATCTGGTTGACCTTCTCCAGCAGTGCCGGCTCGTTTTTGTTCACCCCGACATACACCGGCGAATCCTTGAGCTTGACCTTCAGCGCCGGCACACGCTTGGGGTTGCGCTCGCTGATCGCCACCATCACCACGTTGCCACTGGCGATCAGGTCCACCTGGCCGGCGAGGTAGGCGGCGATGGTCGAGTTGTTGTCTTCGAAGCGCTTGATCGTGGCTTCCTTGGGGGCGACGGCGCTCAACTCGATATCTTCAATGGCGCCGCGGGTCACGCTGATGGTCTTGCCCTTGAGGTCATCGAGGCTTGCAATGGCCGCGTCAGGAGGGCCGAACACTGCGAGATAGAACGGCGCGTAGGCCTTGGAAAAGTCGATGACCTTTTCGCGATCCGGGTTCTTGCCCAGGCTGGAAATCACCAGGTCCACTTTGCCGGTGGTGAGGAACGGGATGCGGTTGGTGCTGTTGACCGGGGTCAGCTCCAGTTTGACCTTGAGTTGCTCGGCCAGCAATTTGGCGGTGTCGATGTCCAGGCCGCGTGGTTTCATGTCCGGGCCCACCGAACCGAATGGTGGGAAGTCCTGGGGTACGGCAACCTTGAGGGTGCCACGGGCGACGATATCGTCCAGGCCATTGGCCTGGGCAGGTGCCTGGCTGAGCATCAGGCTGGCAAACAAGGCAGTGAGCAGGACGCTGCAACGCTTGGTCATGGCAACTCTCCGAAAAGGGCGAAGGGATTTTCTGAGTGTTGCCAGTGCACAGCCCGTGCCATGGTGCTTTGAAACGCCTGCAAGGCAGGTTTTACGAGGCGTGCGGCGGTCTGACTGGTCTGAACAGTCAGGTCTGGTTTCGCACCCTTTTCGAGCGTCGGCAAAACCGCGCGAGCCCCTTTGGGGCGTGGCTTGCCGGCTGCCGAGAATAGCTTTACAACTAGGCCCACTGTTGACTGAAACCTCGGGTTTTCCATGTATTCCATCGCCCAAGCCGTACCGGAAGCGGCCTTGCAAGCTATCCGCAAACTGATCAAGGAGCAGGGCTTCGGCCCCGGCGATGCCTTGCCTTCGCAGCGGGACCTGGCGATGCAATTGGGGGTCAGTCGTGCTTCCTTGCGCGAGGCCTTGTCGTCGCTCAGCGCACTGGGGCTGGTCAGTGTGCAACCGGGCAAGGGCGTATTTGTGCAGGCGCCGCCGGCAGCCGAGATAAACGGCGTGGCCTGGCCGTTTACGGCCCAGGCCAGCCCGCTGGATATCTTCCAGTTGCGCTATGCCCTGGAGGGGTTTGCGGCGGGGCTGGCGGCCATGACGCTGACCACCGGGGAACTGGATTGGCTCGAAGACAATGTCCAGGCCATGCGCCGGGAGCTCAAGGCCGGTGATTTCGAGGCCGCCGCGCGGCTGGACTTCGCTTTTCACCAGCGCATTCTGTTGGCCAGTGGCAATCAGGCGATGGTGAGCATCCTCAGCGCCAGTGCCGAGGTGTTTCTGGAAAGCCAGAAACTACCGTTCATCCGACCGGAGCGGGCGATGGAAACCTGGCAGGAGCACCGCAAGATCCTCCGTGCGCTGGCCCGGCGCAGCAGCGCGGCGGCGCAAAAAGCCATGCAGGAGCACGTGCGTAACGCTGCCTTGCGCACGGGCATCGCCTTTGTCACACCGGTAACATCCTGAATCGGTAATACCCAAAATGATGGCATTCGATAGCAAGAGTCAATCAGCGGCGGCTTCCTGAACGAAGGAAGGGCAGCTATGATGGGCAACGTTTTTTTTGCTTACAACCCGGAGACATCCATGAGCAACGATCTTATCAAGCACGTCACCGACGCGACCTTTGAGGCCGAAGTACTGCAGGCCCAGGGCCCGGTGCTGGTTGACTACTGGGCTGAGTGGTGCGGTCCTTGCAAAATGATCGCTCCGGTCCTGGACGACATCGCAACCACCTACGAAGGCAAACTGACCATTGCCAAGCTGAACATCGACGAGAACCAGGAAACCCCGGCCAAGCACGGCGTACGTGGTATCCCGACCCTGATGCTGTTCAAGAACGGCAACGTCGAAGCCACCAAGGTTGGCGCACTGTCGAAGTCGCAACTGGCCGCATTCCTCGACGCCAACATCTAAGCGTCGTAAAAAAAGCCCCGCAAATTGCGGGGCTTTTTCGTAAAGCAGGGCTAGACGCTCTGAAATTCAGGTGGTACATTCGGCCCCGCACTGGTTTCTCCACTGCCCCCTGCAAGCCGTCGCCGACGCATTCCTTTCGATTAGTACGCGATCCTGTCGCCTTCTCTGCGGCGCGGCCTCATTAAGCCAAAAGCTTAATTCCCCCCCTCTATAAATGATTACGTCATTCCTATATGAATCTGACTGAACTCAAGCAAAAGCCGATTACCGACCTGCTCCAACTGGCCGAAGAAATGGGCATAGAAAATATGGCCCGTTCGCGCAAGCAGGACGTGATTTTCTCCCTGCTGAAAAAGCACGCGAAAAGCGGCGAGGAAATCTCCGGTGATGGCGTGCTGGAGATTCTCCAGGACGGCTTCGGCTTTCTCCGCTCTGCAGACGCCTCCTATCTCGCCGGCCCAGACGATATCTACGTCTCGCCGAGCCAGATCCGTCGCTTCAACTTGCGCACCGGTGACACCATCGTTGGCAAGATCCGCCCTCCAAAGGAAGGCGAGCGTTATTTCGCCCTGCTCAAGGTCGACACGATCAACTTCGATCGCCCGGAGAACGCGAAGAACAAGATTCTCTTCGAGAACCTGACGCCGCTGTTCCCAACCGTGCGCATGAAGATGGAAGCCGGCAACGGTTCCACCGAAGACTTGACCGGTCGTGTGATCGACCTGTGCGCCCCGATCGGCAAAGGCCAGCGTGGCCTGATCGTCGCGCCGCCGAAAGCCGGTAAGACCATCATGCTGCAGAACATTGCAGCGAACATCGCGCGTAACAATCCTGAAGTTCACCTGATCGTGCTGCTGATCGATGAGCGTCCGGAAGAAGTGACCGAAATGCAGCGCACCGTGCGCGGCGAAGTGGTTGCCTCGACGTTCGATGAGCCGCCAACCCGCCACGTGCAGGTTGCCGAAATGGTGATCGAGAAGGCCAAGCGCCTGGTCGAACACAAGAAGGACGTGGTGATCCTGCTCGACTCCATCACCCGTCTGGCCCGTGCCTACAACACCGTGATCCCGAGCTCCGGCAAAGTGCTCACCGGTGGTGTCGATGCCCACGCCCTGGAGAAGCCGAAACGTTTCTTCGGCGCCGCGCGTAACATCGAAGAAGGCGGCTCGCTGACCATTATCGCCACCGCGCTGGTTGAAACCGGCTCGAAGATGGACGAAGTGATCTACGAAGAGTTCAAGGGTACCGGCAACATGGAGCTGCCTCTGGACCGTCGCATCGCTGAAAAGCGTGTGTTCCCGGCCATCAACATCAACCGCTCCGGCACCCGCCGCGAAGAGTTGCTGACGGCCGACGACGAACTGCAGCGCATGTGGATCCTGCGCAAGCTGCTGCACCCGATGGACGAAGTCGCTGCCATCGAGTTCCTGATCGACAAGCTGAAAACCACCAAGACCAACGACGAGTTCTTCCTGTCGATGAAACGCAAGTAATACTGCGTTTCAGGTCCGAAAGAATGGCGCCCCCAGGGGCGCCATTTTTTTGCCTGGGGTTTTTAACGACACCCGGCCGGCAATTGCGCCGCCGATAGGGCTGCCAGCCGCCCTCAGAGCAGGTAGGATGTACGCCTATTTTACGGGTGGCATGGTTAATGAAATTCAAGGATCTTCGGGATTTCGTGCAGCAACTTGAGCAGCGCGGAGAGTTGAAACGTATTCAGGTGCCGGTGTCCCCGGTCCTGGAAATGACTGAGATTTGCGACCGCACCTTGCGCAACAAGGGCCCGGCGCTGCTGTTCGAGAACCCCACAGGCTTTGATATCCCGGTGCTCGGCAACCTGTTCGGCACGCCCGACCGGGTGGCATTCGGCATGGGCGCCGAGTCGGTCAGCGAACTGCGCGAAATCGGCAAGCTGCTGGCGTTCCTCAAGGAGCCCGAGCCGCCCAAGGGCCTGAAGGACGCGTGGTCGAAGCTGCCGATCTTTCGCAAGATCATTGCCATGGCGCCCAAGGTGGTCAAGGACGCGGTATGCCAGGAAGTGGTCATCGAAGGCGATGATGTCGACCTGGCGATGCTCCCGGTGCAGACCTGCTGGCCCGGCGACGTCGGCCCGCTGATCACCTGGGGCCTGACCGTCACCAAGGGCCCGAACAAGGACCGCCAGAACCTGGGCATCTACCGCCAGCAAGTGATCGGCCGCAACAAGGTGATCATGCGTTGGTTGAGCCACCGTGGTGGGGCGCTGGATTTCCGTGAGTGGTGCGAAAAGCACCCGGGCCAGCCGTTCCCGGTTTCCGTGGCCCTGGGGGCCGACCCGGCGACGATCCTCGGCGCCGTGACGCCGGTGCCCGACAGCCTGTCCGAATACGCCTTTGCCGGCCTGCTGCGCGGCAACCGCACCGAGCTGGTGAAGTGCCGTGGCAACGACCTGCAAGTACCGGCCACCGCCGAAATCATCCTTGAAGGCGTGATTCATCCGGGCGAGATGGCCGATGAAGGCCCGTATGGCGACCACACCGGCTACTACAATGAAGTCGACAGCTTCCCGGTGTTCACCGTCGAGCGCATCACCCACCGGGTCAAACCGATCTACCACAGCACCTACACGGGCCGGCCGCCTGATGAACCGGCGATCCTCGGTGTGGCGCTGAACGAAGTGTTCGTGCCGATCCTGCAGAAGCAGTTCCCGGAAATCACCGACTTCTACCTGCCGCCGGAAGGCTGCTCGTACCGCATGGCCATCGTGACCATGAAGAAGTCGTACCCGGGCCATGCCAAGCGCGTCATGCTCGGTGTGTGGTCGTTTTTGCGACAGTTCATGTATACCAAGTTCGTTATTGTCACCGACGACGACATCAATGCCCGGGACTGGAACGACGTGATCTGGGCCATCACCACGCGCATGGACCCCAAGCGCGACACGGTGATGATCGATAACACGCCGATCGACTACCTGGACTTTGCCTCGCCGGTGTCGGGCCTGGGCTCGAAGATGGGCCTGGATGCCACTCACAAGTGGCCGGGTGAAACCACCCGGGAGTGGGGCCGGGTGATCGTCAAGGACGAAGCGGTGACGGCACGTGTCGATGCGATGTGGAAAGAATTGGGAATAGATTGATGCGTGTAACCCTGCAACCTTCCGGTGCGGTCCTCGACTTGCAGCCCGGCGAGCGGATTCTTGAAGGCGCCCGGCGCCTGGGCTATGAATGCCCGCAGGCGTGCCGTAATGGGGTGTGCCACGTCTGCGCGGCCCTGTTGGTCGAGGGCCGGGTGCAACAAGCCGGTGAGGTGCGCGATCATGGCGAGTTCTATACCTGCATCGCCGAGCCCTTGGAGGATTGCATCGTGCTGTGGGATGGCGTGCTGGCGCCGGGAGAGTTGCCGGTGCGCAAACTTGCCTGCCAGTTGAGCGAATGCGTGGACCTGGGGGGCGACGTGTGGCGCGTGCGCCTGCGGGCACCGGCCGGCAAGGCGGTGCGCTATCACGCGGGCCAGTACCTGATGATCGAGCGCGAAAACGGCGAGAAGTCGGCGTTTTCCCTGGCTTCGGCGCCCCATGCCGGGCGCGATTTGGAACTGCATGTGCTGGTGCGTGAAGACAGCGCCCGCAGCCTGATCGAGCAGTTGCAGCGTAACCAGATGGCGCGGGTCGAGCTGCCGTTTGGCGATACCCACCTGGCCGAACTGCCCGACGGGCCGCTGGTGCTGATCGCGGCCGGCACCGGCATGGCCCAGATGCACAGCCTGATCGAGCACTGCCGGGCCAGCGGTTTCAAGCACCCTGTGCACCTGTATTGGGGCGTGCGCCAACCGGATGATTTCTATCAGGTGGAGCATTGGGAGCAATGGCAGCAATTGCCCAATCTGTTCCTGCACAAAGTGGTCAGTGACCTGTGCGGATGGGAAGGGCGCTGTGGCTTGTTGCATGAGGCGGTGTGTGAAGACATCAGCGACCTCAAGGGCGTGCATGTCTATGCCAGCGGTTCGCCAGCGATGATCTATGGCACGCTGGATGCGCTGGTCAACGCCGGCATGGATGCACACCAGATGCGCGCCGACGTGTTTGCCTACGCACCACGCTCCTGACTTCAAACGGTGTGTGGGCTTGCCTGCGAAAGCGGTGAATCAGTCGCTGGATGTGTTGACTGACACACCGCATTCGCGGGTAAGCCCGCTCCCACATAGGCCCGGTTCCCACAGGGGATTGTGTCTACTCACGTCTGTCGGTGTCAGAACCGCACACCTGTGGTCACCATCGCCGCATTGAACCCCAGCAATACGAATTCCGCCGCTACCGGCCCATAGTGGGTTCCCACCGACGGAATGATCACCGGCGCCACGCCGTAGCGGTTCAGCGGAATCTTGTCGCGATACTTGCCGCGATAGCCCTGGATCGCCCCGCCAGTGAGCTTCAGATACACCGGATAGTCGCTCATGTCGTAGCGCTTGCCTGCGTACGCGTAGTACGAGCGCTGGCGAAACGAGTTGCGAAAGGTCGCACCGCCATACACCCACCCCGAAGCGTCATTACGCTCCAGGCCGATCAGGTCCTGGTTGTTGTTGTGCTCGGGATCCGGCGCAAAGTGCCGGGTGTAGACGCTGGTCTGGGCGTACCAGAAGCCTTTGTCGTCGTTGGCCGGCGCTTCGGCGGCCAGGGCGGTGGTGGCCTGTGCCAGGAGCAGCAGGCCGGAAAGTCGGTTTTTCATGGGGCGACCTCGATAGTCGGTGGATGCACGGCTAAGTGGGTCGTGACGCGGGCCTATTTTGAGGGCTCGCTCTGCCCAAAGGCTGAACGGGCGCTGAAAGTAGCGGGATTTTCTGGAGCAATCCTGATGAACGGGGCCTGTTGCTTATGCTTTTGCTTATTCTTAAAAGATATTTATTCGTCAAGATAAATATCATTAAGCTATATGTCATCGGGCTACCGACTATCTGCCACTAACCAGTAAATGACCGCCACCGTCCGCCACACGGATCGATCGTATGAACTCAGGGCATTGACGTTCTGACTTTTGATTCCAAGGGGAGCGGTATGGGGAGCTACAACAGGCACGCGCTGTACACGGCGATTTTGTCAGCCAATTTGCTGGCCTCCGTGGGATTCAATCCAGTGATCGCCGCTGAAGCGGCGACGGCCGAAACGCCAAAACTCGACACCGTGATCGTCACGGGTACCCGCGCCCAAGAGCGCACGGCCAGCGCGTCACTATCACCTATTGATGTGATTTCCGGCGAAAGCCTGCGCAGCACCGGTTCCGATGAGCTGGGCGCGGTACTGGCGCGGCTGATTCCTTCTATCAACTTCCCCCGCCCTAGCCTGGTGGACGGCGCCGAACTGGTGCGCCCGGCGCAACTGCGCGGCCTGTCGCCGGATCAAGTGCTGGTGCTGGTCAATGGCAAGCGGCGCCACACCAGCGCTTTCGTCAACCTGGGTGGTGCGGTCGGCCGCGGTTCGGCCCCGGCGGATTTGAATGCCATCCCGTTGTCGGCGGTCGACCATATTGAAGTGCTGCGTGATGGCGCGTCGGCGCGCTACGGGTCCGATGCAATTGCCGGGGTGATCAACGTGATCCTCAAGCAGACCGACCACGGCGGCTCGGTTTCGAGCAAGTTCGGCCAATACAAGAAAGGCGACGGGATCCAGCGCAACATCAGCGGCAACACCGGCCTGGCCGTAGGCGAGAACGGGTTTATCAACCTTTCGGCCGAAGTTGCCGACAATGACTACACCAACCGCGCCGGCCACGATTACCGCCCGGCCAGCATCGGTTCCACCACGTACGGCCAGCGGGTGTTCCGCCAGGGCGAACCTTCGACCAACGAAGGCAAGCTGTGGCTGAACGCCGGCTATGCCTTCAACGAGGCTGCCGAGTTCTACACTTTTGGCGGCTACAGCAAGCGGCGTGGCGAGACGGCGGCGTTCTACCGGGCGAGCAATGCGTCCAACAACCTCCCGGCGCTCAACCCCAATGGCTACCTGCCGCTGATCCGTGGCAGCCTCGAAGATACCTCGCTGGTGGCCGGCCTGCGCGGGCAGTTGGCGTATGACTGGCACTACGACCTGTCGGCCAACTACGGCAAGAACCAGTACGAACTGCGCACCGAAACCATCAACACCTCCCTGGGCCTGGCGACGCCGCGCAAATTCGACAACGGCACCCTGAGCAACGAGCAGAAGCAGCTCAGCCTGGACCTGTCCCGTGAGTTTGACCTGGGCTGGCTGCCGTACCCGGTATCGGTGGCATTCGGCGGCGAATACCTGCACCAGGGCTATGAGATCGAAGCCGGTGAGCCGGCGTCCTATTACCAGACCGGCAGCTCGGGCCTCGGCGGTTTCCGCGATGCCGACGCCGGCAGCACCTCGCGCCACAACTGGGCGCAGTACCTGGACCTGGAAACCAACTTCACCGAGAAGCTCGGGGTTTCGGCGGCGGTGCGCCATGAGGACTACAGCGACTTCGGCTCCAACGTCAGCGGCTCGCTGTCGGCGCGCTATGACTTCACCCCGCAAGTGGCCCTGCGCGGCAGTATTTCCAATGGCTTTCGCGCACCGTCCCTGGCCCAGCAGAACTTTGCCTACACCTCATCGCAGTTGATCGGCAACACCATCCAGGAAGCCGGCACCTTCCCGGCCAACAGTCAGGTGGCGCGTTTGCTTGGCGCCGAAGACCTCAAGGCCGAGAAGTCGCGCAACTACAGCCTGGGCTTGGTGCTGGAGCCGGCGGATAACCTGACGGTGACGGCGGACGTCTACCGCATCGACATTCGCGACCGCATAAGCCTGTCGTCCAACCTTGCCCTTAACGCGGCGACACGCGCCTATCTGCAAGCCAATGGCGTCGGCAATATCGACTACACCACCGCCCGCTACTTCACCAATGCCACGGACACCAGCACCGACGGCGTCGACCTGGTGGCCAACTACCGCTACCAGTTGGACAACGGCATCCGCTGGAACAGCACCGTGGGCTACAACTACAACCACACCAAGGTCACGGACGTGAAGGCCAACCCGGCCATTCTCGACAGCCTGGGCGCCAACCTGGTGCGGGTCGACCGGCGCGAGCGCATCGGTCTGCTGGGCGACACCACGCCCCAGCACAAGCTGAGCCTGGGCAACGATTTCACTTTCGGCAATTGGGCGCTGCACAGCAATCTGGTGCGCTATGGCGAATTCACCAGCTACCAGGCGGACAAGGTCAATGACCAGACCTTCAAGGCCGCCTGGGTGCTGGATTTGTCGGCTGACTACACATTACACAACTGGACCTTCACCGTGGGCGGCGACAACGTGACCGATAAGTACCCGGAAAAGCTCAATGCCTACGCCAGCAGTGGCGGCAACCTGGCCTATAGCACTTTTTCGCCTTACGGTTACAGCGGCGCGTTCTATTACGGTAAAGTCGCCTATAACTGGTAGTAGCTCTTCATTTCCGAGAAAGGAGACCTAAGCGATCCGCCATGACCGTTATTGAATCCGAACTTCTGCAATTGGCTTACCCTCCGCGGCTCGATCTGGGGCCGCAACTCACTCACGAACAATTGATGAGCTCAATGCAGGCCACCATGGGCCTGCACAAGGGTGGGCCGGTCTGGTTGTTTGCCTACGGCTCGCTGATCTGGCGTCCCGAGTGTTCGGCCACCCAGCGCCTGCGGGCACGGGTCCACGGTTATCACCGGGGCCTGTATCTGTGGTCCCACGAGCATCGGGGTACGCCGGAGTTGCCGGGGCTGGTGTTTGGCCTGGATCGCGGCGGCTCGTGCAGTGGCTTTGCCTATCGCCTGCCGGAGGAGCAGCTGGAGGCTTCGCTCTATGCCTTGTGGCAGCGGGAGATGCCTTACCCTTCGTATCGGCCACATTGGCTCAGTTGCCGGCTTGAAGACGGTAGTCAGGTGCAGGCGTTGGGTTTTGTGCTGGAGCGGCACTTGCCCAGCTACGCCGGCAACTTGCCCGACAGCGTGCTGAACCAGGTATTCGCCAGCGCTTGCGGGCGCTACGGCACTACTCGCGATTATGTCGAGCAGACCGTCAACGCCCTGCGTAGCCACGCCATGCCAGACAAGAATCTGGAGGCGCGGCTCAAGCGATGTGCCAAAGGCGTCGCGGCGATTAACGCGCCGAGCTAACGCTATTGGTGTGCCACAGCGTAGGAATCAGGAACGCGATAGCCAACAGGCACGCGCCGATCAGCAGCACAAAGCCGCCATCCCAGCCGAAGTGGTCCACGGTGTAGCCCATGGCCGCACTGGCCGCTACCGAACCGCCCAGGTAACCGAACAGGCCGGTAAAACCTGCGGCTGTACCGGCGGCTTTCTTCGGCGCCAGCTCCAGTGCCTGCAGGCCGATCAGCATCACCGGGCCGTAGATCAGGAAGCCAATGGAGAACAGCGCGATCATGTCGACCATCGGGTTGCCTGGCGGGTTGAGCCAATAAACCAGGGTCGCCACGGTGACCAACGCCATGAACACAATGCCGGTCAGGCCTCGGTTGCCACGGAAGATCTTGTCTGACATCCAGCCGCACAGCAGCGTGCCCGGAATCCCTGCCCACTCATAGAAGAAGTACGCCCAGGACGACTTGTCGACCGTGAAGTGCTTGGCTTCCTTGAGGTACGTCGGTGCCCAGTCCAGCACGCCGTAGCGCAGCAGGTACACGAACACGTTGGCGAAGGCGATGTACCAGAGCATTTTGTTGCGCAGCACGTACTTGACGAAGATTTCCTTGGCGCTGAATTCGTCTTCGTGGCTGTCGTCGTAACCTTCCGGGTAGTCGTTCTTGTACTTCTCGATAGGCGGCAGGCCCACCGACTGTGGGGTGTCGCGCATGGTGATGAAGGCAAACGCCGCTACCGCCAAGGCTACAGTGGCCGGTACATAGAACGCCGCGTGCCAGTCGTTGAACCAGGCCATGCCCAGCAGGAACAGCGGGCCGATCAGGCCGCCGCCGACGTTATGCGCCACGTTCCACACCGACACCACGCCGCCGCGTTCTTTCTGCGACCACCAGTGCACCATGGTCCGTCCGCTCGGCGGCCAGCCCATGCCCTGGGCCCAGCCGTTGATGAACAGCAAAATGAACATCATCGTCACGCTGGAGGTGGCCCAAGGCGCGAAACCGAAAATGAACATCACCCCCGCCGACACCAGCAAGCCAAAAGGCAGGAAGTAGCGCGGGTTGGAGCGGTCGGACACCAGGCCCATGAGGAACTTGGACAGGCCATAGGCAATGGCGATCGCCGACATGGCCAGGCCCAGCTGACCACGGGTATAACCCTCGTCGATCAAATACGGCATGGCCAGGGAGAAGTTCTTGCGCAGCAGGTAGTAACCCGCGTAGCCAAAGAAAATACCGGCGAAGATCTGCCAGCGCAGTCGTCGGTAAGTACTGTCGATCTTTTCTTCAGGCAGGGGTGCCTGATGAGGGGCAGGACGAAAGAAAGCAAACATTCAAGAGCTCCAAATTTCTTGTTTTGACTGCGGATGCGAATGTTACAGTTTCGTTACCGAAAATAGCATCGCCTCTTATCTGCAAACACAGGAAACTGGAGTAATTGCATGTTCTTTTACGAACATGTCGCTAATAGATAAATATGCGTCGTAATCAAATTCCTCAGAACCCCGCGACTCAACTGTAGGAGCTGGCTTGCCAGCGATAGCGGTGGCTCAGCTAAACAGGTGGAGCTGACGGACCGCTATCGCAGGCAAGCCAGCTCCTCCACAAATCACTGGCGGACCTGGACGACCACCTTGCCCACCGCCTTGCGCTGCCCCAGGTCATTGATCGCCTGGGCGGCGTTATCCAGCGGGTACACCTGCGAAACCAGTGGCTTCAGCTTCCCCTCGGCGTACCAACTGAACAGTTGCTGGAAATTCGCCGCATTATCCTGGGGCTGGCGCTGGGCGAACGAGCCCCAGAACACCCCGACCACCGCCGCGCCCTTGAGCAGCGCCAGGTTCACTGGCAACTCAGGAATACGCCCGCTGGCAAAGCCCACCACCAACAGGCGCCCGTTCCAGGCGATGGCGCGGATGGCCTGGTCAAACAGGTCGCCACCTACCGGGTCGTAGATCACGTCGGCGCCGTTGCCATCGGTCAGGCGCTTGATTTCATCCTTGAGGTTGGTTTCGCTGTAGTTAATCAACTCATCGGCACCCGCCGCCTTGGCCACAGCCAGCTTGTCGGCGCTGCTGGCGGCAGCGATCACCCGGGCGCCCATGGCCTTGCCGATTTCTACGGCGGCCAGCCCCACGCCACCGGACGCACCCAGCACCAGCAGGGTCTCGCCGGCCACCAAGTGGCCGCGCTGCTTGAGCGCGTGCATCGAGGTGCCGTAGGTCATGCTGAAGGCGGCGGCAGTGTTGAAGTCCATGCTCGGCGGGATCGGCAGTACGTTATAGCCCGGTACAGCGACCTGCTCGGCAAAGCTACCCCAGCCGGTCAACGCCATGACCCGGTCGCCGACCTTGAGGTGGCTGACCTTTTCCCCGACTTCGCTGACCACGCCTGCCGCTTCGCCACCCGGCGAGAACGGGAAGGGTGGCTTGAACTGGTACTTGCCCTCGATGATCAGCGTGTCCGGGAAATTCACCCCGGCGGCATGCACATCCAGCAGGATCTCGTTCTTCTTGATCGCGGGGCTGGCGACGTCTTCCAACACCAGGGTTTCGGCAGGGCCGAAGGCTTTGCACAGCACGGCTTTCATCGGACTATTCCTTTTGGCGTATTGGCCGATAAGTGTAGGTGGGTAAGGTCACGGGTCAACGAGCATGCCCCGGCCTGATAAGTCGCCATAAGCTTGTGCTCTGCCTTGCTAGCGTTATGCTACTGGCAACCGAATTTGAGGAATGAACTGTGAAAGCGTGGATCCTGTTGATGCTGGCCCTGACGTTGCCGATGGCGGCCCATGCCGAAGAAGCCAAGGAAGGCGAAGCGCCGAAGGTCAGCTATTACAGCCTGACGCCGCCTTTTGTGGGCAACTACGCCTTGGATGGCGGCCCGAAACTGCGGGTGTACAAGGCCGATGTGGCCCTGCGCGTGACCGGCCCGGAAGCGGCGGCGGCGATCAAGGCCAATGAACCGTTGATTCGCAACCAACTGGTGGCGTTGTTTACCCAGCAGACTGTCGAGAGCATGGGCAGTGTCGAAGGCAAAGAGAAGTTGCGCCAGGAAGCGTTGAAGCAGACCCAACAAGTGATGAACGACGAAACCGGCAAGCCGGTGGTTGAGGACCTGTTGTTCAACAACTTGATCATCCAGTAAAGCCCGCGCTGAAAAGCCGGTGCCCACATTTGACGGTGCTCACCCTCAAAATGTGGGAGCTGGCTTGCCTGCGATGACGGCCTTGCGGGCACCTCAAGACGCCAGGCTTTTCCTGAACCTGGCCAACGCCACCGCAAAAAACAACAACCCAATCGCCGCTAGCGCCAGCAAGTCCGGCCACACCACGCTTACTCCTGCATCCCGGAACAGAATCGCCGCACTCAAGCTCACAAAGTGCGTCGACGGCGAGCCCTGCATCACCCATTGCAACCATTCGGGCATGCTGTCCAACGGCGTGCTGCCGCCAGACAGAAGCAGCATCGGAATGATTACCGGGATTGCCAGCAAACCGAATTGCGGCGTCGAACGGGCGAGGGTGGCCAGGAAGATGCCCAGGGCGGTGCTGGCAAACAGGTAGAGTGCCGTCACCAGCAGGAACAAGCTCAACGACCCGGCCAGCGGCACGCCGAGCATGCCCTTGACCACCACTTCCAGCGACAGCCAGGTGCACAGCACCACCACCAGCATGTTGCTCCAGATTTTCGCCAGCATGATCTCCAGCGCTGTCAGCGGCAGCACCAGCAAATGGTCGAGGGTGCCGTGTTCGCGCTCACGCAGCAACGCCGTGCCGGTCAGTACGATGGCCAGGATGGTGATGTTGTTGACGATCTGGATCACCGCCAGGAACCAGCCACCTTCCAGGTTAGTGTTGAATAATGCCCGGGTGGTGAGGGCCGCCGGCGCCCGCTGGCTGGCGTCAGGCTGGCCACTGTAGGTCAGCAGTTCGCGCTGGAAAATCCGCCCGATATAACCCGCACCCATAAAGGCCTGGCTCATCGCCGTGGCATCCACGTTGACCTGTACGCTTGGTTGGCGCCCGGCCAACAGGTCTGCCTGGAAATTGGCCGGCACGTTGATCACGAAGGTGTACTGGCCGCTGTCCATGACCTTGTCCAACTGGTCGTAGGCCAGTGGCACGGCGGGTTGGAATTCCGGTGGCTGCAGGGCTTCGGCCAACTGGCGCGACAATTGGCCGTGGTCCTCATCGACAAAGGCCACGCTGGCGTTGTGCACGCCAATCACCGAGCCGGCCGCTGGCATATAGATGGCGACGGTGAAGGCGTAGAACAGAAACAACAGCAACACACTGTCGTGGCGCAGGCTGGTGAGTTCCTTGATTCCCAGGCGCAGGATATGGGCGAACTTGTGCATCAGGCCTCCTGCTTCTTAAGCATGACCAGGCTCAGCCCGGTGAACCCCAGGAAAAACCCGAACAGCGCCAGGCACTGCGGCCACAACTGGCGCAAGTCCAGGGCTTTGGTGAAGGTGCCGACGGCCACATCCAGGAAGTAACCGGCAGGAAACAGCATGCCCATCAGCGCGGCCGCCCCTTCCAGAGACGAGCGCGGCACGATCAACCCGGAGAATTGGATGGTCGGCAGGCTGGTGATGATCATGGTGCCGAGAATCGCGGCGATCTGGGTGCGGGTGAACGCGGAAATCAGGAGGCCCATGCTGGTGGTCGCCAGCACGTACAGCAGGCCGCCAAAGGCCAGGGTCAGAGCGCTGCCCTTGAACGGCACGCCGAACAGCCAGCGATTCATTGCCACCAGCAAGGCCAGGTTGATCAGGCTGATGACCAGATACGGCGCCTGTTTGCCGAGGAGGAATTCCAGGCGGGTCAGCGGCGTGGCGTAGAAGTTGGTAATCGAACCCAGCTCTTTTTCGCGCACGATGCCCAGGGCGGTAAGCATTGCCGGGATAAAGGCCAGGATCAGCGCCATCACGCCGGGGCCGATGGCATTGACGCTGACCACGTCCTGGTTGTAGCGAAAGCGCGTTTCCAGTTTGGCCGCAGGCGGCTGGGCCCGTGGTGTGCTGTTGAGTTCGGCCAATTGCTGGAGGTTGGCCTGGTGCACCGCTTCTACATAATTGCGGCTGGTCTCGGCGCGAAACGGCATGCCGCCATCAAGCCAGGCGGCCACCGCCGGTTGGCGTCCGGCGTACAGGTCACGGCCAAACCCGGGTGGAATTTCCATGGCCAGTTTGATCTCCGAGCGCTGCAGGCGCCGGTGCAACTCGGCCGAATCGGTGATCGGCGGCTGTTCGGCGAAGTAGCGTGAACTGCGAAAGGCTTCCAGGTAGGCCCGGCTTTGGGGTGTCTGGTCCTGGTCATACACGGCGAAGGCAAGCTTCTCCACGTCCAGGGAAATGCCGTAGCCGAAGATCACCATCATGAAAATCGCCCCGAGCAGGGCAAAGGCCATGCGCACTTTGTCGCGCAGCAGTTCCTTGCCTTCACGGCTGGCCACCGCCAGCAGGCGCGCCAGGCTGAAGCCGCGCTTGCTGACCGGCGGCGTAGTCGGCGTGCTGACGGTCGCGCTGGGGGCGTCGGCTTGCGGGGCTTGCTGGGCTTGCTCCAGGCAGGTGACGAACGCGGCTTCCAGGGTCTCGCCGTGGAATTGTTGTTGCAGTGCGTGCGGCGTGTCGCAGGCCAGCACCTTGCCGGCGTGCATCAAGGAAATACGGTCGCAGCGCTGGGCTTCGTTCATAAAGTGGGTGGAGAGGAAAATCGTCACCCCTTGCTCGCGGGACAGCTCCACCAGCAGGCGCCAGAAATCGTCACGTGCGGCGGGGTCCACACCGGACGTGGGTTCGTCGAGAATCAGCACTTCCGGGCGATGCAGTACCGCCACGGCCAGGGACAGGCGCTGGCGCAAACCCAGGGGCAACTCACCGGAGGGTTGCTCAGCGACGCTGCCCAGGTCAAAACGCTGGATCAACTCTTCGATACGCGGGCCGCTGTCGGCCTTGGGCAGGTCGAACAGTTGTGCGTGCAGCACCAGGTTCTGGCGCACGCTGAGCTCGCCGTACAACGAGAAGCTCTGGGACATGAAGCCCACGCGCTTGCGGGTCGCCAGGTCCTTGGCGTTCACCGGGTTGCCCAGCAGTGTGGCGCTGCCTTCGCTGGCCGGCATCAGCCCGGTGAGGACTTTCATGGTGGTGGTCTTGCCACAGCCGTTGGAGCCGAGAAAACCAAAGATCTCACCACGGCCGATGGCGAAGCTGACTTTGTTCACCGCCGTAAAGTCGCCAAAACGCAGGGTCAGGTCGTGGGCTTCGATGGCGATATCAGTGTTGTCGTTCGCCCGAGGTGGGATCACCAGCGGCTGGTTGTTGTGCGCGCTGTCGCCCTGGAAATGGGTAAAGGCTTCATCCAGCTTGCCGCTGGGCGTGACAGCCGCCAGGTCGCGGCTCAGGCCATCGGCGATCAGTTTGCCGCGGTCGAGCATCAGGCAATGTTCGAACTGCTCGGCTTCCTCCATGTAGGCCGTGGCCACCAGCAGCGTCAGTTGTGGGCGTTCACTGCGTACGGTTTCCACCAGCTCCCAGAAGCGGCGGCGTGACAATGGGTCGACGCCGGTGGTGGGCTCATCGAGGATCAACAGATCCGGATCGTGGATCAGCGCGCAGCACAGCCCCAGTTTTTGCTTCATCCCGCCCGACAGTTTGCCCGCCGGACGGTCGGCGAAGCGCGCCAGGTCAGTGGCCAGCAGCAGGTTGTGCATGCGCTGGTCGCAGTCGGCTTTGGACAGGCCAAACAGGGTGGCGAAAAAGCGGATGTTTTCGCTGATGGACAGCTCGGGGTACAGGTTGCCGCCCAGGCCCTGAGGCATAAAGGCGATCAACGGGTACAGGCTGTTGCGGTGGCGGCGGTCTTCGATGGAGCCGCCCAGCACCTGCAAGTCTCCGGCCTGCAGCTTTTTCACCCCGGCGATCAAGCCCAGCAGGCTCGACTTGCCCGCGCCATCCGGGCCGATCAGCCCGCAGCGGGTGCCGGCCGGCAGGCTGAAGGCGATGTCGATCAGTGCCTGTTGCTTGCCGTAGCGGTGGTTGATACCCGTGGCGTGCAGCGCCAGGCCGTTCATTGCAGGTTGGCCGGCCAGTCCAGGTCGGCAGTGCGCACGTAGCCGGCGCCGGGCATGCCGGGCTTGGCCTGGGGCACGGCGCTGGGTTGAGTCAGGCGCAGCTTGACGCGGAACACCAGTTTCTGGCGCTCGTCGCGGGTTTCCACTTCTTTGGGGGTGAACTGGGATTTGGCCGCGACAAAGCTGATTTTTGCCGGCAACGGCTGATCCGGCAGGGCATCGAGCACGATCCGCGCTTCGCTGCCCACGGTCAGGCGACCGGTGACCGAGGCGGGCAGGTAGAGGTTCATGTATTGGTCATTCGGGTCGATCAACAACAACACCCGCCCGCCGGCCCCGAGCACTTCGCCGGGTTCGGCCAGGCGCAACTGGATGATGCCGTCGATGGGCGCACGCAGGCTGCTGTCGTCGATCTCGCTGGTCAGTTGCGCCACCTGGGCCTGGGCGGCACCGATGGCGGCCTTGACCGCATTCACCTGGGCCTGGGCCGCGACCACTGCCGCGTTGCCGGTGTTCTGGCGGGCCTGTTGCTGATCGATCAACTGCGCGCTGGCAAAACCGCGTCGGTACAGTTCCTGGGTGCGCTTGAGTTCCTGGCTGGCCAGCAGGTTTTCGCTTTGGCGCAGTTGCACGTTGGCTTCGGCGGCGGCGAAATTTTCCTTGGCGCGCAGCACTTCGGCTTCAGCCTGGGAACGCTGGGCTTCCAGGGTGCGGGTGTCGATACGCGCCAGCAGTTGGCCCTTGAGCACCTTGTCGCCTTCATCGACCCGCACCTCGGCCAGGCGGCCGGGGATTTTGGTGGCAATCTGCACTTCGGTGGATTCCAGCCGGCCGTTGCCCATGCTCAAGCCTTCTGGCAGGCGGTCGAGGGTGGACTTCCAGTAGCCGAAGCCGCCGGCGGCGACCAACAGCAATATCAGGAGAAAGGCGAAGAATTGCGAACTGCGATGTGACGTCGACATGGGTGCATCCTGCGGTGTTAGCGTCCTAGTTTGCCGGGATCGTAACCGATAGCCGTTGATACCGGTCAAATGAATCCCTGACCCGCTCTTTATGATGCGGTGTTGAGGTGTTGATGGGGGCTTCTTTGGTCAGGGGGGGTTAGCGCAGGGCCATTACCGCCGCCCATTGCTCGGCTGTCACCGGCATCACGGACAGGCGACTGCCTTTTTGCACCAGGGGCATTTCGGCCAGGGCGGTCTGTTGCTTGAGGTAGCCCAGCCCGAGGACTTTGGGGAAGGTCTTGACGTGGGCAACGGTGATGGCGCTCCACGGATTTTTCTCGGGTGTGGCCTTGGCATCGAAGTAATGGCTGTCAGGTTCCAGCGCGGTCGGGTCGGGGTAAGCCGCTTCGATGATTTTCCCTACGCCGGCAATCCCCGGCTCCGGGCAACTGGAGTGGTAGAAGAAGAACTCATCGCCGACCGCCATGGCCCGCAGGAAGTTGCGCGCCTGGTAATTGCGCACGCCATCCCAGCGCGCCTCGCCGAGTTTTTCCAGGCCCTTGATGGACAGCTCATCGGGCTCGGATTTCATCAGCCAATAGGCCATGGTTTTGCTCCTTTGCTGGGGATTGGGCAGGTTGTCTGTCAATTTCATGACAAACCGACGGTCGGTTGACGCCAAGGTTTGCGTGTTGGTTCACGTTAACGCAGAATGCCGGGATTTTAAGCTTGACGCAGCTGGAACGGACTACTTTGGAACGTTGCTGTCATCGTGTGTGATATGCCTGAAGGGGGGCAATCGATGAAACGCAAACCGGATTTACTATGGATTTTGGTTATTTTGTTCGGTCTGGGCGTCGTGACCACCGGGTATGCGCAAAGCCTGTGGTCGAACAAGACCGAAGCGCCCGTTGAATTTGCACAGCAGCAGCAACAAACCTTCAAGCGTTGACGCTATTTCGGCGCCGTTGATTCCAGCGGCGTCCCCTCTGCGACATACCATCTTCTATCGGTAACGGTGCCATTCAACGGCACGTCCCAGCTTGCCTGCGCCAGTCGTTCGACCTTCTGGCACTCATGGGCCAGCCCCAGCAGCGTTGGCTTGCGCCACGACGAACGGCGCGCCAGGTACGCCAGGCTGCGATCGTAAAAACCGCCGCCCATGCCCAGTCGCCCGCCCGCATCATCGAACCCCACCAATGGCAGCAGCACCAGGTCCAGGGCCCAGACCTTGCGCTGGCGCCCGACATTGACCCGTGGCTCAAGAATGCCAAAGCGATTGGGCGCAAGCCTTTCCCTGGGGCTCACGCGTTGGAACACCATCTTGGTCCGTGGCCAGGCGCTGAGCACCGGCAGGTAGGTGGCCTTGCCCCGGCGCTGGGCAGCGCGCAGCAGCAGGCGCGGATCGATTTCGCCATCCGTCGGCAGGTACAGGGAAATATGTTTGGCCCGGCGAAACAGCGGGTGCTGTGCCAGTTGCCGATACAGGCCAATGGCGGCCCGGCGCTGCTCGCTCGGCGTCAGGGCGCGACGGGCATTGCGCAACATGCGTCGAAGTTGCGGACGGGAAAGCGGCGCAGGTTCGGTCATGGTGGTCGGCTCATACAACAATGCCAGTCCGGGGACTGGCATTGAGTTTGGGAATCAGGCTCCCCGACAGAACCGCTGTCGACTTAGCCCTTGAACCCGAAAGTTCAAGGTGGAAGATGCAGTAGGCTTTAAGGCTTTCCGTCTAGCGGACATGCACACCAGCCCAACGTGCAACTTCCAGGGTAGTGCGAATCGGCTCAGGGACATCGCCGACTGGCAAGCACGCCAGGGAGTGAGGCGAGTATACCCCAAATAGACGCGGCAATCAGCCCTTGGGTGGTTCCTGATCGGTAGAAAGTACCAGGTCAACGCGCTCGAGCAGGTCACGCACTTGCTCGCGTGTCGAGCCGCTGGCCTGTACGTCAGGGCGTTCCTGCTTATGCAATAAATCGTGGGTAATGTTCAGTGCGGCCATCACGGCGATACGGTCGGCGCCGATGACTTTGCCGCTGCTGCGGATCTCGCGCATCTTGCCGTCCAGGTAGCGGGCAGCGCTCACCAGGTTGCTGCGTTCTTCCTGGGGGCAGATGATTGAATACTCTTTGTCGAGAATCTGCACGGTGACGCTATTGCTTGAACTCATGAGTCTTGCTCCAGGGCCTTCAGGCGCGAAATCATCGATTCGACCTTACGCCGGGCGATTTCGTTTTTTTCAATGAGGTGCGCGCGTTCCTCGCGCCAGGTCTTTTCCTGAGCTAATAGGAGTCCGTTTTGACTCTTTAGTTGCTCGACCCGGGTAATTAGCAATTCGAGTCTGGCCATCAGCGCTTGCAAGTCGGTGTCTTCCATTGGGTTCCACTGGATTTGTCTGATGAATGGCAACTGCAGGATAAACGATCTGACGCCCTTGATAGTCGGGTGCGTCTGCCGGTGCTAGGATACAGCGCTTCATTCTAGACATCGCGCCGCCTGGCGCCTAGCTCATCATGCCTATTCAGAATTCCCCGTACGACGCTTTTTCCAAACTGCTGAGCACCAGCGGCCACCCTTGCTCGCCCGCCGAACTGCATGGCGTGCTGTTGGGCCGCAGCTGCACCGGCGTCGGTTTTGACGCCGATAACTGGCTGGCCGACGTGGCCGAACTGCTGGAAACCGAGCCTACCGAAAACGTGCGCAATGCGTTGATCGGTTTGCAAGAAATGGTTAAAGGCGAACTGACCGGTGATGACGTCACCGTAGTCCTGCTGCTGCCAACCGACGACGCGCCGCTCACCGAGCGTGCTGCGGCTCTGGGCCAATGGTGCCAGGGTTTCCTCCATGGCTTTGGCGTGAACGCCGGCGGCCTGGAACTGAGCACCGACGCCAAGGAAGTGTTGCAAGACCTGGCCGCCATCTCCCAGGTGCAAGATGCCCTGGAAGAGTCCGAAGACGGCGAAGGCGACTATATGGAAGTCATGGAATACCTGCGCGTCGCGCCGCTGCTGCTGTTCACCGAGACCAAAAAGTCTGCTGAGCCCGCAGCGCCCAAGCCGTCGCTGCACTAAGAGAGGGAACCCACCTGCCCATGATCCATATCCCCAAAGCGGAATACACCCGCCGCCGCAAGGCGCTCATGGCGCAGATGGAACCCAACAGCATCGCGATCCTGCCCGCCGCCGCCGTGGCGATCCGCAATCGTGATGTCGAGCACGTGTACCGCCAGGACAGCGACTTCCAGTACCTGAGCGGCTTCCCCGAGCCCGAAGCGGTGATTGTGCTGATGCCTGGGCGCATTCACGGCGAATACGTGCTGTTCTGCCGCGAACGCAATGCCGAGCGCGAATTATGGGACGGCCTGCGCGCCGGCACCGAAGGCGCGATTCGCGAATACGGTGCCGACGATGCCTTCCCGATCACCGATATCGACGACATCCTGCCCGGCCTCATCGAAGGCCGGGACCGGGTGTACTCGGCCATGGGCAGCAATGCCGAATTCGACCGGCACCTGATGGAGTGGATCAACGTGATCCGCTCCAAGGCGCACCTCGGTGCGCAGCCGCCGAACGAATTCGTTGCCCTGGATCATCTGCTGCACGACATGCGCCTGTATAAATCCGCCGCAGAAGTGAAGGTGATGCGCGAAGCCGCGCGGATTTCCTGCGCCGCTCATATCCGGGCGATGCAGGCCAGCCGTGCCGGGTTGCATGAGTTCAGCCTGGAAGCCGAGCTGGACTACGAGTTCCGCCGGGGCGGGGCGAAGATGCCGGCCTATGGCTCCATCGTCGCGTCGGGGCGCAACAGTTGCATCCTGCACTACCAGCAGAATGACGCGCTGCTCAAGGACGGCGACCTGGTATTGATCGACGCCGGTTGTGAAATCGACTGCTATGCCAGCGATATCACCCGCACCTGGCCGGTCAATGGCAAGTTTTCCGCCGAGCAGAAGGCGATCTACGACATTGTGCTGGCCTCCCAGGAAGCCGCCTTTGCGCAGATCGCGCCGAACAAGCATTGGAACCAGGCCCATGAGGCGACGGTGCAAGTCATCACCGCCGGGCTGGTGAAGTTGGGCTTGTTGCAGGGTGATGTGGATGAGCTGATCGCCAGCGAAGCCTACAAGGCGTTCTATATGCACCGCGCCGGGCATTGGCTGGGCATGGATGTGCATGATGTCGGCGAGTACAAGGTCGGCGGCGAATGGCGGGTGCTGGAAGTGGGCATGGCCCTGACCGTGGAGCCGGGCATCTACATTGCCCCGGACAACCAGAACGTGGCAAAGAAATGGCGTGGCATAGGCGTGCGCATCGAGGATGACGTGGTGGTGACCAAGCAAGGCTGTGAAATTCTGACCGGTGGCGTGCCCAAGGGCGTGGCCGAGATCGAAGCATTGATGGCAGCAGCCCGATGAGCCGGGTCAACCTGGCCATTATCGGCGGCGGCCTGGTGGGCGCCAGCCTGGCGCTGGCGTTGCAGGCCGGGGCCAAGGCCCGGGGCTGGAAGATCGTGCTGATCGAACCCTTTGCTCCCGGCGACAGCTATCAGCCGAGCTACGACGCCCGCTCTTCGGCGCTGTCCTTTGGTGCGCGGCAGATCTATCAACGCCTGGGCGTATGGCAGGACATTTCCCGGCGTGCCGAGCCGATCAAGCAAATCCATGTTTCCGATCGTGGCCGCTTCTCTACCGCACGCTTGTCGGCGCTGGAGGAGGGCGTGCCGGCCCTGGGCTATGTGGTGGAAAACGCCTGGCTCGGGCAGTGCCTGTGGCAAGGCCTGGACAAAGACGTGATCAGTTGGCGCTGCCCGGCAGAAGTCAGCCGCATGGAGCCGCTGGCCGACGGCTACCGCCTGACCCTCAACGATGAAACCGTCATCGAATGCGACCTGGCGGTATTGGCCGATGGCGGCCGCTCCGGGCTGCGCGAGCAGTTGGGCATTGGCGTCAAGCAACGGCCTTACAACCAGAGCGCCCTGATCGCCAACATCACCCCCAGCGAAGCCCACAACGGCGAGGCGTTCGAGCGTTTCACCGACGAAGGCCCGATGGCCTTGCTGCCACTGGCGGACAACCGTTGCGCGCTGGTCTGGACCCGCGTCGGCATGGATGCCCAGCGCTTGGCGCAGTTGGATGAGCGCAGCTTCCTCAGTGAATTGCAGGGTGTGTTCGGCTACCGCCTGGGCACCTTGAAACAGGTCGGCGCGCGTCACTTGTATCCGCTGACGCTGGTGGAGGCCGAGGAGCAGGTGCGCTCGCACCTGGTGATCCTCGGCAACGCGGCCCACAGCCTGCACCCGATTGCCGGCCAGGGTTTCAACCTGTCCCTGCGTGATGCCTATGCGTTGGCCGAGGCCTTGCTGGCCGGGCCGGCGGTGCCGGGCGACCTGGCGACCTTGCAGGCTTACCGCGAACGCCAGCGCCTGGATCAGCAGATGACCGTGGGCTTCTCTGATCAGGTCACCCGCCTGTTCGGCAGCGGCCAGCCACTGGTCGCCATGGGCCGTAACCTCGGCCTGCTGGGCCTGGACCTGTTGCCGCCGGCCAAGCGCTGGTTCGCCCGGCAGGCCATGGGCCTGGGTACGCGTCCTGATGCGTAAGTGGCTGATCGAGCGCCTGGGCAAGGCGCGGTTATTGCGTTGGGTCATGACCTTGTACCCGCCGTATCTGGGCGCAGGGATCAGCGTGCAGCATATGAGCGCGGACTTTCGTCATGTGAAGGTGCGGATGGGGCTGGGCTGGTACAACCGCAACTATGTCGGTACGCAGTTTGGCGGCAGCCTGTATTCGATGGTCGACCCGTTCTACATGCTGATGCTGATGGAGAACCTGGGGCGCGACTACATCGTCTGGGACAAAGCGGCGAGCATCGATTTCATCTCGCCGGGCAAAGGCCCGGTGTTTGCCGAGTTCTCCATCGACCAGGCCTTGCTGGATGAGGTGCTGCGGCAGACCGAGGGCGGCGATAAATACTTGCCGCGCCTCCAAGTGCAGATTCACGACGGCTCCGGCACCCTGGTGGCGCGAGTCGACAAAACCCTTTACGTGCGGCGCAAGCCGCCAGCGAAGCAGGCATAAAGCATGGACATGCGCGCAGATGTGCTGATTGTCGGGGCCGGAATGGTCGGAAGCGCCTTGGCGCTGGCGTTGCAAGGCAGTGGCCTGCAAGTGCTGCTGCTCGACGGTAGCCCGTTGAGCGTCAAGCCATTTGATGCCGACGCTCCGTTTGAACCACGGGTGAGCGCCTTGTCGGCTGCCAGCCAGCGCATCCTCGAACGCCTGGGCGTGTGGGACGGCATCGCCAGCCGCCGCGCCAGTCCCTACGGCGAGATGCAGGTGTGGGATGGCAGCGGCACCGGGCAGATCCACTTTTCGGCGGCCAGTGTGCATGCCGAGGTGTTGGGGCATATCGTCGAAAACCGCGTGGTCCAGGACGCCTTGCTCGACCGCCTGCACGACTGCGACCTGGGCCTGCTGGCCAATGCGCGCCTGGAACAGATGCGCCGCTCCGGCGATGACTGGCTGCTGACCCTCGCTGATGGCCGCACCCTGCGCGCGCCGTTGGTGATCGCGGCCGACGGCGCCAATTCGGCGGTGCGCCGCCTGACGGGCACTGCTACCCGCGAATGGGATTACCTGCACAACGCCATTGTCACCAGCGTGCGCAGCAGCCAACCGCACCAGCGCACGGCCTGGCAGCGCTTTACCGACCATGGTCCGCTGGCATTCCTGCCACTGGTGCGCGATGGCCAGGAAGATTGGTGTTCGATCGTCTGGTCGACCACACCGAGCGAGTCCGAACGCTTGATGGCCCTGGACGACGAAAGCTTCTGCCGCGAACTGGAGCGCGCCTTTGAAGGCCGCCTGGGCAGCGTGATCAGCGCCGATCCACGCCTGTGTGTACCGTTGCGCCAGCGCCACGCCAAGCGTTACGTCGCCGAAGGCCTGGCCCTGATTGGCGATGCCGCCCATGTCATCCACCCGTTGGCGGGGCAGGGCGTGAACCTGGGATTCCTCGACGCGGCGGTGTTGGCCGAGGTGCTGCTGCAGGCGTCCGAGCGCGGTGAACGCTTGGCGGATGTGAAGGTGCTCAGTCGCTACGAGCGCCGGCGCATGCCCCACAACCTGGCGCTGATGGCGGCGATGGAGGGCTTTGAACGGTTGTTCCAGGCTGACCAACTGCCGTTGCGCTGGTTGCGCAATGCCGGGTTGAAGATGGTCGACCAGATGCCGGAGGCCAAGGCGGTATTTGTGCGCCAGGCATTGGGATTGACTGGGGATCTACCGGAACTGGCCAAAGCCTGAGGCCGGTTGCCGCACCCCGGAAGCCAATCACGCAACATCTCGTAACGCCTCCACCCAGTGTTCGGTTGAGATGCTAAATGTGAGTCCTTATCATTTGCGCTCACTTTTCCTACGAGAGACCGCACCTATGTTGGCACCCAAGCGCCTCCTGACTGCCCTGGCACTCACCCTTATCGCCAGCACCACCGTCCAGGCGGCTGACGAAGTGGTGGTCTACTCCTCTCGTATCGACGAGTTGATCAAGCCGGTGTTCGATGCCTACACCAAGAAAACCGGTGTACAGGTGAAGTTCATCACCGACAAGGAAGCGCCGCTGATGCAGCGCATCAAGGCCGAAGGCCAGAACGCCACCGCCGACCTGCTGTTGACCGTCGATGGCGGCAACCTCTGGCAAGCCGAGCAGATGGGCATTTTGCAGCCGTTCACCTCCAAGGTGATCGACGCCAACATCCCTGCGCAATATCGCGCTTCAAGCCATGCCTGGACCGGCTTGAGCCTGCGGGCGCGGACCATCGCCTACTCCACCGACCGTGTGAAGCCGGGTGAGTTGACCACCTACGAAGCCCTGGCCGACAAGCAATGGGAAGGCCGCCTGTGCCTGCGCACCGCGAAGAAGGTTTATAACCAGTCGCTGACCGCCACCCTGATCGAGACCCATGGCGCGGACAAGACCGAGGAGATCATCAAGGGCTGGGTCAACAACCTGTCCACCGACGTGTTCTCCGATGACATCGCCGTATTGCAGGCAATCAATGCCGGGCAGTGCGATGTGGGCATCGTCAATACCTACTACTACGGGCGCCTGCACAAGCAGGATCCGAAGCTGGCCGTGAAACTGTTCTGGCCTAACCAGGGCGACCGTGGCGTGCACGTCAACCTGTCGGGCATTGGCCTGACCAAATACGCCCCGCACCCGGACGCCGCCAAGGCCCTGGTGGAATGGATGACTACGCCTGAGGCGCAGAAGATCTTTGCCGACGTCAACCAGGAGTTCCCGGCCAACCCGGCGGTCGAGCCTTCGGCTGAAGTGGCGAGCTGGGGCAAGTTCAAGGCTGACACCTTGCCGGTGGAAGTCGCGGGCAAGCGCCAGGCCGAGGCGATTCGCCTGATGGATCGCGCAGGCTGGAACTGAGTACAATTTGTAAGGCTTCACAAATCTAATGTGGGAGCTGGCTTGTGTGGGAGCTGGCTTGCCTGCGATGCAGACACCTCGGTGTATCAGCGATACCGGGGTGATGCTATCGCAGGCAAGCCAGCTCCCACACAAGCCCGCTCCCACAGTGGTTTGTGTATGTCTCCAAATCATCCACTGCTTGGGAATTTCTTTTGGCCCACCCCGCCCAACGCCGCTGGTACCTGCCGGTCTTCACTGTCGCTGCCCTGGTGCTGCTGCCGCTGAGTGTCCTGCTGCTGTCCTGGCAAAGCATTGACACGCAAATCTGGTCGCACCTGTGGGACACCCAGATGCCGCGCCTGCTGGGCAACACCTTGACCCTGGTGTTGGGGGTCGGGGTTGGCGTAACGGTGTTGGGCGTGAGCCTGGCCTGGCTGACCAGCCTCTGTGAATTCCCCGGCCGGCGCTGGCTGGACTGGGCGTTGATGCTGCCGTTTGCCATCCCGGCGTATGTCCTGGCGTTTGTCTTCGTGGGCCTGCTGGATTTCTCCGGGCCGGTGCAGACCCTGCTGCGTGAGTGGTTCGGCACAGGCCTGCGCTTGCCGCGCGTGCGCTCCACCAGTGGCGTGATCATCGTGTTGGTGCTGGTGTTCTATCCCTACGTCTACCTGCTGGCGCGCACCGCCTTTCTGGCGCAGGGCAAGGGCTTGATGGAGGCGGCGCGGGTGCTGGGCCAATCACCCTGGCAGGCATTCTGGCGGGTGGCCCTGCCCATGGCGCGCCCGGCCATCGGCGCCGGCGTGGCCCTGGCGCTGATGGAAACCCTGGCGGATTTCGGCGCGGTGTCGGTGTTTAACTTCGACACCTTCACCACCGCCATCTACAAGACCTGGTACGGCTTTTTCAGCCTGTCCAGCGCCGCGCAACTGGCAAGCCTGTTGCTGTTGGTGGTGATGCTGGTGCTCTACGGCGAGCGCCGGGCCCGTGGCGCCAGCCGCCCGAGCAACGAGCGGCCACGGGGCAAGGCGCTGTATCACCTGCATGGGTTCAAAGCCGCCGCCGCGACTGGCTGGTGCGCCCTGGTGTTTGCCTGCGCGTTTGTCATTCCGATGATCCAACTGCTGGCCTGGTTCTGGCAGCGCGGGCGTTTCGACCTCGACGAGCGTTACACCGGGCTGATCGTACATACCCTTTACCTGGGCGGCATGGCCGCGCTGATCACCGTCAGCGTGGCGCTGCTGCTGGCGTTTGCCAACCGCCTGGCGCCGACCCGGGCCATCCGCTCCGGGGTGAGCCTGGGTAACCTGGGCTACGCCTTGCCGGGTTCGGTATTGGCGGTGTCGATCATGTTGGCGTTCAGCTATCTGGATCGCGAGTTGGTGATTCCGCTTTCCAGCTGGTTGGGAGGCGCGGGCAAGCCTTTGCTGCTGGGCAGCCTGTCGGCCCTGGTGATGGCTTATCTGGTGCGCTTCCTGGCCGTGGCCTATGGCCCGCTGGAAAACAGCCTGGCGCGCATCCGCCCATCCTTGCCGGAAGCAGCGCGTAGCCTGGGGGTCAGTGGGCCACGACTGTTTTGCAAAGTGTATCTGCCGCTCTTGCTACCAGGCACCTTGAGTGCAGCCTTGCTGGTATTTGTCGATGTGCTCAAGGAAATGCCCGCGACCCTGCTGATGCGCCCATTCGGCTGGGATACCCTGGCCGTGCGCATCTTCGAGATGACCAGCGAAGGCGAGTGGGCGCGTGCCTCCTTGCCTGCACTGACCCTGGTATTGGTCGGCCTGTTGCCGGTCATCGGCTTGATCCGACGTTCGGCGCGACGAATCGGTTAGGTGCCAGTCCTACGGCTTGAGGCTACAATGCGCGGCATTCGGTGCGGCCCGTCTTTCGGGCAGGGTGGCTGATTGTGGCTGCAGGCCTTGTATTTCAAGGTGTGTAGCCCGAACGGCGACCGTCCGCACCTTCGCCACGCCCGGAAGGAGAAACCCATGGGACAGCGTACGCCTCTGTATGACCTGCATCTCGCCCTCGGCGCGAAAATGGTCGATTTTGGCGGTTGGGATATGCCTCTGCACTACGGCTCGCAAGTCGAGGAGCACCATCAGGTGCGCCGTGACTGTGGGGTGTTTGATGTTTCCCACATGACCGTGATCGACATCTCGGGCCATCAGGCCAGGGAGTGGCTACAGTACCTGCTGGCCAATGATGTCGGTCGTTTGCATGGCTGCGGCCATGCGCTGTACAGCGCCATGCTCAACGAGCAGGGCGGGGTGGTGGACGACATGATTGTCTACCGCACCGAAGACGGTTACCGGCTGGTGGTCAACGCGGCCACCCGCGACCAGGATATCGCCTGGATGCAGGCCCAGCTGGGCAGCTACAAGGTAATGATGCGTGAGCGCCCGGACCTGGCCATGCTGGCTATCCAGGGGCCCCAGGCCCGACACAAGATTGCCGAACTGGTCACCCAGTCTCGTGGCGTGTTAATCCACCAGCTCAAGCCCTTCGAGGGCCGTGCCGACGGCGACTGGTTCATCGCGCGCACGGGCTATACCGGCGAAGATGGCCTGGAAATCGTCCTGCCCGCCGACCAGGCCCCGGGTTTTTTCAACGACCTGGTCGGGGCGGGCATCTCGCCCATCGGCCTGGGCGCGCGCGACACCCTGCGCCTGGAGGCCGGCATGAACCTTTACGGCCAGGATATCCACCTGAATGTGTCCCCTCTGGCCGCCAATATGGCCTGGAGCATCGCCTGGGAACCCGCCAGCCGCGCGTTCATCGGGCGTGCGGCCCTGGAAGCCGAGCGTGAGGCTGGGGTTCAGCTCAAACTGGTGGGTCTGGTGCTGGAGGAGCGTGGGGTTTTACGCGCTCACCAGGTGGTTCGTATCGCCGATGTTGGCGAAGGAGAGATCACCAGTGGTAGTTTCTCTCCTACGCTGAGTAAATCCATTGCCCTGGCGCGTGTACCGATGGCAACCGCCGACCGCGCCGAGGTAGAGATTCGCGGCAAATGGTACCCGGTGCGAGTGGTCAAGCCGACCTTCGTGCGCCATGGCAAAACCTTGATCTAACCTTTTCCGGCAGGCCAATGGCTGCTGACATTTCTTTTGAGGACACAGACTATGAGCAATATCCCTGCCGAACTGCGTTTTGCCGAAAGCCACGAATGGGCACGCCTGGAAGCTGATGGCTCGGTGACCGTCGGGATCTCCGATCACGCCCAGGAAGCACTGGGTGATGTGGTCTTCGTTGAGTTGGCTGAAGTGGGCAAGGTATTTGCTGCAGGCGACGCAGCGGGCGTCGTGGAATCAGTGAAGGCTGCTTCGGATATTTACTCGCCAGTGTCGGGTGAAGTGATTGCGGTCAACGAGGATCTGACCGATGCCCCTGAGTCGCTCAACGAAAAGCCGTATGAGGCGTGGATCTTCAAGGTCAAGCCAAGCAATACCGCCGAACTGGAAAAACTGCTGGATGCCGCCGGCTACAAGGCTGCCATCGGCGAGTAACACCCCCCCCCCTGTGTAGGAGCCGGCAAGCCGGCTCCTACAACAAAGGTCAGGGCTTGAGCACCTGCTTCACCGCCGCAACCGCGCGCTCTACATCCGCCTTGGTCATCGCCGTAAACATCGGCAGCGACACAATCAAACGCCCGACTCGTTCTGCCACCGGGAACATGCCTTCCTTGAACCCCTGTGCCCGGTACAAACTCAGCAGATGGATCGGCGGGTAGTGATAGCCAATGCCCACGCCCTGGGCCTGCATCAGCTCCATGAACGTGGCGCGGGCTGGCAGGCCATCCTGGCGCTCAGGCAGTACCAGCTGGAACAAGTGCCAGTTGCTGTTTTCGAAGTCGGCAGGTGGCAACTGCGCGCCGTATGTCGCCTCGAAATCGCTGCCAAAACACTCGAAGTAATGCCGGGCCAGGGCCTGTCGATGGGCAGTGATCTGCTCGATGTTGGCAAATTGGCCCAGGCCAACCGCCGCGGCGACATCGGTCATGTTGAACTTGCCGCCCAGCACATCCACATCCAGGCCATCGAAGCCGCTGCGAGTCACGCCTTGCAGCCGGTACTTTTCCGCCAGGCGTGCTTCTTCGGCGTTGTTCAACACCAGGCAGCCGCCTTCGCAAGAGGTGATGTTCTTGTTTGCCTGGAAGCTGAACGAGACAAAATCCCCGGTGGCGCCGATCCTCTGGCCATCCCAGCTGGACCCGAGCGCCTGTGCGGCATCTTCGACGACACGCAGCCCGTACTTGTTGGCCAGGGCATAGAGCATCGGCATATCCAGCGGCAGGCCGGCCAGGTACACCGGGATAATCGCCTTGGTACGCGGTGTGATAGCGGCTTCCAGTTGGGCCAGGTCAATATTGCGGGTCACGGGGTCGATATCGGCAAACACCGGCGTGGCGCCCACCTCCAGAATCACGTTGGCGGTCGCCACCCAGGAAATCGGTGTGGTGATCACCTCATCCCCTTGGCCAACCCCGGCGATGCGCAGGGCGATTTCCATGGTGCAGGTGCCGGAGTTGAAGGTGCGCACCGGCCGTCCACCAAAGTACTCCGATAGCTGTGCTTCGAACGCCTGCACCTTTGGCCCGCTGGTGATCCAGCCCGAGCGCAACACATCACCGACCGCCGCAATGGTGGCTTCGTCAATGCTGGGTTTTGAAAACGGCAGGAAAGGCAGTTGGCTCATGATGTTGAAGGTACCCGCAGGAGAAAGACCAAGAATAAAAACTCAAATCAACCCCGGCATCGTCGCACGGGGCAACTGAATATAGCCTGTCGCCTGTAAACGTATCGTCGAAAAACAGGCAAAAAAAAGCCGCTCTAAAGCGGCTTTTTCACGCACCGGATTTACTCGGCAGCAACTGCGTTTTTCGCCAGGATGGCGTTGGCCAACTCCATGTCGGTGGCTTTCAGGCCTGGATTGTCTGCCCGCACCTTCTGCATGGCGGCTTCCAGGTATGGGCCACGGATACCGCCGTCACTGGCGACGAAGCTGCCGGCGTCGTCCTGGGCGGCGACGACCAGCTTGTGGTCCTTGAAGGTCAGGTACGTCGAGCCGGTGGTGGCGCCCGATGAGATGACATTACGCCAGAAGCTGTCGGCCATGGCCGATCCAACTGGGAGGGAAAGCACGGCGAGGGTGGCGACAGCATATTTGAGACGCATGATGGGTGACTCCGACTGGGTTATCTGAACAGTTTGATTGTAGATAACCCGGTCGAGTTCCATGGCTGACTAAACAGTTTCAATGCGCATAATCACGCCATCCTGGCCAATCACCCGTACTTGAGCCCCTACAGGTGCGTCAGGCCCGGTGACCATCCACACGCCATCGCCGACCTTGATTTTGCCCCGCCCGTCGATAATCGCCTGATGCACCACAAAGGTGCGGCCAATCAGCTCCGAACCGCGCATGTTCAGGCCCGGCTGGTCGCTGGCCTTGGCGCTGCTGCGCTGGCGCTTCCACCAGTACACCGCCGTCAGGATGGACAGCACCGCAAACAGCAGCAGTTGCAGCTCCAGCCCAAGCCCCGGGATCAGGAACTTGAGCACTCCCACGGCCGCTGCGGCGATCCCCATCCACAGCAGATAACCGCCGGCACCAAACACTTCAAGAATCAGCAGCACCGTGCCCAGCGCCAGCCAATCCCAGAACGACAGGTGTTGCAGGAATTCCCACATGGTGCGGGCCTCAGGCTTTCTTGTTGTCGAAGGTGGCCTTGACGATTTCGCCGATGCCTCCCACTGCGCCAATGACCTGGCTGGCTTCCAGCGGCATCAGGATGACTTTGCTGTTGTTGGCAGAAGCGAGCTTGCCCAGGGCATCGATGTACTTTTGCGCGACGAAGTAGTTGATGGCTTGCACGTTACCGGTGGCGATCGCTTCCGATACCACCTGCGTGGCACGGGCCTCTGCCTCGGCCTGACGTTCACGGGCCTCGGATTCAAGGAATGCGGCCTGGCGACCACCTTCAGCCTCGAGGATCTGCGCCTGCTTCTTGCCTTCGGCGGTCAGGATGGCGGAGGCGCGCAGGCCTTCGGCTTCGAGGATCTGGGCACGCTTGATACGCTCGGCTTTCATCTGGCCGGACATGGCGGCCATCAGGTCGGCGGGCGGGCTGATGTCCTTGATCTCGATACGGGTGATCTTGATGCCCCAAGGTGCGGTGGCTTCATCGACCGTGCGCAGCAGCTTCTCGTTGATGCCGTCGCGCTGGCTGAGCATGGCATCCAGTTCCATCGAGCCGAGCACCGTACGGATGTTGGTTTGCAGCAGATTGCGGATCGCATGTTCGAGGTTGTTGACCTCATAGGCCGCCTGGGCGGTGTTCACCACCTGGAAGAAACACACCGCGTCGATCTGCACTGTGGCGTTATCGGCGGTGATCACTTCCTGGGGCGGAATATCCAGCACGCTTTCCATCACGTTGATCTTGCGCCCGATGCGGTCCATCACAGGAATGATGATATTCAGGCCAGGCTTGAGCGTGTTGGTGTAGCGGCCGAAGCGTTCCACGGTCCACTGGTAGCCCTGGGGCACGACCTTGAAGCCCATGAACAGGATGGCGATGGCCAAGCCTACGAAGAGGAGAAGCACTGTTCCGATCTGCATAACGATTCCTTGTCTGGTGGTGGCGGTGACGCGAAGTCTGTCGATTGTAACGGGCTTGCCGCAGATAAGAACGGTTTACTCGTTCGCTGGTGTGACCCGTAGCACTTCCCCCAGTGTGGTCAGCCCCGCAGCCACCTTGTGCGCACCTGCCAGACGCAGGCTGTGCATGCCGCCCTTGAGCGCTTCGCGGCGCAGTGCCTGCAAGTCGGTGTCGGCACTGACCAGGGCCCTGGCCCCGTCATTCATCAGCATGATTTCGTAGACCCCGATACGCCCGCGATAGCCACTTTCGCGGCACTCTACGCAGCCATTGGCGCGGTAGACGCTGGCGGGTGGTGCCACGCAGGATTGGGTAGCGCTGTGCCAAGCGTCCTGGTTCAACGCCGTCGGGCTTTTACAGTGTGGGCACAACCGCCGCACCAGGCGCTGGGCCATGACCCCAAGCAAAGTGGCCTTGATCAAGTAATGGGGAATGCCCAGTTCCAGCAGGCGGCTTATCGCGCTGGGAGCGTCGTTGGTGTGCAGGGTCGACAGTACCAGATGACCGGTCAAGGCCGCCTGGATCGCCATTTCAGCGGTTTCCAGGTCGCGGATCTCGCCGATCATGATGATGTCCGGGTCTTGGCGCATGAGCGCGCGGATGCCGCTGGCGAAGGTCAGGTCGATATTGTGCTGGACCTGCATCTGGTTGAAGGCCGGCTCCACCATCTCGATGGGGTCTTCCACCGTGCACAGGTTCACCGTGCGGGAAGCCAGTTGCCGCAGGGTGGTATAGAGGGTGCTGGTCTTGCCTGACCCGGTGGGGCCGGTGACCAGGATGATGCCGTTGGCCTGGGCGGTCATTTGCTGCCAGCGCTGCAGGTCATCGGCCGACAGCCCCAGTTGCTGGAAATCCTGGAGCAGCACCTGGGGATCGAAAATCCGCATCACCAGCTTCTCGCCGAAGGCCGTGGGCAGGGTCGAAAGACGCAACTCCACTTCGATACCCGTGGGCGTCTTGGTCTTGACCCGGCCATCCTGGGGCTTGCGCTTCTCGGCGACATTCATCCGCCCGAGGCTTTTCAGGCGGCTGACCACGGCGGTCGTGACCTGGGGCGGAAACTGATAGACATCGTGCAGTAAGCCGTCGATACGGAAGCGCACGCGGCCCTGGTCGCCGCCCGGCTCGATATGGATATCGCTGGCGCGCTGGCCGAAGGCAAATTGCAGCAGCCAGTCGACAATATTGACGATATGCGCGTCGTTGGCGTCGGGCTCCTGGTCGCCGGCACCGAGGTTGAGCAACTGCTCGGCAGGGGGCGCCGTGGGGTTGGTCTGGTCGGCCCCGCTGACCGACCTGGCCAGCCGGAAGAACTCCTGGGTACAACTGCGGATCGCCTGGGGGTTGGCGACCACGCGCTTGATCGAGCGCTTCAACACATGAGCCAGCCCCGCTTCCCACTCACACAGGTAGGGTTCGGCGCTGGCCACCGTCACGCTGTCGCGATCCAGGGCGACGGCGAGGATATGGTGGCGCTGGGCGAAGGCATGGGACATCAGCGGCACCACGCTCGCCACATCGATTTTCAGTGGGTCGATGCGCAGATAGGGCTGGTCTACATGACTGGCGAGCCATTGGGTCAGCCGTTCCAGTGATAGCGACAGGCCAGGCCGCGCGGGGTCGGGCAGTGACTGGCCGGCGAGAAACTCCAGCGGGTGCAGGCCATTGGCCGGAGTTCGCCGCAAGCGTTCGGCCAGGGCAGTGTCGATCAAGCCATGGGCGGTGAGGGCGGGCAGCAGTTCGTCGAGGCAAAGCCTGCGATCCTGGCGTTGTGGCGCAACGGGCATGGGGGTTTCCTGGGCGGTTTCATGTGGTAGCGCCAAGGCTAGTTCCATCCTGGTCGCTGTCGCCCAGAGGGTTATTGCCGGTTTTTACTGAGCCATCGCTTGTACGGTCTGCAACCTTGTGGATTCAACAGGTTGCAGCTCCAGCGAGCACACGCTGATCAGGTTACGAAGTTTTTCACCGATCACCTGGGCGCGGTGCCAGCTCAGGCCGTCCATCACTACGTCGATGTTCAGCAGGTCATCGTCGCGTGTCACGTTCACCTGTTGCGGCACGAGGAACTGCAAAGCGAAGTAGTTCAGGATTCGGCACAGCACATCGGGCTCGGCTTCGGCGAGGATCTGGTAGCGCGCCTGGCAATGGCTATTGCTGACTGCCCAGGCATCGACGCGGGTGGGGCTGGCTGGGACTGAATGCATGGCCGTTCTCCAAATTTGACTGGAGAAATTTTTACATGAGCTGTGGGGTATTTCTTATCTATGTTTGAGTGATATGCCTTATAAATGAATAGCACAATTCGAGCGTACGGGATTAAAGGGTATTTTTATGCACAGTGAGTTGGACGTCTACGACCGCCGGATCCTGGCACTGCTGCAGGAAGACGCGTCACTCTCCAGCGCGCAGATTGCCGAACAGGTCGGTCTGTCGCAGTCGCCTTGCTGGCGGCGGATCCAGCGGCTCAAGGAAGAGGGGGTGATTCGCGCCCAGGTGACGTTGCTCGACCGCAAGAAGATTGGCCTCAACACGCAGATTTTTGCCGAGGTCAAACTCAACGCCCACGGGCGGTCCAACTTCACGGAGTTCACCGAGGCGATCCGCGGGTTCCCGGAGGTGCTGGAGTGTTATGTGCTGATGGGGGCGGTGGATTTTCTGTTGCGCATTGTCACCTCGGATATCGAGGCGTATGAGCGGTTTTTCTTTGAGAAGTTGTCGATGGTGCCGGGGATACAGGAGGTCAACTCGATTGTGGCGTTGTCGGAAATCAAGTCGACCACCAGCCTGCCAGTGTTGCGCTGAAAGGGCTGCTGTGGCGAGCGGGCTTGCCCCGCGCTGGGCTGCGTAGCAGCCCCAAAACCTGTCGCCTCGGTCCACCTGAAAAAAATCAGTTGGTCTTGGTTGGTTGGGGCTGCTACGCAGCCCAGCGCGGGGCAAGCCCGCTCGCCACAAGAAGTCGGCTCTCCACAGCAAGCCAGAGGGCGCTTACAGACGCAGCAAAGTCTTCCACGCACGATTCTGATACACCGCAATCACCTGATGCATCCGCGCATCCAGCGATTCGTCGGTGATTGGCAGGTTGGCCAGGGCCGCCAACTTGTTCAGCTCACCGTACAAACGATCCAGCTCCGGGATTTCCAGCAGGTGCCGGGCATGGTGCAGCCAAGCCTGCAGACGCTCGATGCGCGGCAGTTGCTCGGCGAGGTCTTCGGGCTGTTGCTGGTAGCGCGGCAGGCGCAGGGCGACGGCTTCGTCGGCCAGCAAGCGCGGCAGCCAGTTGGCGACCTGGGCGGCGCCCTGGCGGTTGCCGCGCACGTTGCGGTCCTGGGTCCAGGTGCGGGCCAGCAGCCAGCGCGAAGTGTTCAGTGAGAACAGGCCCCAGCGCACGTCGGTCAATTCTTCGAGGAACTGTTCCGGCGCGGCCTTGCGCACGTCTTCATCGTCTTCACCGGCCTGGACCAGTGGGCGCCAGTCTTCCAGCAGGGCGTCGAGCGCGCTGCGCAGTTCGCTGGTGGATTGACGTGGTGCGGCCTGGCCGAGGCTACCGATCAGGGCGCGCATTTCGGCGAGGTTTTCTACCCAGTCCTGCAACAGGCGCCAGTGGCCGTTGAAACGGTACTGCTCGGCCAGGCGCTGGCTGCTGCCCAGCAGGTGCCAGGTCAGCGCGGCGAAGACGTCATCCAAAGGCATTTGTGGTTGCAGTTGTGGGGCCGGCAGGCTCAGGGAGTAGCTGCTGGCGTCGAACAGGCGGTAGCCGCGCTCGGCCTTGCTGATATCGCACGGCATCAGCGCCAGGGTCTGGGCCAGTTCGGCAGCCAGTTCCAGCAGGGCGGCGGGTTCGCCTTCGCGCAATTCCAGTTCCAGCTCGCAGATTTCTTCCTTCTGCTTGCCGGCAATCACATGGCCCAGGTCCAGGGCGGCTTCGATCACCACCTTGGCCTTGCCACGGCCCCAGGCGATCTCGGCACGTTCGCGCACGAAGTCGGTGGTGAAAATTGGCTTGAGAGTCTTTTTGTCCAGCTCGGCCAATTGCTCGGGCCAGCATTCGCCGTCGAGTTTCTTCACGTCGAGCTTGGCTTTGGGCAGTTTCCAGTCGTATTCATTACGTTCCGACAAGCCGGCAACGCTGTGGCCGCGGGTCTTGAGGGTCTGGATCACTTCGTCGCCATCCTTGCGCAGGCGCAGGGCAACCTTGGCCTGGGCCAGGTCGCGCTCGGGGGTGTCGAAGTACTGATTCATCAACTCACGGCGTTCCCAGCCACTTTTGTTGCGTTTTTTCAGGAGCGGGTGCTCACGCAGCGCAGCGAGGGTCTCGCGGCTGACGCGGAGCTTGATTTCGGTTTCTTTTTGCATGGCCGGAACATCCAGGATCGGGAGTGCAGCCGGGGGAAAATGTGGCTGCCAAGGTCGTGCAGTGTACAGGACTGAGCCCGGCAACGTGCCGCAACGGGTTTATTGTGCAGCGCAGATGGTTCTATGATGGGTTTCATCTGTGGAAGTTGAGAGACAGCGCATGCCTTTACCGTCCATGAAAGAACAATTTGCCGCTCTGATTGCTGCGCCCTCTGTCAGTTGTACCCAAGCGTCTCTCGACCAGACCAACCGCCCGGTGATCGATCTGCTCGCCACCTGGCTTGGCGACCTGGGCTTTGCCTGCGAGATCCAGCAGGTCAGCCCTGGCAAGTTCAACCTGCTGGCCAGCTTCGGCAGCGGGCCCGGCGGCCTGGTGCTGGCAGGGCATAGCGATACCGTGCCGTACGATGAAGCGCTATGGCAGACCGATCCTTTGAAGTTGACGGAAGTGGACGGGCGCTGGGTAGGACTGGGTAGCTGCGACATGAAAGGCTTTTTCGCGCTGGCCATCGAAGCGGTCCTGCCGCTGCTCGACCAACCGTTCAAGCAGCCGCTGTTGATCCTTGCCACCTGTGATGAAGAAAGCTCCATGGCCGGCGCCCGCGCGCTGGCTGCGGCCGGTCGCCCGCTGGGGCGGGCTGCGGTGATTGGCGAGCCCACGGGCCTCAAGCCGATCCGCCTGCACAAGGGCGTGATGATGGAACGTATCGACATCCTCGGGCGCAGTGGTCACTCGTCAGACCCAAGCCTGGGCCACAGCGCCCTCGAAGCCATGCATGACGCCATGGGCGAGCTGCGCGGCCTGCGCCTGGCCTGGCAGCGGGAGTATCGCAACCCACAGTTCAGCGTGCCCCAGCCCACCTTGAATTTTGGCTGCATCCACGGCGGCGACAACCCCAACCGCATTTGCGGCCAATGCTCCCTGGAATTCGACCTGCGGCCCTTGCCCGGCATGGATCCGCAGGTGCTGCGCGACGCCATCCAGCAGAAACTGCGGCCCATCGCCGAACGCCATCAGGTGCAGATCGACTATGCGCCGCTGTTCCCCGAAGTGCCGCCTTTCGAGCAGCCTGAAGATGCCGAGCTGGTGCGGGTCGCGGAACGATTGACCGGCCATCGTGCCGAAGCAGTAGCGTTCGGCACTGAAGCGCCTTATCTTCAGCGCCTTGGTTGTGAAACCCTGGTGCTCGGCCCTGGGGATATTGCCTGCGCCCACCAGCCGGGCGAGTACCTTGAAATGTCACGCTTGACGCCTACAGTGCGTCTATTGCGGGAATTGATTGAACACTACTGCCTCAAACCTGCATAAATTAACCCCATTGCATCCCGTACTTAGAAGGAGAGCGAGCGTGTCGCCAAGCCTGTTCCGACGATAACCATCAGCCCGCTGTGCGTTTAGCGATTCATTCTTTTTTTGGCTGCTTTTTATAACAGGCCCAGGTTTATGCCCGAATACGTCAATTGGCTTCGTCACGCTTCGCCTTACATCAATGCCCACCGTGACTGCACCTTTGTGGTCATGCTGCCGGGCGACGGTGTTGATCATCCCAACTTCGGCAACATCGTCCACGACCTGGTGCTGCTGCACAGCCTCGGCGTGCGCCTGGTGCTGGTGCATGGTTCGCGCCCGCAAATCGAAACCCGCCTCGCCGCTCGCGGCCTGACCCCGCATTACCACGATGGCATGCGCATCACCGATGCCGCGACCCTGGAGTGCGTGATCGACGCGGTCGGCCACTTGCGTATTGCTATCGAAGCACGACTGTCCATGGACATGGCGTCTTCGCCAATGCAGGGCTCGCGCCTGCGGGTAGCCAGTGGCAACCTGGTGACCGCACGGCCGATCGGCGTGCTGGACGGTATCGATTACCACCATACCGGCGAAGTGCGCCGGGTCGACCGCAAGGGCATCAACCGCCTGCTGGACGAACGCTCCATTGTCGTACTGTCGCCATTGGGCTATTCGCCGACCGGGGAGATTTTCAACCTGGCCTGCGAAGACGTCGCCACCCGCGCCGCCATCGACCTGGGCGCCGACAAGCTGCTGTTGTTTGGCGCCGACCTGGGCCTGATCGACGAAAACGGCCGACTGGTGCGCGAGCTGCGTCCGCAGCAAGTACCGGCGCACCTGCAACGCCTGGGCAACAACTACCAGGCCGAACTGCTGGATGCGGCGGCCGAGGCCTGTCGTGGGGGCGTGGGGCGCAGCCATATCGTCAGTTATGTCGAAGACGGTGCGCTGTTGACCGAACTCTTTACCCGGGACGGCGGCGGTACGCTGGTGGCCCAGGAGCAGTTCGAACTGGTGCGGGAGGCGGCGATTGAAGACGTCGGCGGCCTGCTGGACCTGATCAGCCCACTGGAAGAGCAGGGCATTTTGGTGCGCCGCTCGCGGGAAGTGCTGGAGCGGGAAATCGAACAGTTCAGCGTGGTGGAGCGCGAAGGCATGATCATCGCGTGCGCCGCGCTGTACCCCATTGCCGACTCGGAGGCGGGTGAGCTGGCGTGCCTGGCGGTCAATCCGGAATATCGCCATGGCGGCCGTGGTGATGAGCTGCTCGAGCGCATCGAAACCCGCGCCCGCACCCAAGGCTTGAAGACCCTGTTCGTGCTGACGACCCGTACCGCCCACTGGTTCCGCGAGCGCGGCTTTGTGCCAAGCAGCGTGGATCGCCTGCCGTCGGCGCGGGCTTCGCTGTACAACTTCCAGCGTAATTCGAAGATCTTCGAGAAGACCCTGTAAACACGGTATTCGGTACACCCAATACCTAATGTGTGCGGGCTTGCTCGCGAAGGCAGTGTGTCAGTCAGCACATTTATTGACTGGCACACCGCCTTCGCGAGCAAGCCCGCTCCCACATTCTTTGTCCGGGTTTATTCTTTGATGAATTTTCCGGTCACGTAGGCTGAATAGTCCGGTAGCACTGTCTCTACTTTCCCTTGTTCCTTGAGAAACTTCGCCGTATCTCCAATGGCCTTGGCTGTCCCACCATTAAGCAAGGCGTCGGTTTGCTGCGCCCGGGCATCGGGGAAGGTGCTGCCTTCCAGCAGTTCTGGAATATCTGCGGCGTTTGCGCCGGTCAACCTGGCGATCTTCTGCACCGGCGCCGAATCCACCGTCCAACTGGCTTTATGGGCCGCATACTCGGCAAACGAATCCAGGGTGACCTTGGCAAACTTGGCCACCACCTCAGGATGCTTCTCGGCAAAATCCTTGCGCGCCACCCACACCTCGAACGTCGGCGCGCCCCATTGGCCGACCTGGGCAGCATCGGTGAGGATCTTGCCGGTCTTGCGGATTTCCCCCAGGGCCGGCGACCAGACAAACGCCCCGTCGATATCCCCGCGTTTCCAGGCTGCGGCAATTTCGCCTGGTTGCAGGTTCACCACTTTGACCTGCTTTGTGTCCAGGCCCCAGTGTTTCAAGGCCCCGAGCAGGCTGTAGTGGGATGTGGAGACAAAAGGCGTGGCGATGGTTTTGCCGATCAGGTCGTTGGGTGCGTCAATGTGACTGTCGTTGCGCACTACCAAAGCTTCAGAACTATTGATCTGGGCCGATACGATGAACGCTACGATGGGTAGGTTACGGGATGCGGCGGCCGCCAACGGGCTGGAGCCGAGGTTGCCGATCTGCACATCGCCGGAGGCAATCGCGGTGACCACTTGCGGGCCGCTGTTGAAGCGGCGCCAGTCGATCTGCTGGCCGATGACTTGCTCATAAACACCGTCGGCCTGGGGCACTTTGCTGGGGTCAATCCCGGTTTGGTAACCGATGGTGAGATTGGCGGCTTGCACGCCAAAAGAAAGTGTAAGCGATAGTAAAACTGTAACAAATTGACTAGAGGATGCGCGTTTGGCCATGATGGCGTCGCCTTTTTGATCGTGAGTGACGTGTGCGAGATTTTGCTCACACTAAACGATCTAAAAAATGGCCAATAAATACCCTTTAGGAATTAGCTTATGGAGCGATACCCCGCTGCGGGATCGTCGCATCATGGAAAGTGTTATTCCTGAATAGTATGAAAAAGGATGAAATAATTCTTTTTGGGTGTATGAAAAACTCATTACCCTGCAGGGACCAAATCAACTGCGGTTAGACGAAGGTAGTAGACACACAAGGTTGCGATTGACTTGTCAGTCACTATCTGGCGCTAATCGCGCGTCTGTGGATCGAGGGCGTCAGACCCGAGACCAAAGAACTACAAAAATTAGAAACGAGAGGAGCGGTACATGAAGAAGTCCACATTGGCGTTCGCCATCGCGGCTGGGGTTTTGGCTCAGCAAGCTGGCGCCGCTGGTTTTGTTGAAGACACCAAGGCATCCGTAAGTTCTCGGACCCTGTATTTTGATAACGATCAGCGTGAAGGCGGCGCTGACCAGCGCGAAACGGCCACCGGCCTGAAGTTCAACGTCCAGTCTGGTTTCACTGAAGGCACGGTCGGCTTTGGTATCGATGCCCAGGCATTGGTCGGCTTTCACCTAGATGGTGGCCGTGGTCATCACCCAGACAACAACTCCTTTGTTCCAAGCGACACCGACGGTTCGGCCGTGAGCAGCTGGAGCAGCGCGAGCGCCAACGTAAAGGCTCGTTTTTCCAAGACCGAGGCCCATCTGGGCGGGGCCCTGGCCCCGAACCTGCCGGTCGTGATCGCAAGCGATGGCCGTCTGCTGCCGCAAACCTTTGAAGGCGGCACCATCACCTCCAAAGAAATCGACAACGTGACGTTCAATGCCGGTCAACTTGAACACGCCACTGGCCGTGCCTCGAGCAACAGCACTGGCCTGTCGGTTGCAGGCGCCAGCCAGGAAAGCAACAAGTTCCGTTATGGCGGTGCTGACTGGAAGGTCACCAAAGACCTGACCTTGCAGTACTACTACGCCAACCTGGAAGACTTCTATAAGCAGCACTTCCTGGGTCTGGTTCACGTCTACCCGATCACCGAAGGTCAGTCGTTCAAAACCGACGTGCGCTACTTCGATAGCAGCTCCGACGGCAAGAACGGCCAGGCTGGCTACCAGTTCAACAACAATGGTGGTTATGCGAAGGACGCAGGCGAAGTCAATAACAAAACCTGGAGCGCCATGTTCACCTATAGCCTGGGTGGCAGTGCGTTCATGGTCGGCCATCAGCGTGTCAACGATGACGGCGGTTTCGTCTGGCTGAACCAGGGCGGTGTTGTCGACGGCAACGGTCGTAACGAAGGCGCCGGCGGTTCCAGCTTCTACCTCTTCACCGATAGCATGATCAACTCCTTCGTGCGTGCGGGTGAAAACACCACCTTCGGTCAGTACTCCTATGACTTCGCTGCATTGGGCGTTCCAGGTTTGAAAACCTCGATTGCTTACCTGCATGGCGACAACATCAAAGCCAAGAACGGTGGCAGTGACCAGTCCGAGTGGGAACGCGATATGCGTATCGACTACACCATTCAGCAGGGCGCTCTCAAAGGCTTTGGCACCACCCTGCGTCACGGTGTCTATCGCGGTAGCGGCACTGGCATTCAGGACCAGGACCAGACTCGTCTGATCTTCAACTACACTTACAGCTTCCTGTAAGAACCGTTGAGAAAAAAACCTCGCGATAATTGCGAGGTTTTTTTTGCCCAGAAATTGGTCAATCAACGCACCGCTTCATATTCCTTTATGGTCTAAATAAATCGATATTTATTCTTTTTAAAATCTCATCGGCGCAGGCACAGTGGGTTCCATAAGCACTCATCAGGAGCCACACCATGAGCCTCAGACTGGGCGATATCGCCCCCGACTTTGAACAGGATTCCAGCGCCGGCAAGATTCGTTTCCACGAGTGGCTGGGCGATAGCTGGGGCGTGCTGTTTTCCCACCCGGCGGACTTCACCCCGGTGTGCACCACCGAGCTGGGCTTCACCGCCAAGCTCAAGGATGAGTTCGCCAAGCGTGGGGTCAAGGCCATTGCCCTGTCGGTGGACCCGGTGGACTCCCACCACAAGTGGATCGAAGACATCAACGAAACCCAGAACACCCTCGTCAACTTCCCGATCCTGGCCGATGCCGACCGCAAGGTCTCGGACCTTTACGACCTGATCCACCCCAATGGCAACGACACCCTTACCGTGCGTTCGCTGTTCGTGATCGACCCGAACAAAAAGATTCGCCTGACCATCACCTACCCGGCCAGCACCGGGCGCAACTTCCACGAAATCCTGCGGGTCATCGACTCGTTGCAACTGACCGACAACTACAAAGTCGCCACTCCGGCCAACTGGCAGGACGGTGATGAAGTGGTGATCGTGCCGTCGCTCAAGGATGAGGATGAGATCAAGCAGCGCTTTCCCAAGGGCTATCGCGCGGTCAAGCCGTATCTGCGGCTGACCCCACAACCTAATCGTTAACCTGAATCCAATGTGGGAGCGGGCTTGCTCGCGAATGCGGTGGATCAGCAAGAAATGTGCTGACTGATACGCCGCATTCGCGAGCAAGCCCGCTCCCACAGGTTGATCGCATTTCAGTGCTCACATAGCAGGGGTTTTCAGGCCGTTTCGACGGCCTTTTTTTTCGCCTTATAAATGATTTTTCTTATATGCAATTTAAGAATAAACAAATGAAAAAATAAGATTTATAGATATATGAATCTGCTGATAAGGTCTGTTCCATCTTGGCGCCATCGCCGCACCGCGAACCGCCGACACTTGCTCAAGGAAACTCCCGATGCTGGTCGTAACACTTGGTGGCAGTCCCAGTCAGCGTTCCCGCTCCGGGGTCTTGCTGGATCACTCCCGGCGCTGGTTGCAGCAGCAAGGCGTGGAAGTGGTGAGTTATCAGGTACGGGACTTCCCGGCCGAAGATTTGTTGTATGCCCGCTTCGACAGCCCGAAGGTCCTCGACCTGCTGGCCCAGGTGGCCAATGCCGATGGTTTGCTGATTGCCACGCCGGTGTACAAGGCGTCGTTTTCCGGCGCGCTGAAAACCGTCCTCGACCTGCTGCCGGAACGCGCCCTGGCCCACAAAGTGGTATTGCCCATGGCCACCGGCGGCAGCATTGCCCACATGCTGGCGGTGGACTACGCCTTGAAGCCAGTGCTGTCGGCACTCAAAGCCCAGGAGCTGCTGCACGGGATTTTTGCCGAGGACAGCCAGATCGCCTACGGCGAAGGCAGTGCCCAGGCGCAGCTGGTGCCGATCCTTGAACAACGCTTGAGCGAAGCCCTGGAACAGTTCTACAGCGCCATGGCCCGCCGCCCGCAACCGCTAGACCCCCATGTGTTGAATGAACGTTTGTTGAGTGCTCGCTGGAGCATCTAAGCCACACCCGAATACAAAACCCTCACCTTACTCAGCCGCCAACGGCCAAGCAGGTGCAGCCACAACCCTAATCGTCAATTTGGAGAGCGCCATGCGCACTATCATCTTGCGTCGGGGCCTGGTCGCACTGTTTGCTGCGGCTGTGTCCTTCGGCGCCATTGTTCAAGCCCAGGCCGCTGAAACTCTGCGGATCGGTTATCAGAAATACGGCACCCTGGTGCTGCTCAAAGCCAAGGGCACCCTGGAAAAACGCCTGGCCGACCAGGGCGTGAACGTGCAGTGGACCGAGTTTCCCGGTGGCCCGCAGTTGCTCGAAGGGCTGAATGTCGGCTCCATCGACTTTGGCGTCACCGGCGAAACCCCACCGGTGTTCGCCCAGGCCGCCGGTGCCGATCTGCTCTACGTCGCCTACGAACCGCCAGCGCCGACCAGCGAGGCCATCCTGGTACCCAAGGACTCGCCGATCAAATCGGTGGCCGAGCTCAAGGGCAAGAAAGTCGTGCTCAACAAAGGCTCCAACGTGCATTACCTGCTGGTGCGCGCCCTGGAAGACGCCGGCCTGAAATACACCGACGTACAGACCGTGTTCCTGCCGCCCGCCGACGCCCGTGCCGCCTTCGAACGTGGGAGTGTCGACGCCTGGGTCATCTGGGACCCGTACCAGGCGGCCGCCGAGCAACAGCTGCAAGCCCGCACCCTACGTGACGCCACCGGCATTGCCGACAACCACCAGTTCTACCTGGCCACCAAGCCCTATACCGAAAAACATCCGGACGTGATCAAGGCGCTGGTGGAAGAAGTGCGGGCCGTAGGCGAATGGTCCAAGGCCAACCCCCAGGAAGTCACCGAACAAGTTGCGCCGCTGCTCGGCCTGCCGGCTGACATCACCCTGACCTCGGTCAAACGCCAGGGCTACGGCGCGCTGTTCCTGACCCCGGAAGTGGTCGCCGCGCAGCAGAAAATCGCTGACACCTTCTACCAGCTCAAATTGATTCCCAAGCCCTTGAGCATCAAGGACGTGATCTGGACGCCACCTGCGACCGTTGCCAAAGCGCCGTAATCCGACTTCTTCAGGAGACAACTCCATGAGCCTCAATATTTTCTGGTTCCTGCCCACCCACGGCGACGGCCATTACCTTGGCACCGCCGAAGGCGCTCGCGCCGTAGATCACGGTTATCTGCAGCAGGTGGCCCAGGCCGCTGATCGCCTGGGTTTTGGCGGGGTACTGATCCCCACCGGTCGTTCTTGCGAAGACTCGTGGCTGGTGGCCGCCTCGCTGATCCCGGTGACCCAGCGTCTGAAATTTCTGGTTGCCCTGCGCCCCGGGATCATTTCCCCGACGGTGGCGGCGCGTCAGGCAGCGACCCTGGACCGGCTGTCCGGTGGACGGGCGCTGTTCAACCTGGTGACCGGTGGTGATCCAGAAGAGCTGGCCGGTGATGGCCTGTTCCTCAGCCATGAGGAGCGCTACCAGGCCTCGGTGGAATTCACCCGTATCTGGCGGCGCGTGCTGGAAGGCGAAACCGTGGATTACGACGGCCAGCACATCAGCGTCAAAGGCGCCAAGTTGCTCTACCCACCGATCCAGCAGCCACGCCCGCCGTTGTATTTCGGCGGTTCTTCCGAAGCGGCCCAGGACCTGGCAGCCGAACAAGTGGAAATGGTCCTGACCTGGGGCGAACCACCAGCGGCAGTCGCGGAAAAAATCCAGCAGGTACGGGTCAAGGCGGCCAAGCTTGGGCGCACCGTGCGCTTCGGTATTCGCTTGCATGTGATCGTGCGTGAAACCAGCGAGGAGGCATGGAAAGCCGCCGACAAACTGATCTCCCATCTGGACGACGACACCATCGCACGCGCCCAGGCCTCGCTGTCGCGCTTTGATTCGGTGGGCCAGCAGCGCATGGCCGCCTTGCATGGTGGCAGTCGCGACAACCTCGAAGTCAGCCCCAACCTGTGGGCCGGCGTTGGCCTGGTACGCGGCGGCGCCGGCACGGCACTGGTGGGCGATGGGCCGACCGTGGCGGCGCGGGTCAAGGAGTACGCGGACCTGGGCATCGACACCTTTATTTTCTCCGGTTATCCACACCTGGAAGAGTCGTACCGGGTTGCAGAGTTGCTGTTCCCGCACCTGGATATCGAACGTCCCGAGCTGCCGAAAAGTGCCGGTTACGTCAGCCCGTTTGGCGAGATGGTGGCCAACGACATTCTTCCCAAAGCCGCGTCGCAGAGCTGAGGCGCCGTCATGAATAGTCAACGGATTCTGCATCGGCTGGCGCCTTGGGCACTGCCGATCCTGTTGCTGGCGGTGTGGCAGCTGTCGGTGTCGGCGGGCTGGCTGTCGACCCGGATTTTGCCGGCCCCCAGCGCAGTGATTGCGGCCGGCGTGCACCTGGTCAGTAGCGGTGAGATCTGGACCCACCTGGCCATCAGCGGCTGGCGCGCGGGCCTGGGTTTTGTGATCGGCGGCGGCATTGGCCTGGCCCTGGGTTTTATCACCGGCCTGTCGAAATGGGGCGAGCGCCTGCTGGACAGCTCGGTGCAGATGATTCGCAACGTGCCGCACCTGGCGCTGATCCCGCTGGTGATTTTGTGGTTCGGCATTGATGAGACGGCGAAGATTTTCCTGGTCGCCCTCGGCACGCTGTTCCCCATCTACCTCAACACCTATCACGGCATCCGCAACGTCGATCCGGCACTGGTGGAGATGGCACGCAGTTATGGCTTGTCGGGGTTCAGCCTGTTTCGCCAGGTGATCCTGCCGGGCGCGTTGCCATCGATTCTGGTGGGGGTGCGTTTTGCCCTGGGCTTTATGTGGCTGACGCTGATCGTCGCGGAAACCATTTCCGCCAGCTCCGGTATCGGCTACCTGGCGATGAATGCCCGGGAGTTTCTGCAAACCGACGTGGTGGTGCTGGCGATTGTGCTGTACGCGGTGCTCGGCAAATTGGCGGACCTCGCGGCGCGTGGCCTGGAGCGGGTGTGGCTGCGCTGGCATCCGGCCTATCAAGTACACAAAGGAGGTGCGGCATGACCGCTCAACAACCTCCACGCCTGCTGCGGGGCATTCCGTTAGCGGTGCGCAAGCTGCGCAAGGCGTTCGGCGCGCGGGAAGTCCTGCGCGAGATTGACCTGCACATCCCGGCGGGCCAGTTCGTGGCTGTAGTGGGCCGCAGTGGCTGTGGCAAAAGTACCTTGCTGCGCCTGCTGGCCGGCCTTGATAGCGCCAGCAGTGGCGAGTTGCTTGCAGGCTCTGCACCCCTGAGCGAAGCGCTCGAAGACACGCGGCTGATGTTCCAGGAAGCGCGCCTGCTGCCGTGGAAAAAGATCATCGATAACGTCGGCCTGGGCCTAAAAGGCAACTGGCGGCCCCAGGCGCTTGAGGCGCTGGAAGCGGTCGGCCTGGCCGAGCGCGCCGATGAATGGCCGGCGGCGTTGTCCGGTGGCCAGAAACAACGGGTGGCCCTGGCCCGCGCCCTGATTCACCAGCCGCGCCTGTTGCTGCTGGATGAGCCCTTGGGTGCACTGGATGCCCTGACCCGCATCGAGATGCAGCAACTGATCGAAAACCTGTGGCGCAAGCACGGTTTTACCGTGTTGCTGGTGACCCATGACGTCAGCGAAGCCGTGGCCATTGCCGACCGGGTAATCCTGATCGAAGACGGCGAAATCGGCCTCGACCTGCATGTGGAACTGCCACGCCCGCGGGCCCGTGGCTCCCATCGCCTGGCGGCCCTGGAAACCGAAGTCCTCAACCGTGTGCTGTCACTGCCCGGCACGCCGCCGGAGCCGGAACCTGTTTCACCGTTGCCTACGCAATTGCGTTGGGCGCAATAACTCACTTGTCCCTTAAGGAATAACACCATGACTATCAAAGCGATCAACGTGCGTAACCAGTTCAAAGGCACCATCAAGGAAATCGTCGAAGGCGACGTACTGTCGGAAATCGACGTGCAGACCGCGTCCGGCATCGTCACCTCCGTGATCACCACCCGCTCGGTGAAAGAACTGGAGTTGGTGATTGGCAGTGAAGTGATTGCGTTTGTGAAGTCCACCGAGGTGTCGATCGCCAAGCTGTGATCGGCTTCAGACCGCTATCGCAGGCAAGCCAGCTCCCACATTTCGATATGCGAATGCATTCAAAGTGTGGGAGCTGGCTTGCCTGCGATAAGGCCGGCCCAGTCACCACAACCCTTATCGCTTAGGCAAAAACACCGGCAAATAAAGCCCCACATACGCATCAAACACCCGCATCCCTTCCTCCGCCATGCGCGGGGTGATCTGCCCATGCTGATGCACTGAGCGCGCGTAAACGCGGTCGCTTAGCTCCAGCGCCAGGGCAAACACGTCCACATCTGCCGGCAGCACCGGCACTTCAAAGTGGCGGTTGAACACTTGCAGCATCAAGTCCCCCAACTCCAGGTCATGCTGGCGGTCGGCCTGGGTCACTTCGGTGAGGCCGTGCTGTGCGAGGATCAATTGCCGGGCGGCGGCGTCGTTGCTGTAGATGGTCAGCATGCGCAACTCCACCACGCGCGACAGGTCGCGCCAGTGATGCAGGCTGTCGTGGTCGATGGGGGCTTGTAGCGCGGCGCGGAATGCGGCGTGTACGTCAGCCGTCAGTGCTTCGAGCAAGGCCGGTACGCTGGCGAAAAAGTGATACACCGATGACGGCGGAATCTGCGCCCGTTCGGCCACGCTGTAGATCGACAGGCTGGCCACGCCTTCGGCTGCCAGCAAGGTGCGGGCGGCGTCGAGGATCGCGTCGATCCGGGCCTGGCTGCGGGCGCGGGGTTTGCGAGGGGCGGCGGGGCGGGTGGTCATGGAAGTCTCCTACAAGGCAGAGCGCATTGTACGCAGAGATCCATATCGGTACAGATAGGGCTTGTTGTGGGGAGCAGGTTTGTTTGTGGTGAGTGGGCCTGTTGTGGCTAGGGCTTGTTTGTGGCGAGCGGGGCAAGCCCGCTCACCACAATCCGTTTACACGGTATGCAGGTACCAGTTGTACTCAAGGTCGGAGATGGAGTGTTCGAACTCCTCCAGCTCGCTTTCCTTGCAGGCGACGAAGATATCGATGTATTTCGGATCGATGTACTTGGCCATCACCTCGCTGTCGTCCAACTCGCGCAGTGCGTCACGCAGGTTGTTCGGCAGGCTTTGCTCGTTCTGCTCGTAGCTGTTGCCTTCCACCGGTGCGCCAGGTTCGATCTTGTTGGTCAGACCGTGGTGCACGCCCGCCAGGACCGAAGCCATCAGCAGGTAAGGGTTGGCATCGGCGCCGGCCACGCGGTGTTCGATACGTACCGCGTCGGACGAGCCGGTAGGTACGCGAATCGCCACGGTGCGGTTGTCCAGGCCCCAGCACGGCGAGTTCGGCACGTAGAACTGTGCGCCGAAACGACGGTAGGAGTTGACGTTGGGGCACAGGAAAGCCATTTGTGCAGGCAGGGTCTCCAGCACACCGCCGATCGCGTGACGCAATGCGGCGTTCTGCTCGGGATCCTCGCTGGCAAAGATGTTCTTGCCTTCTTTGTCCAGGATCGAAATATGCACGTGCAAACCGTTGCCTGCCTGGCCCGGGTAAGGCTTGGCCATGAAGGTGGTGTCCATCTCATGGTCGTAGGCAATGTTCTTGATCAAACGCTTGAGAAGTACCGCGTAGTCGCATGCCTTGATCGGGTCGGCGACGTGGTGCAGGTTCACTTCGAACTGCGCCGGGGCACTTTCCTTGACGATGGCGTCGGCCGGGATGCCTTGCTCTTTGGCACCTTCCAGAATGTCCTGGAGGCAGTCGACGTATTCGTCGAGGTCGTCGATCAGGTAGACCTGTGTCGAGTGCGGGCGTTTGCCGGAAATCGGCGAGCGGGGAGGTTGTGGGCGGCCGTTCACGTTCTCCTGGTCGATCAGGTAGAACTCAAGCTCGAAGGCTGCGCAGATGGTCAGGCCCATATCGTCAAACTTGGTTACAACTTGGCGGAGCACTTCGCGCGGATCGGCGAAGAAAGGTTCACCTTCAAGTTCGTGCATGGTCATCAGCAGTTGCGCGGTAGGGCGCTTTTGCCAGGGTTCATTGCACAGGGTATCGGGGATTGGATAACAGATTCGGTCAGCATCACCGATGTCCAGACCCAGGCCGGTGCTTTCCACCGTCGAGCCATTGATATCCAGGGCAAATAAAGAGGCAGGCAAGTTGATGCCTTTCTCGTAAACCTTGTGGAGGCTGGTGCGTTCGATGCGCTTACCGCGCACCACACCATTCATATCCGCAATTAGAAGGTCTACGTACAGAACCTCAGGATGATCCTTAAGGAACGCGTTCGCTTCGTTAAGCTGAACGGCACGCGGGGGTACCGACATGATGCAACACCTTTGTTGTTAAAAATATCAATCATTGATCTTTTCTGGTTTCAGTCAACCCGAACGGCATGCCGAAGTCAAGCGAGGCCTTTTTTGCCCTAAAAAAGCGCCTTGAGGGCTTTTTTGCGGCTTTTTTGGGCAGTTTTATCGGTTTGCCCGGCTTGGGACTGGCAGGCTTGAGCGGGCCGTGTTGTATTTTTTACGGGGGTGTTGTGTAAAAAAATGAACAAGGCTAAGCTCGATTCAAACCCATAACAGCAATAATACCGGGGTGCTTCATGTCTGGCCTGCCGTTAATCGGCGTCACCGCCTGCTCCAAACAGGTTGGTCTGCATGCTTATCACATCAGTGGCGACAAATACGTCCGCGCCGTGGCCATCGCTGCCAAGGGCCTGCCATTGATTATTCCGTCCCTGGCGGACCTGTTCGAACCGGCCAATATTCTTGACGGTCTGGACGGCATTCTCTTTACCGGCTCCCCTTCCAATATCGAACCCCATCATTATGACGGTCCGGCCAGCGCGCCAGGGACTGCCCATGATCCTGCCCGTGACCAGAGCACCCTGGCGCTGATTCGCGCCGCGATTGCCGCAGGCGTGCCGGTGCTGGGGATCTGCCGGGGCTTCCAGGAAATGAACGTGGCCCTGGGCGGCAGCCTGCACCAGAAGGTTCATGAGTTGCCGGGTATGCTCGACCACCGCGAAGACGATACCCAGCCGCTGGAAGTCCAGTACGGCCCGGCGCACGCCGTGGCGATCAGCCCGGGTGGTGTATTGGCGAGCCTGGGCTTGCCGGACACGATCCAGGTCAACTCGATCCACAGCCAGGGCGTTGACCGCCTGGCGCCCGGCCTGCAGGTCGAAGCGAGCGCACCGGACGGCCTGATCGAGGCTTTTTCGCTCAAACAGGGCAAGGCTTTTGCAGACGCTTTTGCATTAGGAGTGCAATGGCACCCTGAATGGCAGGTAAGCTCCAACCCGTACTACCTCGCGATCTTCCAGGCATTTGGCGATGCCTGCCGAACGCGGGCGAAACAAAGAGACGCGCACGCGTCAAACAACGCCTGACCTTTAATGGATGTCAGGAAACCCAGCCCAGAGGCATTTATGAGTAACAACCTCGACCAGCTCACCGATTGGTTGAAAGACCACAAGATCACAGAAGTCGAATGCATGATTGGCGACCTCACGGGGATCACCCGGGGCAAGATCTCGCCGACCAACAAGTTCATCGCCGAAAAAGGCATGCGCCTGCCCGAGAGCGTTCTGTTGCAGACCGTGACCGGCGACTATGTCGAAGACGACATCTATTACGAACTGCTCGACCCGGCCGACATCGACATGATCTGCCGCCCCGACCAGAACGCCGTGTTCCTCGTGCCCTGGGCCATCGAGCCCACCGCCCAGGTGATCCACGACACCTACGACAAGCAAGGCAACCCGATCGAGCTGTCGCCGCGCAACGTGCTCAAGAAAGTCCTCAAGCTCTACGCCGACAAAGGCTGGCAGCCCATCGTGGCGCCGGAGATGGAGTTCTACCTGACCAAGCGCTGCGAAGACCCGGACTTCCCGCTGCAACCGCCGATTGGCCGCTCTGGCCGCCCGGAAACCGGTCGCCAGTCCTTCTCTATAGAAGCGGCCAACGAATTCGACCCGTTGTTCGAAGACGTCTATGACTGGTGCGAGCTGCAAGAGCTGGACCTCGACACCCTGATCCACGAGGACGGCACGGCGCAGATGGAAATCAACTTCCGTCACGGCGATGCCCTGTCCCTGGCCGACCAGATCCTGGTGTTCAAGCGCACCATGCGTGAAGCCGCGCTCAAGCACAACGTGGCCGCCACCTTCATGGCCAAGCCCATGACCGGTGAGCCGGGCAGCGCCATGCACCTGCACCAGAGCATCATCGACATCGCCACCGGCAAGAACGTGTTCTCCAATGAGGACGGTTCCAAGAGCGAGCTGTTCCTGCACCACATCGGCGGCCTGCAGAAGTTCATCCCCGAGCTGCTGCCGCTGTTCGCGCCCAACGTCAACTCGTTCCGCCGCTTCCTGCCCGACACCTCGGCGCCGGTGAACGTGGAGTGGGGCGAAGAAAACCGCACCGTCGGCCTGCGCGTACCGGATGCCGGCCCGCAGAACCGTCGGGTGGAAAACCGCCTGCCGGGCGCCGATGCCAACCCGTACCTGGCGATCGCCGCCAGCCTGCTGTGTGGCTATATCGGCATGGTCGAAGGCATCAGCCCAAGCGCGCCTGTTGTGGGGCGTGGTTACGAGCGGCGCAACCTGCGCCTGCCGTTGACCATCGAAGACGCGCTGGAACGCATGGAAAACAGCAAGACCATCGAGAAATACCTGGGTCACAAATTCATCACTGGCTACGTCGCGGTCAAGCGGGCCGAGCATGAAAACTTCAAGCGCGTGATCAGTTCGTGGGAGCGGGAATTCCTGCTCTTCGCCGTCTGATGCGCCGGGTGCGGCCGGGATACGCCGCACCTTCACCTACCTATTGGAGATTGGTATGTCCAGCAACAACCCGCAAACCCGTGAATGGCAAGCCCTGAGCAACGAGCATCACCTGGCACCGTTCAGCGACTTCAAGCAGTTGAAAGAGAAAGGCCCGCGCATCATCACCAACGCCAAGGGCGTGTACCTGTGGGACAGCGAAGGCAACAAGATCCTCGACGGCATGGCCGGCCTGTGGTGCGTGGCCATCGGTTATGGCCGCGACGAGCTGGCTGACGCCGCCGCCAAGCAGATGAAACAACTGCCTTACTACAACCTGTTCTTCCAGACCGCCCACCCGCCGGTGCTGGAATTGGCCAAGGCCATCGCCGATATCGCCCCCGCCGGCATGAACCATGTGTTCTTCACCGGTTCCGGCTCCGAAGGCAACGACACCATGTTGCGCATGGTCCGCCACTACTGGGCGATCAAGGGCCAGCCAAACAAGAAAACCATCATCAGCCGCAAGAACGGTTATCACGGCTCCACGGTGGCCGGCGCGAGCCTGGGCGGCATGACCTATATGCACGAGCAGGGCGACTTGCCGATCCCGGGCATCGTGCATATCGCGCAGCCGTACTGGTTCGGCGAAGGCGGCGACATGAGCCCCGAAGAGTTCGGGATCTGGGCGGCCAACCAACTGGAAGAGAAGATTCTGGAAGTCGGCGTGGACAACGTCGGTGCCTTTATTGCCGAGCCGATCCAGGGCGCCGGTGGCGTGATTGTGCCGCCAGCGACCTACTGGCCGCGCATCAAGGAAATCCTCGCCAAGTACGACATCCTGTTTGTCGCCGACGAAGTGATCTGCGGCTTCGGCCGTACCGGTGAGTGGTTCGGTAGCGATTTCTACGATCTCAAGCCGGACATGATGACCATCGCCAAGGGCCTGACCTCGGGCTACATCCCCATGGGCGGCCTGATCGTGCGCGACGAAGTGGTGGCAGTGCTCAACGAAGGTGGCGATTTCAACCACGGCTTCACCTACTCCGGGCACCCGGTGGCGGCTGCGGTGGCCCTGGAAAACATCCGCATCATGCGCGATGAGAAAATTGTCAGCCGTGTACATGACGAAACGGCACCGTATTTGCAAAAGCGTCTACGCGAGCTGGCGGATCATCCGTTGGTGGGCGAAGTCCGTGGTGTCGGCATGTTGGGTGCGATCGAGCTGGTGCAGGACAAGGCCACGCGCAAGCGTTACGAAGGCAAGGGCGTGGGCATGATCTGCCGCACCTTCTGCTTCGAGAATGGCCTGATCATGCGCGCCGTGGGCGACACCATGATCATTTCGCCGCCGCTGGTGATCAGCAAGGCCGAGATTGACGAGCTGGTGACCAAGGCTCGCCAGTGCCTGGACCTGACTTTGGCGGCATTGCAGGGCTAAGTGCTAGGCTCAGAATGCAGCGGCTTGCGGCTGTTGCATTCGGGCAATGATAAATGCGGGGCTTTGGTTGAAAGCCGGCCCCTGAACTTGCCAGACTGTCGCCCTGTTTTGTTGCCCTTCGACGGGCCATGAAACGTAGAAAAATGTGGCCCAAAAAAGAAAAAATTGGAGCATGACCGAATGAAGGCATTAGGTTTGAAGAACGCTGGCAAGACCCTCCTGGCCTTGTCCCTGATGGGCGTGATGGCGGGCGCGGCCCAGGCGGACAGCAAAGTACTGCATGTCTATAACTGGTCCGACTACATTGCACCGGACACCATTGCCAACTTTGAGAAAGAGTCCGGCATCAAAGTGGTGTACGACGTTTTCGACAGCAACGAAACCCTGGAAGCCAAGCTGTTGGCGGGCAAGTCCGGTTACGACGTGGTTGTGCCGTCGAACAACTTCCTGGCCAAGCAGATCAAGGCCGGTGTGTACCAGGAGCTGGACAAGTCCAAGCTGCCAAACTGGAAAAACCTCGATACCGACCTGCTCAAGGCCGTGGGCGATGCCAGTGACAAAGGCAACCTGCACGCATTCCCGTACATGTGGGGCACCATCGGCATCGGCTACAACCCGGACAAGGTCAAGGCTGCGCTGGGCGTAGACAAGATCGACTCGTGGGACGTGCTGTTCAAGCCCGAGAACATCGAGAAACTCAAAAGCTGTGGCGTGAGCTTCCTCGACTCGCCAACCGAAATGATCCCGGTGGCCCTGCACTACCTGGGTTACCCGACCGACAGCCAGGACAAGAAGCAACTGGCTGAAGCCGAAGCACTGTTCCTCAAGATCCGTCCTTCGGTGGGCTACTTCCACTCCTCCAAGTACATCTCGGACCTGGCCAACGGCAACATCTGCGTAGCCGTGGGTTATTCGGGTGACCTGGAACAATCCAAGTCCCGCGCGGCTGAAGCCGGCGGCAAGGTCAAGGTTTCCTATGCCATTCCCAAGGAAGGCGCAGGCAGCTTCTACGACATGGTCGCTATCCCTAAAGATGCCGAGAACCTGGACGCAGCCTACCAGTTCATGAACTACCTGATGAAGCCTGAAGTCATGGCGGCAATCACTAACAGCGTACGTTTCCCGAACGGTAACAAGGCCGCCACGCCGCTGGTGAACAAGGATATCTCGGGCGATCCGAGCATCTATCCGTCGGATGATGTGAAGGCCAAGCTGTATGCAATCAGCGATCTGCCAGCCGCGACCCAGCGTCTGCTGACGCGCAGCTGGACCAAGATCAAGTCGGGTAAATAAGCACGAACCTGTAGGAGCGAGCTTGTGTGGGAGCGGGCTTGCTCGCGAAAGCGGTGTATCAGTAGATATAAATGCTGGCTGACACGCCCCCTTCGCGAGCAAGCCCGCTCCCACCCAGGCCCGCTCCCACAAATTAAATGACAGAAAGTTTTGCCGGATCGGTTTATCGAGGGTAAGTTGCGCGCCGGTTTTGTTGCCGGGCAACAACTTCGGGCCCAACTATTTAAGAGGACCTCCACTTGCCAATTTCTTTATTTCGCAAAGCCTTGCTGGTAGGGGCGGGCCTCACGTTGGCAGTCAGCGTGCAGGCAGCTTCCACCGTGCATGTTTATAACTGGTCGGACTACATCGGCCCCGACACCCTGGCCAACTTTGAAAAGGCCACCGGCATCAAGCCGGTCTACGACGTGTTCGATTCCAACGAAACCCTGGAAGGCAAGTTGCTGGCCGGGCGTACCGGGTATGACGTGGTGGTGCCGTCCAACCACTTCCTGGGCAAGCAGATCAAGGCGGGCGCGTTCCAGAAGATCGACAAGTCGTTGCTCGGCAACTACGCCAATCTCGACCCGGCGCTGCTCAAGCGCCTGGAAAAGAACGACCCGGGCAACCAATACGCGGTGCCGTACCTGTGGGGCACCAACGGCATTGGCTACAACGTCGATAAAGTGAAGGAAGTGCTGGGCGTCGACAAGATCGACTCGTGGGCCGTGCTGTTCGAGCCACAAAACATGAAGAAGCTGGCCAGCTGCGGTGTGTCCTTCATGGACTCGGCCGATGAAATGCTCCCGGCGGTGCTCAACTACATGGGCCTGGACCCGAACAGCACCAACCCGGCTGACTATAAAAAGGCCGAGGAAAAACTCCTGAAAGTGCGGCCCTACGTGACCTACTTCCACTCATCCAAATACATCTCGGACCTGGCCAACGGCAATATCTGCGTGGCTGCGGGCTTCTCCGGCGATGTGTTCCAGGCCAAGGCCCGGGCGGCCGAGGCTGGCAAGGGCGTGAACATCGCCTACGCGATTCCCAAGGAAGGCGGCAATCTGTGGTTTGACGTGCTGGCGATCCCCAAGGACTCGACCAACGTCAAAGAGGCCCACGCCTTCATCAACTATCTACTGCAACCTGAAGTGATCGCTCAGGTCAGTGATTACGTCGGCTACGCCAACCCTAACCCAGGGGCGGACACGCTGATGGAGCAATCGATACGCACCGACGAAGCGGTTTATCCACCGCAGGCGGTTCTCGACCGGACGTTTGTCAACTTCGAGCTACCCCCGAAAGTGCAACGCTTGATGACCCGTAGCTGGACCAAGGTCAAGACGGGCAAGTAAGGCTAAAACTATCCAACGTTCGTCCGTATTGGACGTTCTGCACTCTTTTTTTCTGGGAGTTTCGTAAATGGCAGTTGCCTCCGGCGCCTATAAGAAAGCCCTCGAGGGCGACCAGACACCGAAAAAGGTGTTGGTCAAAATCGACCGGGTCACGAAGAAGTTCGACGAGACGATTGCCGTGGACGATGTGTCCCTGGAAATCAAGAAAGGCGAGATCTTTGCCTTGCTCGGCGGTTCGGGTTCGGGCAAGTCCACCTTGCTGCGCATGCTCGCAGGTTTCGAGCGCCCGACCGAAGGGCGGATTTTCCTCGACGGTGTGGATATCACCGACATGCCGCCCTACGAGCGGCCGATCAACATGATGTTCCAGTCCTACGCCTTGTTCCCACACATGACCGTGGCGCAGAACATCGCCTTCGGCCTGCAACAGGACAAGATCCCCAAGGCCGAGGTCGAGGCCCGCGTGGCCGAGATGCTCAAGCTGGTGCAGATGAGCCAGTACGCCAAGCGCAAGCCGCACCAGCTGTCGGGCGGCCAGCGTCAGCGCGTGGCCCTGGCCCGGTCCTTGGCCAAACGCCCGAAACTGCTGTTGCTCGATGAGCCGATGGGCGCCCTGGACAAGAAGCTGCGTTCGCAGATGCAACTGGAGTTGGTGGAGATCATCGAGCGCGTCGGCGTGACCTGCGTGATGGTGACCCACGACCAGGAAGAGGCCATGACCATGGCCGAGCGCATCGCGATCATGCACCTGGGCTGGATCGCGCAGATCGGCAGCCCGATCGATATCTACGAAACCCCCACCAGCCGCCTGGTGTGCGAGTTCATCGGCAACGTCAACATCTTCGACACCGTGGTGGTGGATGACGCCGAAGGCCACGCGGTGCTCAAGTGCGCCGACCTGGACCGCGATATCTACGTGGGCTATGGCATCGCCACGTCGGTGGAAGACAAGTCGGTGACCTACGCCATCCGCCCGGAAAAACTACTGGTCACCACCGAAATGCCGACCTGCGAGCACAACTGGTCCAGCGGCAAGGTGCATGACATTGCCTACCTGGGCGGCCACTCGGTGTTCTACGTCGAACTGCCGAGCGGCAAGCTGGTGCAGTCCTTCGTTGCCAACGCCGAACGCCGTGGCGCGCGGCCGACCTGGGGTGACCAGGTCTACGTGTGGTGGGAAGACGACAGCGGCGTGGTACTTCGCTCATGAACATGAAGAAATTCAAACGGCGACTGCACCGAATAATTCCCAGCGGCAAGCAGGTGGTCATCGGGATTCCGTTCCTGTGGCTGTTCCTGTTCTTCATGCTGCCGTTCTTCATCGTCCTGAAGATCAGCTTTGCCGAAGCCGACGTGGCGATCCCGCCCTACACCGAGATCTACACCTACATCGAGCAGAAGCTGGAGGTGGTGCTCAACCTGGCCAACTACAGCCTGCTGGCCGGCGACGAGCTGTACATCGCCGCCTACCTGGGCTCGTTGAAGATGGCGTTTTTCAGCACGGCCTTGTGCCTGCTGATCGGCTACCCGATGGCCTACGCCATCGCCAGTGCGCGCAAAGAGATGCAGACCGTGCTGGTGCTGCTGATCATGATGCCGACCTGGACCGCGATCCTGATCCGCGTGTATGCGTGGATGGGCATCCTCAGCAACAACGGCTTGCTCAATGGCTTTTTGATGTCCATGGGGTTGATCAACGAACCGTTGCAGATCCTCAACACCAACATTGCGGTGTATATCGGCGTGGTCTATTCGTACCTGCCGTTCATGATCCTGCCGCTGTACGCCAACCTGGTCAAACATGATCAGAGCCTGCTGGAAGCGGCATCGGACCTGGGTTCGAGCACCTTCAACAGCTTCTGGAAAATCACCGTACCGCTGTCCAAGAACGGCATCATCGCCGGCTGCATGCTGGTGTTCATCCCGGTGGTGGGCGAGTTCGTGATCCCGGAACTGCTGGGCGGCCCGGAAACCCTGATGATCGGTAAAGTGTTGTGGCAAGAGTTCTTCAACAACCGCGACTGGCCGGTAGCTTCTGCCCTGGCGGTGGTGATGCTGGCGATCCTGATCGTGCCCATCATTCTGTTTAACCGCAGCCAAGCCAAAGAGATGGAGGGCAAGGTATGAAGCGCTTCAGTTTCTCCAGCTTCATGCTGGTCGTAGGGCTGCTGTTCATCTACCTGCCGATGCTGATCCTGGTGATCTATTCGTTCAACGAATCGAAACTGGTGACGGTGTGGGGCGGTTGGTCGATCAAGTGGTACGTGGGCCTGCTGGACAACACCCAGTTGATGGGCTCGGTGGCGCGCTCCCTGGAAATCGCCTGCTACACGGCGGTGGCGGCGGTGGCGCTGGGTACGTTGGCGGCGTTTGTGCTGACCCGTATCAGCCAATTCAAGGGCCGCACGCTGTTCGGCGGCCTGGTGACGGCGCCGCTGGTGATGCCGGAAGTGATCACCGGTCTGTCGCTGTTGCTGCTGTTCGTGGCCATGGCGCAGATGATCGGTTGGCCCCAGGAGCGTGGCATTGTCACCATCTGGATCGCCCACACCACGTTCTGTGCGGCGTATGTGGCGGTGGTGGTGTCGGCGCGCCTGCGTGAGTTGGACCTGTCGATCGAAGAAGCGGCCATGGACCTCGGTGCGCGGCCGTGGAAGGTGTTCTTCCTGATCACCATCCCGATGATCGCGCCGTCGTTGGCGGCGGGCGGCATGATGTCGTTCGCGTTGTCCCTGGATGACCTGGTACTTGCCAGCTTCGTCTCGGGCCCGGGCTCGACTACCTTGCCGATGGAAGTGTTCTCGGCGGTGCGCCTTGGGGTCAAACCCGAGATCAACGCCGTGGCCAGCCTGATCCTGCTGGCGGTGTCGCTGGTGACATTCCTGGTGTGGTACTTCAGCCGTCGCGCTGAAGAGCGGCGCAAGAAGGCGATCCAGCAAGCCATCGAAGAAGCGGCAGCGGATGGCTGGAAACAGCCGGATGTACGCCGGGCGCCAGCACCGGTCTAAAGCCCGGTACTCGGTCAAAATGTGGGAGCAGGCAAGCCAGCTCCCACATTTGATTGCATTTCAAGTTGATTAGGCAGTCCACGGCGACTGGCGAATCACCTCGACAAAGTTCAGCGGCTTGAACCCCGGCTCCTGATCCACCAACACATCGGTCTTCACGTTGCCAAACGTGGTCTGCGGGCGATGGCGCAAGCCGTCGGCAAACGCGCAGATGATGCATTCCTTGAACCCTTCGCCCCGTGGATGCGCATGCACCACTGCCTCGCGCTGCACGTGGGTAAACGCGGCGTAGTCCATGCCCAGCACATCCATCTCCACGCCAGCGGTCACCAGGGCGACGGTAGGGCGCAGGTGCTGAGGTACCCCCGGCGTGGTGTGCAGGGCAATGGACAGCCACACTTGCTCGATATCGTCGTCGCTTAAACCATAGGGCTTGAGAAAGGCGGCGGCAGCATTGGCGCCGTCCACTTCAAAACGCTCGTTGTCGCTGCGATGGCCTGCCACCAGGCCCAGGTCATGGAACATAGCGCCGACGTAGAGCAGCTCCGGGTTGTAGGTCAATTGCTTGCGCTCGCCGCTCAGGGCGCCAAACAGGAAGACGCGACGGGAGTGGTGGTAGAGCAGGTCGGATTCAATGTCGCGGATGTATTCGGTGGTAGCCTTGGCCAGGGCACTGTCGGGGATTTTGATGCCGGCGATGGTGGTACTCATGGTCATGCTCCTCACGAGGGCGCCGGGTTGGCGCTGATGAGTGCAGTCTGGACGCGCCTGTGCGCGAGGGCCATCGGGGTGAGGATGCGATCCCGGCCAATGTGCGGTCACATCGTGCCACGTGAAATCGGCTAGGGTGTAGCAGGCACTGCTATCCCTTGAAGCCTGCAACAATCCAAATGTGGGAGCGGGCTTGCTCGCGAATGCGCAGTGTCAGTCACCAGATGTATAGACTGATCCACCGCTTTCGCGAGCAAGCCCGCTCCCACATTTGTTTCTTCGTTTATTCCGGTAGAAAGGTGTGCCATCCATGCACAAAACCGTCGCGATCCTGATCTTCCCTGGCGTCCAGTCACTGGATGTGACCGGTCCCATGGACGTGTTCTGCGAGGCCAATCGCTTCCTGGCACCTGCGGATCATTACCAGCTCGAAGTCATCGGCCAGGTCCAGGGCCAGATCGCCTGTTCCAACGGCCTGTCATTGCAGGCCCACATCCACTACAGCGAGGCATTGCAAGCCTATGACCTGTTGCTGGTAGCCGGTGGCCCGCAGTTGCCCTTCGAGGATTTCGGCCCGGGGTTCAATCAGTGGCTGCAGGGCGCCAGTGCCAGGGCTCGGCGTTTTGGCTCGATCTGCAATGGCGCGTTCATGCTCGCGCGTGCCGGTTTGCTGGAGGGGCGCACGGTCACCACGCACTGGGGCGACGCGGCGGATCTGGCGCGACTGTGCCCCTCGACCCGGGTCGACGCCGACCGCCTGTACGTGCAAGACGCCAACCTCTACACCTCGGCCGGGGTCACGGCGGGCATCGATCTGTCGTTGTACCTGCTGGCCCAGGACCACGGGCCGGAAGTGGCGTTGAGCGTGGCCAAGCGCCTGGTGGTGTTTACCCAGCGCAGCGGCGGGCAGTCCCAGTTCAGCCCGTTCCTGACGCCCCATGCCGAATCTTCATCGGCCGTGGCGCAGGTGCAGTTGTACGTGCTGGCGAACCTGACCGGTGACCTGGGCATTGCCGACCTGGCCCGCGCGGCCAACATGAGTGCGCGCAACTTTTCGCGGGTATTTGCCCGGGAGGCGCGGATCACCCCGGCGGAATTTGTCGAGCGGGCGCGGGTGGATGCGGCGCGGGTGATGCTCGAAACCAGCAGCGCGCCGCTCAAGACCGTGGCCTATCAATGCGGCTTTCGCGATGCCCAGCACCTGCGCAGTGTGTTCAACCGCCGGCTGGGCGTGACGCCGCAGCAGTTTCGGCTCAACTTTGCGGCGCCGGTTTAAGCGTGTCGTAGGCTTCCAGCGCGCGCAGCGAGTAGATGTAGGCGGCGCCGGCATTCAGTGAGATGGCAGTGGCCAGCGTTGCGGCGACTTCTTCGCGGGTGGCGCCGGCCTTGATCGCGGCGTCGGCATGTACGCCGATACAACCGTCGCAGCGAGTGGTGATCGCCACTGCAATCGAGATCAGTTCGCGGGTCTTGGCATCCAGGACGTTGTTTTCCTCGGCGGCTTCGCCAAGCGCCATGTAGGCTTTGACCATCTTCGGGTTGCTCTTGCCCAGTGTGCCAAAGGCTTTCTTCACGGTAGGCAGCAAGTCGGACCAGTTATTGAACATTGCGACGACTCCTGAACGGGTTGGGTGTTAAGCCAGTGTGTGCCGTTCGGGTTTGGCGGTATTGTTCGATCCGCTCAACTTTTTGACCGATATTCGCAAATGAACGCTATCGACACCCTGATCACCCTGGCCAACCTGCGCGGCAACCTCGATGTACGTTGCCAGTTCCAGGGCGACTGGGCCCTGGACCATGCGCCCGAGGCCCTGGGCGTGGCGCCGTATCACATTGTGGTCAGTGGCACTTGCCGCGCCGAACTTTCGGGTGGGCAACGAGTGACCCTGGAGGAGGGCGACATCCTGCTGTTGCCCGGCGGCGCGACTCACCTGTTGCGTAGCCAGGGCGCGACGGTGCCGGCGATGTTGCCCAGGGTGATCGACGACGGTGTCCTCACGGTGCATCGCCTGGGTGGCGATCAGCCGGAGGTGGAGATGCTCTGTGGCAGCTTTCACTACAACCGCCAGTCGTTGCTGTTCGCGGCCTTGCCGACGTATCTGGTGGTGTCCAGCCGGCAATGGCAGGCCGACGGGCAACTGGCAGCCCTGATTGCCCTGATGCGCAGCGAAGCGGATAGCGAACGGCTCGGTGCGCGGTCGTTCATTGATGCGCTGTCGGTGGCCCTGTTCACCTTGCTGGTGCGCACCTGGCTGGCACAACAGGCCCCGCTGGCGGGGACGTTTGCCTTGCTCACCGACAAACGCCTGGGCCGCGCCTGGCAGGCGATGCTGGCCGAGCCCGGGCATGACTGGACCATCGACAGCCTGGCCGGCGCGGCGTCGATGTCCCGAGCCACGTTCATGCGCGCGTTTGTCAAAGTGGCGGGCGTATCGCCGTGGGTGCTGCTGACCCAGTTGCGCATGGAGCTGGCGTTCAACCTGTTGCAGCAGTCGCGGTTGAGCCTGACGGATATCGCCGCCCGGGTGGGTTATCAATCCCAGGCGGCGTTCAGCAAGAAATTCAAGGAGGCGTATGGCCAGGCCCCCGGTCGGATGCGTAACACAGATTAAAATTGTGGGAGATTAAAGTGTGGGAGCGGGCTTGCTCGCGAATGCGGTGGATCAGTCTATACATGTGGTGACTGACACTACGCATTCGCGAGCAAGTCGAATCGTCGCACCGCCCCTCCCACATTTTTTAAGCCATGTTTCGTCAGGGCTGTTGTGGGGGGCGGGCCGGCAATAGCTTGAGGGTGCCGCGAGTATTGGCCTGGACCTCTTCTTCATCAAAATGCGCTTGCTCGTACCCGCCCTCGATGTAGGTCTCGGCCTGGTCGGCATAGTGCTTGTCGAAAGGTACGCCGCTCTGTCCCACCGGGTTGATGGTCAGTGCGTGGGCGGCGTCGGCGAAGTCGACCAGGCGCCGGGTAGACGGGCCATAAGTCACCGGCCATGGCGCCGGGCCAATGATTGCAGACAGGTTGTTCGGCACTTCGTGGCTGCCCGGTGAGGCAAACGGGCCGAGATTGACGATCTGGTCCAGCGGCTTCTTGATGCCCAGCGGATGGCCATGGGTCAGGGTATGGGCCTTGCCCCATTGCCATTGCGCCGGGTCATCGCCGAAGGTGGTTTTCAGGTGGGCCAGGCTCTTGTCCCAGGCGCGCTTGACCGTCTCGGCCCGCTGCCCGTTCCACCACGGCGAATCGGCGGCGGCGGCCAGGCGTGGCAGGGCGGCGTCGACCACGCGGGTGGTGATCAGGGTCTTGAACATGTCGTCGCCTAGCTTGGGGCGGAAGGCGGCGTCCGTCAGGTCATACAGCAACTGGTTGAACAACGTGGCCGGGATCGACTCCACCGGGTAATCACCTTTCCATCCTGCCAACTGCTCCACCAGTTTGAGCTCGGACGGCTCCTTGACCACCTCGCGTAGCACCGGCAACAGCGGCGCCAACAGGCGGGGCCCGTAGGCGGTGGTGGTGCCCAGTTGCAGGGCCTGGCTGTTGTCCAGGTCCCATTTGACCTGGTTGTCGCTCAACTGCGCGTTCAACTGTTGGCCGCGGTCCGCCAGGTTGTAATAGCCGGGGATCTGCATGCCAGTAGGCGATACCGGCTGGGCATTGGCTGAGACCACATAACCCCGCGCCGGGTTTTCTTCCTGGGGGTTGGCGCTGAACGGGTAGAAGCCCAGCTTGTCAGCCTGAGACGTGCTGCCGTCGAGGATAAACCCGGCATTGGCCCCGGCCGGGCGGATCGGCAACTGCGCCGCGGCCCACCAGCCGATATCGCCCTTGGCATTGGCCCACACGATATTCAGCCCCGGTGCATGTACCTTGGCCACGGCCTGACGGGCCTTGGCCAGGGTGTCGGCGCGGTTGAGTTGGTAGAACCCGTCGAGGATCGGGTTTTCGGTGTCGAGGAACGCCCACCAGATGGCAATCGGCGTGGTGCCGGCATTGGCGCCGAGCACGTCGTTGATGATCGGGCCGTGGGGCGACTGGCGTAGCGTCAGCGTCACCGGTGCCTGGCCCTTGACCGCGATCTGTTGCTCGCTGGTGGTCATGTCGACCCACTGGTCGTGGTAGCGCACCTGGTTGGGGTTATCCGGGTTGACCTTCTCGGCGATCAGGTCGAGGTCATCGTTCTGGAACATCGTCAGGCTCCAGCCAAACGCTTTGTTGTGGCCCAGGAACGCCACCGGGACCAGAGCGTTGTGATAACCGTAGAGTTCGAAACCGGGCGCCGACAAGTGCGCCTCGTACCACACCGACGGCACCGAGAAGCGGATATGCGGGTCGCCCGCCAGCAACGGCTTGCCGCTCTTGGTACGGTTGCCACTGATGGCCCAGGCGTTGCTGCCCTCGAACTGCGGCAGGCCGTTGTCGGCCAGGGCCTGCTCGCTGAGGCGGGCGATGGCACTCAAGCCTTGCCAGTCGGCGGCGGCCAGGCCGAGGTCGCCCTTGGGCTTCCAGTCGAGGTCAAACACCTTCAGGTAGTCGCTGCCCAGTTGGTCGCGCACATAAGTCAGCAAGGGCTCGGTCCGAAAGGCTGCGGCAAAGCTGTAGGCCAGGTAGCCAGCGATGCTGATGGTGTCTTCGGCGGTGAATGGCCGCTTGGGGATGCCCAGCACGTCGAACTCCATGGGGCTGGCGTGGCTGTCCTGATACTGGTTGATCCCGTCCAGATAGGCTTGCAAGGCCTTCCAGTGCGGCGACTGGCGGTCCATCTGCGCTGCATAGGTCGTGGCGCGGTCGCGGATGCGCAGGCTGCGGAACAGTTTGTCGGTATCCAGCAACTTGACGCCGAGCACTTCGGCCAACTCGCCTTGGGCCAAGCGCCGCATGATCTCCATCTGGAATAGACGGTCCTGGGCGTGCACATAACCCAGGGCGCGATACAGGTCGGCCTCGTTCTCGGCGCGGATGTGCGGCACGCCCCGGTCGTCGTAGCGCACCGTGACCGAGCCCTGCAGGTTGGCCAGCTCCACCGTGCCCTGGCGGGTGGGTTGCTTGCTGTAGACATACCAGCCGGCCCCGAGGGCGATCAACACCAGCAGGGCCGCGAGACCCGACAAGACGCGCTTCATGAACAATCCTTATTATTAGAAGTGGGACTTTTAGCCTTGTGGCCAGGAACAATAGCAGCCCACCGCCAGGGTGTGGGTCGCATTCACCGCCCGCCCGCTCTTGAGCGCTTGCAGGATCGGTTCGATAAAGCTGTTGCTCGAATTACAGGTCAGGCCTTCACTGTAAGGGCCGAAGTACGCCAGTTTGCCATTGCTGTCCCAGATGCCCACCGCCGGGCTGGCGGGTACTTGGTCGGCGCCGGGCAAGGTGGTGAGGATTTTCATGGCGCCAAGGGTTGCGGGCAATTGGCCGTGGCTGCCGGTTTTTTGCAGGGCATAGAATTCCACGCCCTGGGGCGCGTATTGCTCGATCAGTTCACTCAGGTGCTGTTGGTTGCCGACATTGCACGGGCACGCCGGGTCCCAGAAGTGCACCAGGCGGATCGGGCCGGGGCCTGCCAGGTCGTCCGGCAGGCGCAGCAGGTCGCCGGAAAACACCGCCGTATGCTCGCTGAATGCCCGCAGATAGCGACCCTGGAACCAGTCATACGCGGCCCACAGCACGGCGGCGCAGATCAGCATGATCAGGCTGGCGAGCAGGGCAGTGCGGTAGGGTTTTCGCATTCAGAACAATCCTCGACGGTGGCGTAGCTTGCCATGCTTGCCCTGACAGATGAATATCGCGACTCGATATTCATCTGTTCAATGCTGTGAAGCCCTAGTCTGGAAGTTCTTATGCCCGTTACCTTTGACCCCGATCATCTGCGCGAAAGCTTGCGGCCCCTGGTGGACGCGCAACCGCTTTCGGCCGAGGCCAGGGTCTACCAGCGCTTCTATGGGCTGGACCTGGCTGCGCGCAAAGAGCCAGTGATCAGTCGCCTGGGGCGCTTCGAGGTGGACGGGTTTACGGTGGTCAGCCAGGTCTGGTGGCCGGCGAAACCGGTGGCCACACTGTTTATGTTCCACGGTTTCTACGACCACATGGGGCTGTACCGCAGCGTGGTGGAGTGGGGTCTGGACCAGGGCTTCGTGGTGATTGCCTGCGACTTGCCGGGCCATGGCCTGTCCAGTGGCGCGCGGGCCAGCATCGATGACTTCGCGGTGTACCAGCAGGTGGTGAACGGCTTGTTCGAACAGGCCGACGCGCTGCAACTGCCCAAGCCCTGGCATCTGTTCGGGCAAAGCACCGGCGGGGCGATTGTGGTGGACCATCTGCTCCACCATGGCCCGGACAGCCCGGCGCAAGGCCAGACCTTCCTGTTGTCGCCGCTGGTGCGGCCGCGTGCCTGGGGCTGGTCGCAGCTCAGTTATTACCTGCTCAAGCCGTTCGTCAAAGGCATCGCCCGGCGCTTCAGCGATAACAGCAACGACCCGGCGTTTCGTCCGTTCCTCGAGGCCGACCCCTTGCAGCCCCGGCAACTGCCTACCGCTTGGGTGGGTGCGCTGGCGCGCTGGATCAAGCGCATCGAAGCTGCCCCGCGCAGCACGCGGCGGCCACTGATCGTGCAGGGCGAGGAGGATATGACGGTGGATTGGCAGCACAACTTGCAGGTGCTACGCGGCAAGTTCGATCAGCCGCAGGTCCTGATGGTGCCGCGTGGGCGGCATCACATGGCCAATGAGCTGCCTGAAATCCGCGAGCAATACTTCAAGTTCCTCACCGACCACCTGAAATAACCCTCCCCCCCTGTAGGAGCGAGCTTGCTCGCGAAGAACTCAAGGACGCCGCGTCTAACCAGGCAGCACGCGTTATCGTTGACGTTCTTCGCGAGCAAGCTCGCTCCTACAGGGGGGAGGGGCGTCAGGGGGCCAGGCTGGAGGTGCTTTGGCCGACCGCCAGGCCGGCGCGGATCGCTGCCAGCGCCGCTTGGTAATACGCCTTGCCTTCCGGCGATTCGGCAAACGTGGCGAACTCTTCCAGCTCCGGGTCTGACAGGTCCCGATACACGTACAGCAAGGTGTTGTTCAGGTCATTGCCGATCTGCTGCATCAACCGCTCGCGCTGGCCGTTGAGCATGCCTTGCGCCTGACCGCCGCCCAACAGGCCGGGGATCATCTGGCTCAGGCTGTCTGCTGCCACGCCGGCAATCGCCAGGCTGACCTCGGCCCCGGCTTCGCGGGCGGGCAACGCCTGGGCCAGGTGGCCGATGATCAGGCTACGGGTGGCGTCGGCCTGGATCTGCGGCAAGCCCTGGGCGTTCTTGGCCAATTGGTCGCGGCGGGTCGCCAGCAACTCGGCGGCGACAATCTTGCGCCCCAGCGGCGACTGGAAAAACGCCAGCGCGGGTTTTGGATCGGCCAGGTTCTGGCGCAACTGGGCTTCGGCGCGCTGATCCATGGCCTTGGGGGCGAAGCGTTTATTGCTGTTGTCCACCAGCGCCTGGTACACCGCCGGCGGCAAGCTGTTGCGGTAGCGCTGCTGGGCGGCACTCAAGGCGTCATTAAAATGCGCACGTTGTTCCGGCCAGCCGGCGACCGCGTACAACTGGTCATGGCTGTCTGCCCAGGCGGGCAACACGCAGAACATCAGCAAGGATAAAAACAAACGACGCATAGGGACTCCTGTCAGTCGGCCACTATTGTCCGTGTCGGGCGTAGGATTTGTCGAGAAGTCCTATCAATCGCCTGACTAAAGTGTATTTAGGCGCTAGGCGGCGCTGTCGGTTTGTCAGGCGTATGGATACTATGCGCGCCATGCAAATATCCCCTGATGACCCGCTGCTGCTACGCATCGTCGACGACCTGGCCGTGAAAGGCTGGTCGCAGCAGAACATCTTCCTGCCAGAGGCTCTGACCCTGGAACTGGCGGCTGAGTGCCATAAACGTGCCGCTGAAGGTGAATTGGCACCGGCCGCTGTCGGACGCGGACCGGCCCAGGAGATTCGCGAGGGGATTCGTGGCGACCATATCCAATGGCTGGAGCCCGGCCAGGCGGCTATCTGCGACCGCTACCTGGTGTTGATGGACAGCCTGCGGCTGGCGATGAACCGGGGGCTGTTCCTGGGGCTGGAAGAGTTTGAATGCCACTTCGCCATGTACCCGCCGGGAGCGTTCTACCTCAAGCACCTTGACCGTTTTCGCGATGATGACCGGCGCATGGTCTCGGCGGTGGTCTACCTGAACCAGGACTGGCTGCCCGAGCACGGCGGCCAGTTGCGCATGTACCTCAAGGATGGCATTGAACACGATGTGGACCCCACCGGCGGTTGCCTGGTGGTGTTCCTGTCGGGGGAAGTGCCCCATGAAGTCCTGCCCGCCCACCGCGAGCGCCTGTCCCTGACGGGCTGGTTTCGCCGGCGGGGCAACGAGCCGTTTTGAGCATGCAAAAGATTCTGGTCAGCCGCTGCCTGCTGGGGCATCGCGTGCGTTATGACGGTGGGGCCAGCGGGCCGTTCGACCAACTGGCCGCCTGGCAGGCCGAAGGGCGGGTGGTTGCGGTGTGCCCAGAGGTCGCTGGCGGCCTGCCTACGCCACGCCCATCCGCCGAGATTCCGGGCGGGCAGGGGATGGATGTGTGGGAAGGCCGCGCCCAAGTGTTGACCGCCGATGGCCAGGACTTCAGCGAAGCCTTCCTGGATGGGGCGCGCCAGGCCCTGGCTCTGGTGCAGCGCCACGGCATCCGTATCGCGGTGCTCAAGGCCAACAGCCCGTCATGCGGCAACCTGCTGACTTATGACGGCACGTTCAGTGGGGTGAAAGTCACGGGCGAAGGGGTGACGGCAGCGTTGCTCAAGCGCCATGGGGTGCAGGTGTTCAGCGAGTTGGAGTTGGCCGAGGCGGCTGCGGCCCTGCTCTCAAACCCCGCCTAAATCCCATGTGAGGGTGGGCTTGTGTGGGAGCGGGCTTGCCCGCGATGGCGCTATATCAGTGACAGATTTTTTGGCTGACCCACCGCAATCGCGGGCAAGCCCGCTCCCACACAAGCCCGCTCCCACACAAACCTGGCCCCACATTGGTTATTTGGCAGGTTTGCTGGTGTCAGCCTCGAACCACTTCTCCGACAGCGCCGTCAGCCGCCCATCGGCCTTGATCCGCTCCAACGCCATGTCCAGGCTCGATTTGAACGCCGGGTTGCCCTTCTGGAAGGGGATGGCCAGGGTCAACGTGGCCTTGGCATCGACACGGCTGCGCAGATCCACGCCCTCGGTGGGCTTGGCGGCAAATTGACTGCTGGTGAGGGTATTCAGGCCGCTCAACAGGGGTTTTTGCTGCTTGTTGGCAAGCATCTGGGCATTGGCATAGCTATACGGTGCGCTGAAATCGAAACGATCGCGCAATTGCGCAGTCACAGCGATGTGGTTGATCGCCACGTCGTACTTGCCGCTTTCCACGCCGGGCAGCAAGTCTGCTTCGTCGGTGGTGATAAAGGAGGCGCGTACGTCCATTTCCCGAGCCAGCAACTCACCCAGTTCCACTTCAAAACCGGTGAGTTTGTCGCCTTCCTTGAAGTTGAAGGGCGGCGTGTCGGCCTCCAGGGCAATGCGCAGTTCCCCACGGTCAAACACGTCGTCAAACAGTTCGGCGTGAGCCAAGGGGCTCAAAAAAGGCAGCACAAGTAACAGGCCAGGCAAAAAACGCATGGTCACTCCTAAAGAATTCGAAGGTGCGAGACGCGGTTCAGGCTCGCTTTGCTATGGTGTCGAGTGCCTTGGACAACGTTTCGTCACTAAGTTGTCATAACCCTACAGATTTCACAGAAAAACTGGAGAAGTTAATGAAAGCCATTTTGTCTCGTGCAACCCTGGCCAGCCTGCTGCTGGGGGCTTCCATGCTGGCGTCAGCCGCCGATGTCCCACGTACACCTGCGCTCAAGGGTGCTGAAGTGTTTATTGTCTCGCCTAAGGATGGCGCTACCGTCGACAAGACCTTCACCGTTGAGTTTGGCATCAAGGGCATGGACCTGGAACCTATCGACAAACAAGTCCCGGGTGCCGGCCATCACCACTTGCTGGTTGATCAGAAGGAGTTGCCCGACCCAAGCCAGCCGATTCCCGCCACCGATACCGTGATCCATTTCGGCAAGGCGCAGACCAAGACTGAACTGACCCTGGCCCCAGGCAAGCACACCCTGCAACTGGTGGCGGGCGATAACGTTCACCGTCAGTTTGAACCTACTGTAGCTTCAAAAGTGATCACCGTTACCGTCAAGTAAGATTTGTTCAGACGAAAAAAAGGGAGCCCTCAGGGCTCCCTTCTTCGTGGTGCGTCTGAAACCTTAGAACAACACGCGGCTACGGATAGTACCGCTGATGTGCTGCAGCTTCTCTTGCGCCAGGTCCGAGTACTCGGCGTCGACGTCGATTACCACGTAGCCAACCTTCTCGTTGGTCTGCAGGAACTGACCGGAGATGTTGATGCCGTTTTCCGCGAAGACCTTGTTGATCTCCATCATCACACCCGGGATGTTCTGGTGGATGTGCAGCAGGCGGTGCTTACCAGGGTGAGCCGGCAGGGCCACTTCCGGGAAGTTGACCGAGGACACCGACGTACCGTTGTCGCTGTACTTGACCAGCTTTTCCGCTACTTCCAGACCGATGTTGGCCTGGGCTTCAGCGGTGGAACCGCCGATGTGCGGGGTCAGGATCACGTTGTCCAGGCCACGCAGCGGGCTTTCGAAAATGTCGTCGTTGGAGCGTGGCTCCACCGGGAACACGTCGATGGCGGCGCCGATCAGGTGCTTGTCCTTGATCGCGTCGGCCAGGGCATCCAGCTCGACCACGGTGCCGCGAGCGGCGTTGATCAGGATCCCGCCCTTCTTGATGGCGCGGATTTCCTTTTCGCCGATCATCCACTGGGTCTCAGCGGTTTCCGGCACGTGCAGGGTCACGATATCGGACATGCCCAGCAGTTCGGTCAGGCTCGACACCTGGGTGGCGTTGCCCAATGGCAGCTTGGTCAGGGTGTCATAGAAGAACACCTGCATGCCCAGGCCTTCGGCCAGTACCGACAATTGCGTGCCGATCGAACCGTAACCGACGATACCCAGCTTCTTGCCGCGGATTTCGAAGGAGTTGGCCGCGCTTTTGATCCAGCCGCCACGGTGGCAGGAAGCGTTCTTCTCAGGGATGCCGCGCAGCAACAGGATGGCCTCGGCCAATACCAGCTCCGCCACGGAACGGGTGTTGGAGTACGGGGCGTTGAACACTGCGATACCGCGCTCGCGCGCTGCATTGAGGTCAACCTGGTTGGTGCCGATGCAGAAGCAGCCGACAGCTACCAGCTTCTTGGCGTGGTCGAAGATCTCTTCGGTCAGCTGGGTGCGGGAGCGAATGCCGATAAAGTGCGCGTCGGCGATCTTTTCCTTGAGCTGGGATTCCGGCAGAGAACTGGTGATGTACTCAATGCTGGTGTACCCGGCGGCCTTTAGGACGTCGACGGCCGATGGGTGGACGCCTTCCAGAAGAAGGAACTTGATCTTGCTCTTATCGAGAGAAGTCTTGCTCATCTGCGTAAACCTGTATCCCGGAGAAAAATGGCAGGGAATCGGATCGCTTAAGCTGACCCGGACGGCAGGAAAGCCGTCACCGCAGAAACGCCCTTGGGCTCTGTCCTGCGGGGGCGGTATGCTAGCATACGCGCCCCGCTAAACACTCATTCCTGCGACGTGAAGCGTTCTCAGGATGACCATGAATTGTTCGAGAGTTCTGTCGATGACCCATCCTGCCCTGATTGATGAGCTAAAGACCCTGGTTGAGCCCGGCAAAGTGCTGACCGATGCAGACTCCCTGGAGGCTTACGGCAAGGATTGGACCAAGCATTTCGCCCCCGCGCCGACCGCTATCGTCTTCCCCAAGACCATTGAGCAGGTACAGGCGATTGTCCGTTGGGCCAATGAACACAAGGTGGCGCTGGTGCCATCCGGTGGGCGTACCGGCTTGTCGGCGGCGGCCGTTGCCGCGAATGGCGAAGTGGTGGTGTCGTTCGACTACATGAACCAGATCCTCGACGTGAACCTCACCGACCGCACCGCCGTGTGCCAGCCGGGCGTGGTCACCAAGCAATTGCAGAACGTCGCCGAAGAAAACGGCCTGTATTACCCGGTGGACTTCGCTTCGTCCGGTTCCAGCCAGATTGGCGGCAATATCGGCACCAATGCCGGCGGGATCAAGGTCATTCGCTACGGCATGACCCGCAATTGGGTGGCCGGCATGAAGGTCGTCACCGGCAAGGGTGATGTACTGGAGCTCAACCGCGACCTGATCAAGAACGCCACCGGCTACGACATGCGCCAGCTGTTTATCGGTGCTGAAGGCACCCTGGGCTTTGTGGTGGAAGCCACCATGCGCCTGGACCGTGCGCCGAAAAACCTCACCGCCATGGTGCTTGGCACCACTGACTTCGACTCGATCATGCCGGTGTTGCATGCGTTCCAGAGCAAGCTGGATCTGACGGCCTTTGAGTTTTTCTCCGACAAGGCCCTGGCCAAAGTCCTCGGCCGTGGCGATGTGCCGGCGCCGTTCGAGACCGATTGCCCGTTCTATGCCCTGCTGGAATTTGAAGCCACCACCGAAGAAGTCGCCAACCACGCCCTGGAAACCTTTGAGCACTGTGTCGAGCAGGGCTGGGTGCTGGATGGCGTGATGAGCCAGAGCGAAACCCAGCTGCACAACCTGTGGAAGCTGCGCGAGTACATCTCCGAGACCATCTCCCACTGGACGCCATACAAGAACGACATTTCGGTCACTGTGTCGAAAGTGCCGGCGTTCTTGAAGGAAATAGACGCGATCGTCGGCGAACACTACCCCGACTTCGAAATCGTCTGGTTCGGCCACATTGGCGATGGCAACCTGCACTTGAACATCCTCAAGCCGGAAAACCTGTCCAAGGACGAGTTCTTCGCCAAGTGCGCCACCGTCAACAAGTGGGTGTTTGAAACCGTCGAGAAGTACAACGGTTCGATCTCCGCCGAACATGGCGTGGGCATGACCAAGCGTGACTACCTGACCTACAGCCGCTCCCCGGTTGAAATCGAATATATGAAGGCAGTGAAGGCCGTGTTTGACCCGAACGGGATCATGAACCCGGGCAAGATCTTCGCTGTTTAACCATCACGAAAGAGGAAGCGGTCCATGAGCTATCAGCACAAGTACGTCGACGGCACCAATATCCACTTTCCGCTGGGCAAAGTGGTCTGCATCGGGCGTAACTACGCCGAACACGCCAAGGAATTGGATAACCCGGTGCCGACCGAGCCCCTGCTGTTTATCAAGCCGGGCAGTTGCGTGGTGCCATTGGAAGGCGGTTTTGCCATTCCAGCCGACCGTGGGTCGGTGCACTACGAAGCGGAAATTGCGGTGCTGATCGGCAAGCCCTTGTCGAAAACCCCGAGCCGTGAAGAAGTGCTGGACGCCATCTCCGGCTTCGCCCCGGCCCTGGACCTGACCCTGCGCGACAAGCAGTCCGAGCTCAAGGCCAAGGGCCTGCCGTGGGAAATTGCCAAGTCCTTCGACGGTGCGGCGGTCATTGCGCCGTTCGTGGTGGGCAGCACCTTCCCGGACCTGACCGATATCGGCATTCGCCTGACCATCAATGGCCAGGTGCGCCAGGACGGCAACAGTGCGCAGATGCTCAACCCGATCGTGCCGATGATCCAGCACATGGCCGGCTGCTTCTCGCTGCAGGCCGGTGATGTGATCCTGACCGGTACGCCTGTGGGCGTGGGCCCGCTGGAAGTGGGTGATGAACTGGTGCTGGAATTGCCCGGCGTGAGCCGCTTCGAAAGCTCCGTACGCTAACCCCATCCCTCTGTAGGTGCCGGCTTGTGTGGGAGCTGGCTTGCCTGCGATAGCATCACCGCGGTGTGCCTGATACACCACGGTGCTTGCATCGCGGGCAAGCCCGGCTCCCACACAAGCTCGTACACAGATTATTTGTGCGTACTGCGCAAATCGGCGCTTTGCATTTTTTTCACACGCCATCTGGATAATCCTCGGCCATATGGCACGCAGGCGGTCTAAGCCTGGGCTATCACCTACAGCCGATTATCTGGAATGCCTCCATGGCCGTACCTCTCCCTTCTGTGAAACCCGCTCCGCGCCCGCGCCTGAATATGCGTTGGTACTCCTGGCTGTTGCTGGTCGGGGCCGTCATGTATGGGATTTCCTGGTTGATGCACTGGGACGACCGGGGCGCGTTATGGGTGTTGGAGCGGTTTGAAAGCCCCATGGAGCGTCGGGAGAGTGTCTGGCTTCCGGATTACCAGACGGTGATTGACGCCAAGCCCTTGCCCGGCATGGAAAAGGACGAAGCGTCGGATCTGGCCTACGACCCCAGGACCAAGACCCTGTACGCGGTCATGGGCCGCAACCCGTTCCTGGTGGAGCTGAGCCTGCAGGGCGATGTGTTGCGCAAGATCCCCCTGGTGGGCTGGAGCAACCCGGAAGGCGTGACGGTCATGGAAAACGGCGTGCTGGCCATCGTCGATGAGCGCAGGCACAACATGACGCTGGTCAAGGTCGATGCCGACACGCGCCAACTGGCCTTCGCTGACTTCCCCAGCTACGACCTGGGACCCTCCGAAAACCAGAACAAGGCATTCGAGGCCATCACCTGGGACAAGCGCAATCAACAACTGGTGTTGGGTATCGAACGGCCAGCGCAGTTGTTCACCTGGCACAGCGACGGCGGCCAGGTCCTGGCTGGCAACAAGCAGAAACTGCCCAGCTCCGAGTTGGATATTCGCAACCTCTCGGCCCTGAGCGTCGATCCGCGTACCGGCCACCTGTTGGTACTGTCCGCCGACTCCCATTTGTTGCTGGAGCTGGACGAAGAAGGCAAGCAAGTCAGCTTCATGACGGTGCTTGGCGGCTTCAATGGCCTGAAAAACACCATCCCCCGCGCCGAAGGCGTGACCATGGATGAAAACGGCACGCTGTACATGGTCAGCGAGCCCAATCTGTTCTACCGCTTCGAAAAGCAGAAATAGCCGACTGATACGTCGGATTCTTCTCTATGAGCGGCATTCCCCAGACACTGAGCTGCGTTTAAGTTTAAATTCAGATGGCTGTGATATTCATTTGCCAGTTTTGACTTTGAGCCAGCCCCCATGCGCCGATTTGCCCGCCCCAAACCCGCCCTGTTTATCCTGTTGTTGATCGCCCTGGTTGCTGTGGGCGTGGTCGCCCAGCAGTTTCGTTTATTCGAGCGTGCCTGGTTCAACTGGCAGGCTTGGCGCCAGCCGGTGGACGAACGATCCATTGGCCTGGCGGATTATCACGTGGTGCTGGAAGCCCAGGTGATTGACGGCCTGGACGATGACGTCTCGGCATTGACCTTCGATCCGGTGCGCAAGAGCCTGTTTACCGTGACCAACCAAAACGCCGAACTGGTCGAACTGTCCCTGGATGGCAAGATCCTGCGGCGTATCAACCTGGTGGGCTTTGGCGATGCCGAAGCGGTGGAGTTCATCAGCGAGAACACCTATGTGGTCAGCGATGAACGTCAGCAGCGCTTGATCAAGATACATCTGGAGGACGACACGCAGTTCCTCGACGCGGCCGATGCCGAGCAGATGACCCTGGGTGTGCACCTCAAGGGCAATAAAGGGTTTGAAGGGCTGGCCTATGACTCGGTGGGCAAGCGCCTGTTTGTCGCCAAGGAGCGGGACCCGATGTTGATCTACGAAGTGCATGGGTTTCCCCATTTCAAACCCGAAAAGACCTACTCGGTCCATGTCGTCAACAACCCACGGCGCGATGCCGGGCTGTTTGTGCGCGACCTGTCCAGCTTGCAATACGATGAGCGCAGCGGCCACTTGCTGGCGCTGTCCGATGAGTCGTACCTGGTGTTGGAATTGGATATCGACGGTCGCCCCTTGAGCAGTCTGTCATTGCTCAAGGGGCGCCATGGCCTGAAGAAGCGCGTGCCCCAGGCCGAGGGCATCGCCATGGATGACGATGGCACACTGTATTTGGTCAGTGAGCCGAACTTGTTCTACGTGTTCAAGAAAAAAGCCGACCCACTGTAGGCGCCAGCAAGCTCGCTCCTGCAAGGATTAGAACATCCACTGTACGCCCAGGGAGTAGCCGGTCTGGCTGCCTTCGGCATGGCCCAGGCGCCCGTTCACTTCGGCGTACACCCCAAGCTGCGGGGTGATCGCCAATTGGCTGCCGACCTGTGCGCGGCCAAAACTCTTGTCTACTGAACCCAGGCGCGCAGTGCGCACCTGGCCATCAGCTCGTGCAGTCAGGTCCAGGTCGTCCAGGCGGCCGTCGGCCAGTTCCTTGACCCAGGCGATATCGCCGTAGGGCATCAGGCTCAGGCCGTAAGGCAGGGCCACAGCACCACGCACGCGCCAACCGAGGCTGGCTTCCAGGGAATCGAAAGACTGCTCTTCATATTCAAGGGCCGTGCGCAGGTTCTGCTTCTCGTGGAACTTGTCGATACGCGAGTGGCTGTAATCCAGGCCGGCAAACGGTCCGGTCTTGATCGCACCCAGGTCGAAGTCATAGCCGCCGAGCACCCGGGCACCCAGGGACAAGGCATCTGTCTCGCCAGTCAGTTGCTGGTCAAGCAACACGGGGCCGCCATTGGCCTGGATCACCAGGTTACGTTTTGAGTCAAAGCTGCTGTGGCCCACGCTCAGGTCGCCGGCCAGCCAGGTCGGGCCGCCATCGTTCAACAAGGCATAGACTGCGGCTTGCCAGGTGTCGCTTTCCAGCTTGCCACGGTGCTCGAGTTTGTCGCGACCGTTGAGGTAGCTGAGGCTGGCACCGATGTTCAAGCTGCTGCTCACTTGATAGTCGCCCAGGGCATGCAGGCCCAGGCGTCGCGCTTCGGGGTTGGGAGCGGTGTCGAAGCCACTGTCCGGGTTGTACTCGCCGTCCACGCCGATCTCGCCATCGAAGGTGCCCACTTCACGGCTGGCCGATTGCAACGTCAGCCAGCGGCGATCGTGCAAACGCACCATGGCCTGGTGCTGGCGCTGCAGGTTGTCCTGCATATTGCGCGCAACCGCGCCGCCCGAGGTGGTGGAGGCCATCAAGTCGGCATTGGTCAGCTCCAGCACCAGGCGGCTGAGCAGGCGCGAATAATCGCGCAGGCGCTGGTCGATGCGTTCCTGGCCGAAAGCATTGGTCAGGACGCTCTTGTTGTCTTCGTTGGGGTCGTGCCAGGTCGAGCCGCCGGGGATCGCTGGGTTGTCGGTCTGGGTGTAGCCGTCCAGGTCGCCCAGTTCCCAGTTGGTGGCTTCGATATACAGGATCGGGATATTCAGCGCCTCGAAGGCTTCGCCATCACTGCAGCAACCGGTGCCGGCGGGGTATTGCGCGTCCAGGCCGGGGTTGGTGAACAGGTTGATGTTCAATTCCTTGGCGATCTGGAACGTGTGTTCGCGCAACGATGCCAGGGCCGGGTTGGCGGTGCTGTTCTGGCCGGCGTGGGCGTACATCATGTCGCCGGTGATCAGGCTGTCGAGGTTGATCATGGCCAGCATATTGGCGCGCTGGCTGGCGCTCAGCGAATCGACAAATGCCCGGGAGCCGCGCAGGCCTTCCTCTTCGGCGCCGAAGCCGACGATCTGCAAGCCGTTTTCCAGTTGCAGGCCGCCAAGGTTCTTCGCCACTTCGGTCAGCACACTGGCGCCGGAGCCGTTGTCGTCCAGGCCTTGCAGGGTCGGGCGGCCAAAATAGGTATCGAAGTGCGCGCCAATCACCACGTATTGCGGTTTGGTGCCGGCGGCATAGGCCACCACGTTTTGCGAAGCGCGGCTGCCGCTATTCCAAGTGAAGTCCTGGCGGCTGATGTTATAGGCGCTGCCCATCTGGCTCTGCATCCAGTCGGCGGCGCCGGCGAAGTTGGCCGTGCCTCGGTAGCGGCCGGGGTAGTCGGTGATCAGCTTTTCCAGGGTGGTATTGGCGTGCTCGCCGTAATCGTAGGCATTGGATTGAGTCGACAGCAGGGCACAGGCAACGCTGACAGCGAGGGCTAGGGGCTTGATCACAAGGTCTTCCTTGAAGAGGTTGAGGGAGTTGCTCGGCGGGACCGATTGCACAATGCGCGCCTCATTCCGTGGGGCGGTCGCGAATTGGCGCGTTGTTGGAAGTGGGGGTCGCCTGGCTATAAGTTGTAACGGATTTGATACCAGATGCGGCAGGGGATGCCGTGACTTGGCGCACAAATTGGGGCGGGCGGGGGAGAGGCTGCTGCGAAAAGTAGCGTTTTTGTTACATGTCCATCGAACGGAGCGCGGTCAAAAATGTGGGAGCGGGCTTGCTCGCGAATGCGGTGTGTCAGCCAGCAAGTTCGGTGACTGGCACGCCGCATTCGCGAGCAAGCCCGCTCCCACAGGGGTTCTGCGTGTACTTAGGCCTTGAGGGTTTTCACGCCTTCACTGGTACCCAGCAGCAGCACATCCGCAGGGCGCGCGGCGAACAACCCGTTGGTGACCACGCCGACGATCGCATTGATCTGGGTCTCCAGCTCCACCGGGTTGGTGATCTGCATGTTGAACACATCGAGGATGATGTTGCCGTTGTCGGTCAGCACGCCTTCGCGGTACACCGGGTCGCCGCCCAGTTTTACCAGCTCGCGGGCCACGTGGCTGCGGGCCATGGGGATCACTTCGACTGGCAGCGGGAAGTTGCCCAGCACCGGCACCAGTTTGCTGGCGTCGGCGATGCAGATAAAGGTCTTGGCCACGGCCGCGACGATTTTCTCGCGGGTCAGGGCAGCGCCGCCGCCCTTGATCAGGTTCAGGTGTTCGTCGCTTTCATCGGCGCCGTCGATGTAGAACTCCAGGTCGCTCACGGTATTGAGCTCGTACACCGGAATGCCATGGCCCTTGAGGCGCGCGGCGGTGGCTTCGGAACTGGCCACGGCGCCGTCGAACGCGCCCTTGTGCAGGGCCAGCGCGTCGATAAAGCAATTGGCGGTGGAGCCGGTGCCAACACCGACGATGCTTTTATCGTCGAGTTTAGGAAGGATTAAATCGACGGCGGCCTGGGCCACTGCCTGTTTGAGTTGATCCTGGGTCATGCGGGCTCCGGAACGGGCGGGGAGTAAAGAGGGGCGCGAGTATAACCCAACAAAACCTCTGGATTCGTGTGGTCGTCCGGCCAAAAGGCGGGTTAGACTCCTCGGCCCTGCCCAACCCGCCCAGTGATGCTTTCCGATGCTCGAACAGTACGTCAAAAAGATCCTCACCTCGCGCGTTTACGACGTTGCCGTGGAAACCCCGTTGCAGACCGCCCGCCAGCTCTCCGAGCGCCTGGGCAACAAGGTCTGGCTCAAGCGCGAAGATTTGCAGCCGGTGTTTTCCTTCAAGATTCGCGGTGCCTACAACAAGCTGACCCAACTGACCGCTGAAGAACGCGCGCGTGGCGTGGTCACCGCCTCGGCCGGCAACCATGCCCAGGGCCTGGCCCTGGCGGCCAAGGTGCTGGGGGTCAAGGCCACGATCGTGATGCCTAAGACCACCCCGGAAATCAAGGTTGAAGGCGTGCGTTCCCGTGGCGGCAAAGTGGTGCTGCATGGCGACTCCTTCCCGGAAGCGCTGGCGTATTCGCTGAAGTTGGTCGACGAAAAAGGCTACGTCTACATTCACCCCTACGATGATCCGCACACCATTGCCGGGCAGGGCACCGTGGCGATGGAGATCCTGCGCCAGCACCCAGGGCCGCTGGATGCGATTTTCGTCCCGGTCGGCGGTGGAGGCCTGATTGCCGGCATCGCCGCGTACGTGAAGTACCTGCGCCCGGAGATCAAGATCATCGGCGTCGAGCCGGACGACTCCAACTGCCTGCAAGCCGCCATGGCCGCGGGCGAACGTGTGGTGCTGCCAGCCGTGGGGATCTTTGCCGATGGCGTGGCGGTGGCGCAGATCGGCCAGCACACGTTCGATATCTGCAAAGACTATGTCGACGAAGTGATCACCGTCAGCACCGATGAAATCTGCGCGGCAATCAAGGATATCTACGACGACACCCGCTCCATCACCGAGCCAGCAGGGGCCTTGGGCGTGGCCGGGATCAAGAAGTACGTGGAGACCCGTGGCGTCAGCGGCCAGACCTTTGTTGCCATTGATTCCGGGGCCAACGTCAACTTCGACCGCCTGCGCCATGTGGCCGAGCGCGCCGAGTTGGGCGAAGGCCGTGAAGCGATCATCGCCGTGACCATCCCCGAGCGCCCAGGCAGCTTCAAGGCCTTCTGCGAGGCCGTGGGCAAGCGCCAGATCACCGAATTCAACTACCGCTACCACTCTGGCAGTGAGGCGCACATTTTTGTCGGGGTGCAGACCCACCCGGAAAACGACCCGCGCAGCGCACTGATTGCGAGCCTGACCGAGCAGGGTTTCCCGGTGCTGGACCTGACCGAGAACGAGCTGGCCAAGCTGCATATCCGCCATATGGTCGGTGGGCATGCGGCGCATGTCAGCAATGAAGTGGTGTTCCGTTTCGAATTCCCGGAACGTCCGGGAGCCTTGTTCAACTTTCTTAACAAATTGGGCGGTCGCTGGAACATCTCGATGTTCCACTATCGCAACCACGGCGCGGCTGACGGTCGGGTGGTCGCTGGGCTGCAAGTGCCAGCCAACGAGCGGCACCTGGTGCCGGCAGCGCTGGAAGCCATTGGTTACCCGTATTGGGATGAAAGTGACAACCCGGCCTATCAACTGTTCCTCGGTTGAGCGACTACGCTGATTGGGCGGCCTTTAAGGAATCGAGAGCATGGAATATCTGACAACCCTCAAGACCATCCACATGGTGGCAACGGTGCTGCTATTGGCCAGCGGCCTGGCCCTGGCGGTGCTGAGCTGGCGCAAGCGCGCAGCCGGGCCGGCGATTACATTGCAACGGCCATGGCTGTTTGTGTGGTTGTTGATGGGCGTAAGCCTGGTGAGCATGCCATTCACCGGCTGGTGGCTGGTGCACCTGATCGGCTGGCCATTGGGGCAGACATGGATCCTGGGCTCCAGCGTGATCTATACCGTCGCGGCGCTGGCCTGGTTCTGGCTGGTGGTGCGCCTCAATCGCCTGCGCCTGGGCGGTACGGGCAGCGCGAAATTCACCCTGGCCCTGGCGGTTGTCAGCCTGGTGGGGTTTGTGGCGATTGCCGGGTTGATGGGGGCCAAGCCGGTCTAGCGTTCGTCAAACCATTGTAGGAGCGAGCTTGCTCGCGAAAAACGTCAACGATAACGCGTACCCGCTGATTAAACGTGTCGCGCTCAGGTTTTTCGCGAGCAAGCTCGCTCCTACAGGGATTTGGGTGATCAGCCGCGCAGGCTGATTACCGGCCATCCACGCTTCTGGGCCTCAGCCCGCAAATTCGCATCCGGATCCACCGCCACCGGGTGAGTCACCTGCTCCAGCAACGGCAGGTCGTTCATCGAATCGCTGTAGAAATAGCTGTCGTCCAGGCTATACCCGGTCTCTTCCAGCCACCGATTCAAGCGCGTCACCTTGCCCTCGCGAAAGCACGGAACATCCGTGCTGCGCCCAGTGTAGCGGCCATCGGCCATCTCACACTCGGTGGCGATCAGGGTTTCAACCCCCAAACGTGCGGCAATCGGCGCGGTGACAAAGCGGTTGGTGGCGGTGATGATGACCAGCGTGTCACCGGCGGCGCGGTGCTTGGCCAGCAGTTCAGCCGCCTTGGGCAGCATCAGCGGTTCGATGCAGTCGCGCATGAAGTCGCGGTGCCATTCGTCGAGTTGGGCCATCTCGGTGTTGCCGAGGATTTCCAGGCTGAAGTTCAGGTACGCGGCGTTGTCCAGCTTGCCGGCCAGGTAATCCTGGTAGAACTCGTCGTTGCGGGTTTTGTAGGCAACGGCATCGAGGATGCCGCGCTCACACAGGTAATCACCCCAGGCGTGGTCACTGTCGCCGCCCAAAAGGGTGTTGTCCAAGTCGAATAAAGCCAGGCGCATTGCGGTTACTCGCTGAAAAGTCTGTAAAAAGGCGTCCAGAATACGGTCTTTTCACAAGAGTGCACATAAGGTAAGCAGCCTCGTTGCCGCTGCAACAAGCTTTGTGGAACAATGCGGCGACATGCGTTTGCGAGGTTGTTGCCGTGATCGACCCCGATGGTTTCCGTCCAAATGTCGGGATTATTCTTACGAATGATGCCGGACAGGTGCTATGGGCTCGCCGTATCAACCAAGATGCCTGGCAGTTTCCCCAGGGCGGGATCAACCCCGACGAAACCCCTGAAGACGCCTTGTACCGCGAGTTGAACGAAGAAGTAGGCCTGGAACGCGAAGATGTGCAAATTCTCGCCTGTACCCGAGGCTGGTTGCGCTATCGTTTGCCGCAACGCCTGGTGCGTACCCACAGCCAACCACTGTGCATCGGCCAGAAGCAAAAGTGGTTTCTCCTGCGCCTGATCTCCAACGAGCAGCGGGTGCGGATGGATTTGACCGGTAAACCGGAGTTCGATGGCTGGCGCTGGGTCAGTTATTGGTATCCGTTGGGCCAGGTGGTGACATTCAAGCGCGAGGTTTATCGTCGCGCTCTCAAAGAGCTTGCCCCGCGCCTTTTAGCGCGCGACTGACGACGGAGTTCGACCCCGAGCCATGCTCAATACGCTGCGCAAGATCGTCCAGGAAGTTAACTCCGCCAAGGATCTCAAGGCGGCGTTGGGGATTATTGTGTTGCGCGTCAAGGAAGCCATGGGCAGCCAGGTCTGCTCGGTTTACCTGCTGGACCCCGAGACCAACCGTTTTGTGCTGATGGCCACGGAGGGCTTGAACAAGCGCTCCATCGGCAAGGTCAGCATGGCGCCCAATGAAGGTCTGGTGGGCCTGGTGGGGACGCGTGAAGAACCCCTGAACCTTGAGAACGCGGCCGATCACCCGCGTTATCGCTACTTTGCCGAAACCGGCGAAGAACGTTACGCCTCCTTCCTCGGCGCCCCGATCATCCACCACCGCCGCGTTGTCGGCGTATTGGTCATCCAACAGAAAGAACGCCGCCAGTTCGATGAAGGTGAAGAAGCCTTCCTCGTGACCATGAGCGCGCAGCTGGCCGGGGTTATCGCCCATGCCGAGGCCACCGGCTCGATTCGCGGCCTTGGTCGCCAGGGCAAGGGCATCCAGGAGGCCAAGTTCGTTGGCGTGCCGGGTTCACCGGGCGCTGCGGTCGGTACTGCGGTGGTCATGCTGCCGCCGGCTGACCTGGATGTGGTGCCGGACAAGTCCATCGACGACATCGATGCGGAAATCAAACTGTTCAAGACCGCCCTGGAAGGGGTGCGCGCCGACATGCGCAACCTGTCGACCAAACTGGCCACCCAGTTGCGCCCCGAAGAACGGGCGCTGTTCGACGTGTACCAGATGATGCTCGACGACGCGTCCCTGGGCAACGAAGTCAAGACCGTGATCAAGACCGGCCAGTGGGCCCAGGGCGCGCTGCGCCAGGTGGTCACCGATCACGTCAACCGCTTCGAGCTGATGGACGACGCCTACCTGCGCGAGCGCGCCTCGGATGTGCGCGACCTGGGCCGGCGCCTGCTGGCCTACCTGCAGGAAGACCGCACCACCAACCTGGTGTACCCCGACAACACCATCCTGATCAGTGAAGAACTGACCGCCACCATGCTCGGCGAAGTGCCGGAAGGCAAACTGGTGGGCCTGGTCTCGGTATTGGGTTCGGGCAACTCCCACGTGGCGATCCTGGCCCGGGCCATGGGTATCCCGACGGTAATGGGCCTGGTGGACCTGCCGTATTCCAAGGTTGACGGCATCTCGATGATCGTCGACGGGCACCGGGGCGAGGTCTTCACCAACCCCAGCGAGTTGCTGCGCAAGCAGTACGCCGAAGTCGTAGAGGAGGAGCGCCAGCTGTCCCAGGGTCTCGATGCCCTGCGCGAACTGCCCTGCGTGACCCTCGACGGCCACCGTGTACCGCTGCTGGTCAACACTGGCCTGCTGGCGGACGTGGCGCGTGCTCAACAACGTGGCGCTGAAGGGGTGGGCCTGTACCGCACCGAAGTGCCGTTCATGATCAACCAACGTTTCCCGAGCGAGAAGGAGCAGCTGGCGATCTATCGCGAGCAACTGTCCGCCTTCCATCCGCTACCGGTGACGATGCGCAGCCTGGACATCGGCGGCGACAAGTCACTGTCTTATTTCCCCATCAAGGAAGACAACCCCTTCCTTGGCTGGCGCGGCATCCGCGTTACCCTCGACCACCCCGAAATCTTCCTCGTCCAGACCCGCGCCATGCTCAAGGCCAGCGAAGGCCTGAACAACCTGCGTATCCTCCTGCCGATGATCTCCGGCACCCACGAACTGGAAGAGGCCCTGCACCTGATCCACCGCGCCTGGGGCGAAGTGCGCGACGAAGGCGCCGATGTGCCGATGCCTCCGATTGGCGTAATGATCGAAATTCCGGCAGCCGTGTACCAGGCCAAGGAACTGGCGCGGCAGGTGGACTTCCTGTCGGTGGGCTCCAACGACCTGACCCAATACCTGCTGGCCGTGGACCGTAACAACCCACGGGTGGCCGACCTCTACGACTACCTGCACCCGGCAGTGCTGCAAGCCCTGCAACACGTGGTGCGCGACGCCCATGCCGAAGGCAAGCCGGTGAGTATCTGTGGGGAAATGGCCGGTGATCCGGCAGCGGCGGTGCTGTTGATGGCCATGGGCTTTGACAGCCTGTCGATGAACGCCACCAACCTGCCGAAGGTCAAGTGGATGCTGCGCCAGATCAACCTGAGCAAGGCCAAGGAGCTGTTGGCGGAGTTGATGACCATCGACAACCCGCAAGTTATCCACAGCTCGCTGCAGTTGGCCCTGAAAAGCCTGGGGTTGGCGCGGATGATCAATCCGACGGCGACCAAAACCCTGTAGGAGCGAGCTTGCTCGCGAAAAACGTCAACGATGACGCGTACCCGCTGATTAAACGTGTCGCGCTCAGGTTTTTCGCGAGCAAGCTTGCTCCTACAGGTTGATGTCTACCTCGCCGAGTCGCCCACCATGGGGCCCGAAGCTACGTTCCACCATCCGCCGCGTTCCATCGGCATGCACAATCAGTGCGGTACTCGCCCGTGTTCCATAACTGGGGCTGGCGATAAACACACTCGACAACAAACTCTCGGTGGCGAGCCCGACCCCGGTATCCGGCAGCTCGGCAAACGGTGCGGTCTGCGGGTCGCTCAAAATCCCCAGCAGGGCTTCAGGATGGGGATCGTCCAGCACTTCGGCCAGCGCGGCCTTGGCCTTGAGCAGTTTGGGCCACGGCGTGTCCAGCCCGGCATTGGATAACCCATAGATCCCGTTCATCAGTTGCGTGGGCGTCGACTCATTGGCGTTGTAATGCCATAACTCATCCCGCGTGCCGATCAACAGGTTGAACCCGGCATATTCAATCGATCTGCCGTTAACATCGGCTAAATAGTCATCAACCGGTAGGGAACCGTTGAGAAAGCGCGCCACCAACTCGCCCCGGGACTTGCGCGCCGGTGGCTGGTGCGGGTCGCGGATATTGGTCAGCGCGGCAAACCGCCCATCGGCACCGATCCCCAGCCAGGAGCCACCCGCTTCCTGGTCGCGGCCGGCATATACCTGCGGTGCATCCGGCCACTGGGCCAGGGGCAGGCTGGGCCGGGCGTAGAACTCGTCACGGTTGGCCGCGACGATCAGGGGCTGGGCGTGGCCCGGCCGCCAGGCGAAAACAATCAGGCACATAAGGCGATCCTTTTGTGTTTTGTTCACTCTACCCATAGAACCGCCGGCTATCCATCGTATCGAAGTTGGGCCAGATGCCTCCCATCCGTTAACATGCCAGGCTGCTTGGCGTGGGGGCGAACTTCTTCATTTGATCGAACTGCTGTAACGCAGGCTTAATCGCCCACCGGCATGGTCCGTGCGCAATAACGAATGATTTAACGAGGAGTCGCAATGCTGCCTTACCCGCAGATCGACCCGGTGGCCCTGGCCATCGGTCCGCTGAAAATCCACTGGTACGGGTTGATGTACCTGATCGGCATCGGCGGTGCCTGGCTGCTGGCTTCTCGGCGCCTGAACCGCTTCGACCCGACCTGGACCAAGGAGAAACTCTCCGACATGGTGTTCTGGATGTCGATGGGGGTGATCGTCGGCGGCCGCCTGGGCTATGTGCTGTTCTACGACTTGAGCGCGTACCTGGCCAACCCGACCCTGATTTTCGAGGTGTGGAAGGGCGGTATGGCGTTCCACGGCGGCTTTATCGGCGTGATGCTCGCGGCCTGGTGGTTTGGCCGGCGCAACGGCAAGTCATTCTTCCAGTTGATGGACTTCGTCGCGCCGATGGTGCCGATTGGCCTGGGTGCCGGGCGTATCGGTAACTTCATCAATGCCGAATTGTGGGGCAAACCGACCGACGTGCCGTGGGCGATGGTGTTCCCACCCTTCAGCGACCCGGCGCAACTGCCGCGCCACCCGTCGCAGTTGTACCAGTTCGCCCTGGAAGGCGTGGCGCTGTTCCTGATCCTTTATATCTTCTCGCGCAAGCCGCGCCCGACCATGGCGGTTTCCGGGATGTTCGCCCTGTTCTACGGGATCTTCCGCTTTATCGTCGAGTTCGTGCGGGTGCCGGATGCGCAACTGGGCTACCTGGCGTTCGGCTGGCTGACCATGGGCCAGGTGCTGAGTATCCCAATGATCCTCGCAGGCCTGGGCATGCTCTGGTGGGCTTACAATCGCCCGCAGGCGATCAAGAACGCCGCGCTATAAATTCGAACGCCGAGGCCTGAGGGCCTCGGCTTCACCGATACAGGTAAAGTCATGAAGCAATATCTCGAGCTGGTTTCCCACGTCATCAACAACGGCACCAAGCAGGCCAACCGCACGGGCGTGAACACCATCAGCTTCCCTGGTGCGATGTTGCGCTTTGACCTGCAGGAAGGTTTTCCAGCCATCACCACCCGCAAAATGGCCTTCAAGTCGGCGATTGGCGAGATGTGCGGCTTTTTGCGCGGGGTGAACAACGCCGCCGAATTCCGCGCCCTGGGCTGCAAGGTGTGGGACCAAAACGCCAACGAAAACGCGCAGTGGCTGGCCAACCCGTTCCGCCAGGGCGAGGACGACCTGGGCGAGATCTACGGCGTGCAATGGCGCAAGTGGCCGGCGTACAAGCAGATCCCGTTGAGCAACCAGGCCGCTATCGAGCAGACCCTGGCCCAGGGCTATCGCCAGATCGCCGAAGGCGAGGAAGATGGCCAGGCCTACGTGGTGCTGTACAAGGCCATCGACCAGATCCGCCAGTGTGTCGACACCATCATCAAGGACCCGGGCAGCCGGCGCATCCTGTTCCACGGCTGGAACTGCGCCCAGCTCGATGAAATGGCCTTGCCGCCGTGCCACCTGCTGTACCAGTTCCACCCGAATGTCGAGACCAAGGAGATTTCCCTGACCCTCTACATCCGCTCCAACGACCTGGGCCTGGGCACGCCGTTCAACCTCACCGAAGGCGCCGCGCTGCTGAGCCTGATCGGCCGCCTGACTGGCTACACGCCGCGCTGGTTCACCTATTTCATCGGTGATGCGCACGTCTACGAAAACCACCTGGACATGCTCAACGAACAGCTCAAGCGCGAGCCATTCGCCGCGCCGAAGCTGGTGATCAGCGAGCGTGTGCCGGAGTTTGCCAAGACTGGGGTGTACCAGCCGGAGTGGCTGGAATTGATCGAACCGGGCGACTTCTCGCTCGAAGGCTATGAGCACCATGCGCCGATGACCGCGCCGATGGCGGTCTGATCTAAACGCGGTCAAAAAAGTGTGGGAGCGGGCTTGCCCGCGATAGCGGTGTATCAGTCGACATCTTAATTGACTGGTCCACCGCTATCGCGGGCAAGCCCGCTCCCACATTTGGTTGGCGTTCACATTAGTTAGTGGCCGTGGCTTCTACCCACATGTGAATGCTCCGCCTCACTGGCCGCCACACTCCCACTGACCTCCAGCCGCTGCAAAATCCCGCACTGGTCAATCTCCGGCCCTTCGCCACAGCGCTGGCGCAGGTCGATCAATTGTTCCTGCAGGGCCAACAACCCATCAATCCGCGCCTTGACGTGATGGATGTGCTCGTCGATCAGCGCATTGACGCTTTCACACTGGTCCTGGGGGCTGTCGCGCAGGCCCAGCAGGCTGCGGATCTCTTCCAGGGTCATGTCCAGGCTGCGGCAGTTGCGAATAAAGGTCAGGCGCTCGGTGTGCGCCTGGGTGTACAGCCGGTAGTTGCCCTCACTGCGCGCCGGGGGCGGCAGCAGGCCTTCCTTCTCGTAATAGCGGATGGTTTCTACCGGGCAGTCGGTCAGTTTTGCCAGTTCGCCGATCTTCATCGCAGCAATCTCCAAAAGGGTGCTTGACCCTATAGTGGCTACAGGGTCTTTACTTGGCAACAGGCACCTTCACGGACGCGAGACAATGAGCGATTCCATTCACACCCCGCATAAGCATGACCACGATCACGATAATGATCACGGCGAAAAACTGCAGCCTGTGCAAAAGCACGATCATGGCGGCTCCTGCTGTTCCGGCGCGGCTGCGCCTTCTCTGGTGACGTTGACCGAAGCGCCCAGCGCCAACGCGCGGCTGAGCACTTTCCGCATCGAAGCCATGGACTGCCCCACCGAGCAGACGCTGATCCAGAACAAGCTGGGCAAGCTGGCCGGTGTGCAGCAACTGGAGTTCAACCTGATCAACCGCATCCTCGGCGTGACCCACGATTTGCCGAGCACCGCGCCGATCATCGAGGCCATCAAATCCCTGGGCATGCAGGCCGATCCGATCGAAGAGGGTGCGCCTGCCGCCGAGCCTGCTGCCAAGAAACCCTGGTGGCCGCTGGCCCTGTCCGGCGTGGGTGCGCTGGCAGCGGAGGTGATCCATTTCACCAACGCCGCACCGACCTGGGTGGTGGCGCTGGTGGCGCTGGTGTCGATCCTCAGCGGTGGCCTCACTACCTATAAAAAGGGCTGGATTGCCCTGAAAAACCTCAACCTGAACATCAACGCGCTGATGAGCATCGCCGTGACCGGTGCGATCCTGATCGGCCAGTGGCCGGAAGCCGCGATGGTGATGTTCCTGTTTACCGTGGCCGAATTGATCGAGGCCAAGTCCCTGGACCGCGCGCGCAACGCGATCAGCGGCCTGATGCAGATGACACCGGAACAGGCCACGGTGCGCCAGGCTGACGGTAGCTGGGTCGAACAGGAGGTCAAAGTCATTGAACTGGGCGCCATCGTGCGGGTACGTCCCGGTGAGCGCATTGGCCTGGACGGGGAAGTCACCGCCGGCCAGTCCACCATCGACCAGGCGCCGATCACCGGCGAAAGCCTGCCGATCGAGAAGACCGTGGGCGATAAAGTCTTCGCCGGCACCATCAACCAGGCCGGTTCCCTGGAATACCGGGTGACCGCCGCCGCCAACAACTCCACCCTGGCGCGCATCATCCATGCGGTGGAGCAGGCCCAGGGCTCACGGGCGCCGACCCAGCGCTTTGTCGACAGCTTCTCGAAAATCTACACCCCGGCGGTATTCCTGTTTGCCTTGGGCGTGGCATTGATTCCGCCGCTGTTTATGGGCGGGGTGTGGTTCGACTGGATCTACCGTGCGCTGGTGCTGCTGGTGGTCGCCTGCCCATGCGCCCTGGTGATTTCCACTCCGGTGACCATCGTCAGTGGCCTGGCCGCGGCCGCGCGCAAAGGCATCCTGATCAAGGGCGGCGTGTACCTGGAGGCCGGCTACAAACTGGACTACCTGGCCCTGGACAAGACCGGCACCATCACCCATGGCAAGCCGGTACAGACCGACTACCTGGCGCTGTCCACCCAAGACAACGCCCCGGCCCTGGCCGCGAGCCTGGCCGGGCGCTCCGACCACCCGGTGTCGCTGGCCATCGCCAACGCGGCTGTGGATAAAAACCTGGCGCTGCTCGCTGTGGATAACTTCGAGGCCCTGGCTGGGCGCGGGGTACGTGGCGAGATCAACGGCGAGGTCTATCACCTGGGCAACCACCGCCTGGTGGAAGAACTTGGCCTGTGCTCGCCAGCCCTTGAAGAAAAACTCTTCGCCCTGGAAAAACAAGGCAAGTCCGTGGTGCTGCTGCTCGACAAGTCCGGCCCGCTGGCGCTGTTCGCCGTGGCCGACACGGTCAAGGACAGCAGCCGCGAAGCCATCGAGCAGTTGCACGAGCTTGGCATCAAGACCCTGATGCTCACCGGCGACAACACCCACACCGCCCAGGCGATTGCCGCCCAGGTGGGTATCGACCAGGCTCAAGGCGACCTGCTGCCCACTGACAAGCTCAAAGCCATCGAGGATCTGTACGGCAAAAACCACCGGGTTGGCATGGTCGGCGACGGTATCAACGACGCCCCGGCCCTGGCCCGCGCGGAGATTGGCTTTGCCATGGCCGCCGCAGGCACCGACACCGCCATCGAAACCGCCGACGTAGCGCTGATGGACGACGATTTGCGCAAGATTCCGGCATTCATACGTTTGTCGCGACAAACGTCGAGTATCCTCAAGCAGAACATCGCCCTGGCGCTGGTGATCAAGGCGATCTTCCTGGCAGTGACCTTCCTGGGCATGGCCACCATGTGGATGGCGGTGTTCGCCGACATGGGCGTCAGCCTGCTGGTGGTGTTCAATGGTCTGCGCTTGTTGCGCAAATAGTCGATGAGAGGGTGGTGTGCTGAGTGCCGAGCTGAAGGCGTTTTACATGGTTGCCCGCCTGGGCAGCATTACCCAGGCGGCGAAGAAACTCGGCCTGAGCCAACCCACGGTGACCACCCAGATCCGCCACCTGGAAAGCCAGTACTCGGTTGAGCTGTTCTATCGCGGTGGCCGGCGCCTCACCGTCAGCGACGAGGGCGCGCGGCTGTTGCCGATGGTCAAGGCGCTGTTGCAGCAGGAAGCGGATATCGAGTTTTTCCTGCGCAACAGCGGTCAGGTCCAGGGCACCTTGCGGATCGCCGCGACCGCGCCTTACTACATCCTCGACCTGGTGAAGACCTTTCGCGAACGCTTGCCCCACGTGGAAGTGGCGGTGGAAATCGGCAATTCCCAGCAGGTGCTCGAAGCGCTGGATGATTACCGGGTGGATGTCGCCGCGTCCTCGCAACTGCTGGAAGACCCTCGCCTGATCCGCCGGGTGCTGGGCACTGACCCGCTGGTGCTGGCGGTGCATCGCAATCACCCGTTGGCCGCGCTGGAACATGTTCCACTCAGTGCGTTGGTGGGGCACACCCTGTTGATGCGCGAAGCGGGCTCCACCACCCGGCGCCTGACCGAAGAGATGCTCGATGGCGCTGGCGTAAGCTATGGGCCACTGCTGGAGATCGGCAGCCGCGAGTCGATTCGCGAGGCGGTGCTGCGCAATATCGGCATCAGCATCATTGCCCGCCAGGAAGTACCCCATGACCCGCAACTGCGGGTGCTGACCATCGAGAATGCGCCGCAGATCCCGGAGTATCTGTATTGCCTCAAGGAGCGCAAAGGTGCGCGGTTGCCGGCGGCGTTTCTGGGGTTGGCGCAGGAAATGTCGCCACTCTGAGGGTGTTGGTGGCTTTGAAATCGCCATCGCAGGCAAGCCAGATCCCACATTTGCATGTATTCACAGCCCCAAATGTGGGAGCGGGCTTGCCCGCGATAACGCCAGGCCAGTCACCACAACGCCACAACCCTACCCAAATCCACCAATACCACTATCACCCGCTTTTGCCTTCCTGCCACACCAGGGACGCATTTGCTCCCTAGCATGGCCTTCATCAGTTTGATGAGGTGCCACCATGAACACAGCCCAGCTCAACCCCGGCGCGCCGATGAAGGTGCGTGGTATCCAGAAGCGCTTCGGCGCCTTTACCGCCCTGGACCATGTGTCCCTGGACGTCGCTGCCGGTGAGCTGGTGTGCCTGCTCGGCCCCTCGGGCTGTGGCAAGACCACCTTGCTGCGCTGCATCGCCGGCCTGGAGCGCCAGGACAGCGGCGAGTTGTACCTGGGTGATCGCGATGTTTCCCTACTGGCACCGCAGGCGCGGGACTACGGCATTCTGTTCCAGTCCTACGCGTTGTTTCCCAACCTCAGCGTCGAGGCCAATATCGGCTACGGCCTGACCGGTAGCGGCCGCGATGAAGTGCGCAAGCGCGTGGCGCAGATGCTGGAGCTGGTCGGCCTGACCGGCAGCGAAAAGAAATACCCCGGCCAACTGTCCGGTGGTCAGCAACAACGGGTCGCCCTGGCCCGCGCCCTGGCGCCGGCCCCGTCGCTGTTGCTGCTGGACGAACCCATGTCAGCCCTCGACGCCCGGGTGCGTGAGCACCTGTGTACCGAACTTCGCCAACTGCAACGCCGCCTGGGCATCACCACCTTGATGGTCACCCACAACCAGGACGAGGCCATGCTGATGGCCGACCGCATCGCCGTGATGAACAACGGTAAGGTCGAGCAATACGCCACTCCTCAAGAGATTTATGATCGCCCGGCCACGCCGTTCGTGGCCGAGTTTGTCGGCCAGGGCAACTGGCTGCCGTTCAGCCGCAACAGCGCCAGCCACGCCCAGGTCGGCGGGATGAACGTGCGCCTGGCCGAAGACAGCGGCAAGGCCGCCTCGGGCCGCCTGTTCTGCCGGCCGGAAGCAATCAGCGTCAACCCGCCGGTACACGAAGAAAACCTGTTCCCGGCCAAGGTCCGCGAGATCACCTTCCTCGGCAACCGTTGCCGCATGAGCTTTGAACTGGACCAGTTGCCCGGCCATCCGCTGCTCGCCGAACTGGCGCCGGAAGCCATGCCGCGCCTGGGCGCCCAGGATATCTGGGTTGCACTGCCGCCGCGCAGCCTGCAGGTGTTTGCCTGAGATGGCCGCCGATATGACCCTGCCGGTACCCGGCCGCGTGGCTCGCCAGGTTTCCCGTGCCGAAATCGGCGACCGCATCTTTGTAGTGGGCGGCAAGGTGCTGTTGCTGTGCCTGTTGGGCATCGCCGTGCTGCTGCCGTTGCTGGCGATCTTCTGGCGCGGCTTCAGCGCCGAAGACGGCCAGGGCGGCGGGCTGGTGGCGGCGCGCGAGTTGCTGACCAGCGCCAACTTCCATTGGCTGCTGGGCAACAGCCTGAAGGTTTCCCTGAGCGTTGCGGCCATCGTCGTACCCCTGGCCTACCTGTTTGCCTACGCCCTGCAACGCACGCTGATCCCCGGCAAGACGCTCTGGCGTGGCTTGTCATTGCTGCCGCTGATGGCGCCCTCGATGTTGCCGGGCATCGCCCTGGTGTATCTGTTCGGCAACCAGGGCATGTTGCGCGGCCTGCTGTCAGACAACATCTACGGCTTCTGGGGCATTGTCCTCGGTGAAGTGATCTACACCTTTCCCCATGCCCTGATGATCCTGCTGTCGGCGCTGTCTTTGGCGGATGCGCGGCTGTTCGATGCTGCCTCAAGCATGGGCGCCAGCCCGGCGCGGGCGTTTCGCAGCATCACCTGGCCGGCGACGCGCCAGGCTGTGTTCGCCGCGTTCTGCCTGGTGTTCACCCTGACCATCACCGACTTCGGCGTGCCGGTGGTGGTGGGCGGCGACTATCAAGTACTGGCGCTGGAAGCCTACAAGGCGGTGGTCGGCCAGCAGCAGTTCGGTCGCGGCGCCTTGATCGGCATGGTGTTGCTGCTGCCGGCGCTGCTCAGTTTTGCGGTGGATACCTGGCTGCGCCGGCGCCACGGCGACTCCATGAGTGGCCGCGCCCAAGTGTTCCAGCCGGCGCCGTCGCGCCTGCGCGATGGCTGCTACCTGGCGATTGTGTTGCTGATCTGCGCGGTGCTGCTGTTGGTGTTCGGTATGGCGGTGTATTCGTCGCTGGTGAAATTCTGGCCGTACAACCTGTCGCTGTCGCTCAACCATTACCAGTTCAACGACACCTCCGGCGGCGGCTGGCTGGCCTATCGCAACAGTTTGACCATGGCGATCTGCACCGCATTGATCGGCAGTGTGCTGATCTTCACCGGCGCCTACCTGATGGAAAAGACCAAAGGGCAAAAAGGCCTCAACCTGGCGCTGCGCATGCTCAGTTTTGTGCCGATGGCAGTGCCGGGCTTGGTGCTGGGCCTGGGTTATGTGTTCTTTTTCAACCTCAACGGCAACCCGCTGCATGTGCTCTACGGGACCATGACGCTGCTGGTGGTGTGCACCATTGCGCACTATTTGACCACCGCGCAGATGACCGCCACCACCGCCCTGCGCCAACTCGACGCCGAGTTCGAAGCCGCCGCGCTGTCGCTCAAGGCGCCGTTGTACCGCCACTATCTGCGGGTCACCGTGCCGATCTGCCTGCCGGCGCTGTTGGACATCCTGCGCTACCTGTTTGTCTCGGCGATGACCACTGTGTCGGCGGCGATCTTTCTCTACAGCCCCGACACCATCCTCGCCGCAGTCGCCGTGTTGAACATGGACGACGCCGGCAACGTTGGCGGCGCGGCGGCCATGTCGACCCTGATTCTGTTCACTTCAGCCGGCGTCTCGCTGCTGCTGGCGTGGGCCTCACGCGGCTTGTTGCGCCGCTCCCAGGCCTGGCGCCAAACCGCGCCCGGTCAATAACCCTGCCCCACACAAGGAAACGCACCATGTTCAAGCCCCTGGCCCTCGCCGCTGCTGTGCTCACCGCGTTCAGCCTGAATGCCTTTGCTGCCAAGACCGAGTTGACCGTGTACACGGCCCTTGAAGCCGAGCAATTGAAGACCTACAAAAAAGCCTTCGAAGCGGCCAACCCGGACGTCGAGATCAAGTGGGTGCGGGACTCCACCGGCATCATCACCGCCAAGCTGCTGGCGGAAAAAGCCCGCCCGCAAGCCGATGCGGTGTGGGGCCTGGCGGCTTCCAGCCTGGCGATCCTCGATCAGCAAGGCATGCTGCAAAGCTACGCGCCAAAGGACCTGGACAAGATTGGCAAGAACTACCGCGACGCCGCCAACCCACCGGCCTGGGTCGGCATGGACGTATGGGCCGCGACCATCTGCTTCAACACCGTCGAAGCCGAAAAACAGGGCCTGAGCAAGCCGATCAGTTGGCAAGACCTGACCAAGCCGGAATACAAAGGCAAGATCGTCATGCCGAACCCGGCGTCGTCCGGCACCGGGTTCCTCGACGTCAGCGCCTGGCTGCAGACCTTCGGCGAGAAGCAGGGCTGGCAGTACATGGATGACCTGCACCAGAACATCGGCCAGTACGTGCACTCCGGCTCCAAGCCGTGCAAGTTGGCGGCGTCCGGCGAATTCCCGATCGGTATCTCCTTCGAATACCCGGCCGTGCAGTTGAAGCGCCAGGGCGCGCCGCTGGATATCGTCTTGCCCAAGGAAGGCCTGGGCTGGGACATTGAAGCCACTGCGGTGATCAAGGGCACCGCCCACCAGGAAGCGGCGCAGAAGCTCGCCGACTTCTCTGCAAGCCCGGCGGCGATGGAGTTGTACAAGGAAAACTTTGCGGTCCTGGCCCAGCCGGGAATCGCCAAGCCACAGACCGAATTGCCGGCGGACTACGAGCAGCGCCTGATCAAGAACGACTTTGCCTGGGCCTCGAAAAACCGCGACAACATCCTGACTGAATGGCGCAAGCGCTATGACGGCAAGTCGGAAAAACAATAACTTCAACCGTTTCTAAAACTGTAGGAGCGAGCTTGCTCGCGAAGAACGTGAACGATAACGCGGGCCGTCAGAATCCACGCAGCGCCCTCAAGTTCTTCGCGAGCAAGCTCGCTCCTACAGGGGGCGAACACCATGACACACCACAGTGATTTGCTGATCGTCGGCGCCGGTATCCTCGGCCTGTCCCACGCCTACGCCGCCGCCAAGCGCGGGCTCAAGGTCAGGGTCTTCGAACGCACGGCCACGCCCCTGGGTGCCTCGGTGCGTAACTTCGGCCAGGCCCTGGTCACTGGTCAACCGCCTGGGCAGATGCTCGACCTGGCTCGGCAAAGCCGCGAGATCTGGGGCCAGTGGGCACAACTGGCGAACCTGCAACTCAAGCGCAATGGCTCTTACCTGTTTGCCCGCACCGAAGCCGAAGAGCATTTGCTGCAAGCCTTTTGCGCCGGTCGCGCCAAGGCGCACGGCTACCGCGTCAACCTGCTGCAAGGCGCCGCCATGAATGATCTGTACGGCGGCCAGTTCCGCCATCATCGCGCTGCGCTGCACGGCCTCGACGATCAGCAGCTGTATTCCCGTGAGGCGCTGCCGGCGCTGATCGACTACCTGCGCCGCGAACTCAAGGTAGAGTTTCACTTCTCCACCCTGGTACGCGACATCGAGCCCGGCCAACTGCACACCACCGCCGGCAGCTTTCGCGGCGAGCAGATCATTGTCTGCTCCGGCCACGACTATCAGACCCTGCTGGCCGAGCAGATCGCCCAACTCACACCGCAAATCTGCCAGTTGCAAATGCTGCGCGCGCGGCCCAAGGCCGACTTGAACCTGCAACATGCGCTGCTCACGGGCCTGAGCTGCGTGCATTACGGCGCCTTCGCCGACTTGCCGCAAGCCGCCGCCGTGCAGGCACAGATCCTGCGCGACACGCCGCACCTGGATGAACATGGCATCCACCTGTTGATCAGCCCGACGCCCCATGGCGAGTTGATCATCGGCGACTCCCACCATTACGGCAGCGATCCGTCGCCGTTCAATGCCGAACAGGTGGACAACTGGATGATCGAGCTGGCAGAACAGACCCTGGGCTGCCAGATTCAGGTCGTGGAACGCTGGCAGGGCGTCTATGGTTCCCGGGGGCCGGGGCCGTTTTCGTTCCTGCGCGCTGCAGATGGCGTGCGCGTGGCGTTGATGCATACGGGTGTAGGCATGAGCGTGGGGCCGGCGATGGCCGAGCGCAATATCACTGAACTGTGGGGGGAGGCGTGATGAACGCTGAGCAGGTAGTCGCCGAAGTCTTCGGCCTGTACGAACAGCATGGCGCCGCCGACTACATCGGCGAGCCGGTGTCGCAGATCGAGCATATGTCCCAGGCCGCACAACTGGCGATGGCCGAGGGCTTCGACGATGAAGTGGTGCTGGCGGCGTTCTTCCACGATATCGGGCATATCTGCGGCCAGGGTGAAGCGAACATGGGCGGCTACGGCGTAGTCAGCCATGAACGCCTGGGCGCCGACTATCTGCGGCGCGCCGGCTTCAGCGAGCGCCTGGCGAAACTGGTGGAATATCACGTACAGGCCAAGCGCTACCTGACCTTCAGCCAGCCGGACTATTACCATCGCTTGAGCGAGGCCAGCCGCCGCACCCTGGGCTACCAGGGTGGGGTCATGACGGCCGATGAGGCCCTGGCGTTCGAGCAGGACCCGCTGTGCGCGGTGAGCCTGCGCATGCGCCACTGGGATGAGCAGGCCAAGGACATGCACGTGCCGGTGCTGGACCTTGAGGTGCTGAAGGCCAAGGCCCGGCAATTGCTGGCGGCTTAAGCCTCGTCCAGGCGCTGGGCCAGGGCTTCGATCTGTTCCTGACGTTCGGCCTGGCTTAACCTTGGGTGAGGGTTGAGCGACGACCATTTCGGATGGGCGCGAGCCTTGTGCAGGGCGTCCGGCAGTTTGCCTTCACGCCAGGTCTTGTCTTGCGGAGTGTCGACCTTGATGCTGTGCATCGCCGCGTGCCCGCGCAGGGCCAGGGCCTTGAGCAATTGCCGTTGGCGCAGGGCCAGCAGGCGCAGCACGCTGTCATCCACCGTCAGCTCGCGCTGGCCCTTGATCTTGCCCAGCAGGCGGCTGCCGTAGCTGCGCGCGGTTTGCAGTGCGCCGCCGGCAATCGCTCCGGCGAGGGCGGCGGCGCCCAGGGTCAGGCCGCCGACCAGCAAGTCCACACCGGCACCGGCCGCCGCCCCCGCCGCAATCCCGCCACCGACCCGCACCCCCAGTTGCTTGAGGGTTTCGGGGTTGAACAAATCATCGCCCCAACGCCCGTCCAGCAACGGCAGGTCGCTGGCCGCAGCGTCCTGCGGGCGGAAGCCGAACAACTTGAGCAGGGCTTCGACGCAACGTTGTTCGCGCTGGCGTACGGCTTTGCGCAGATCGCTGATGGCTTGCTGTTCATCCTCGGTGACCACACTGCGCCGGCATGCGGCGCAGTCGATCAGCAGCTCGGCGATCAGGCGTGCGGCGCTTTGCTGGCGCGCCTGGCGTTGAGCCTCCTGATCAAGGATCAGCCGTTCCAGCTGGGGGCGTGAGCTTTCCAGCAACAGGGCCAGGCTTTCATACAGCCGTCGCTCGCCATCTTCGGGGGGCGCCACGCTGTCAAAGCGCACCAGTGCATGCAGGCCCAGGCGGGCCAGGGCTTCGCGCCAGTCCGGCTCGCGGTGGTCGCTGCTGCTGACAAAGTTGAGCACCGGCAACAGCGGCTTGCCGCAACTGGCCAGTACTTGCAGCTCGTCGCGGTATTTGGCCAGCACCGGTTCCCGGGCGTCGATCACGTACAGACCGGCGTCGGACGCCAGCAACTGACGCAACACCTTGGCTTCCTGTTCGAAGCGTTGACGGGCTTCGCTGCCTTCCAGGAAACGGGCGAGGCGAGCCGGGCCGTCGAGGCGTTCGCCCGGTCGGTCGAGGCGCTCGAGGTAGTCAAGCAGGGCGATGGCATCTTCCAGGCCTGGCGTGTCGTAAAGCTCCAGCAAGGCTTGGCCGTCGACCGACAAACGCGCGCCTTCGACATGCCGGGTGGTGCTGGGGCGGTGGGACACTTCGCCAAAACCCACGTCGCGGGTCAGGGTGCGCAGCAGCGAGGTCTTGCCGACGTTGGTGTGGCCGACCACCGCCAGTTTCAGGGGTTTAGTCATGACCGGTCTCCAGCCAGGTGAGTGGCGCGCAGTCGGCGAAGGGCAGGTCCAGTTGCTGCAAGGCCGTGTGCCAATCGCCGAGGCGCTCGGCATCCAGCGCCTGGCCCGGTGGTGCTTGCAGCAGCCAGACACGGGTGGCGCTGGCGCTGCGCGCCAGTTCGCCGATCAGCGCCAGGCTGCCACGATCCGGCGAGCGGCGTGGGTCGCAGGCGATCACCAGGCGTGCGGGCGGGAAGCGGGTCAGTTGCTCCAGCAGCTTGTGGCGTGATTCGCGGCTGTCGAGGATGCCGGCGTTTTTGACCGTGGCCGGTAGTTTGGGCGGCCAGGGGTGTTGGTCGTCCAGTTCGATGGCCACCAGCAGGGCGCCATCGCTGTGCAGTTCGCTGGCGCCGCCGCTGACGTGATGCAACTGTTCTGGAGCTGCATCGTTGACACCCAGGCGTTCGCTGCTGGGCATCAAGGCTTCGCGCAAGTGGCTGTAGCCGGGCAGGTTGAGGTCCAGGCCCAAGGCGGCACGCCCGCGTCGCCAGCGCCATAGGCAGAGCAAGGCGAGGAGCAGTCGGGGCAGCAGGCCGTAGACCAGCAATACGCCCACCAGCCAGGCGGCCCAGGCTTGGCGGGCGCTTTCGATATTCAGGGCAGAGTCGCCACTGGCGCGGATCATCTCGACGGTCGGCACGCTGAAGCCGAGCAGGGCGGGCAGGCTGCCCAGGGCCTGGGTCACGCTGACAAAGGTGTCGGCGCCGAGGATGGTGGTTTCCCAGACAAACCCGTAGCGCCGGGTGGCCATCAATGTCAGCAGGATCACCAGCGCGCTGCACAGCGCCAGCAGCCACAGACCATTGACCAGCACACCGACCGCCCAGCGGTTGAGCTTGTGGCGTTGCAGCAGCAACAACAACGCCGGCGCCAGTTGCGCGGCCTTGGCATCACGGGCGAATTTTTCGCTGAGCCACAACCACAGGCGGCCGAGGCTGGCGCTGTGCTCGCCGGCAAACACCAGGCCCAGGGCCCAGCTCAGCAGCAGGATCAGGTTCAAGCCCAGCAGGCTGCCCAGGGCCCAGAACACATTGACCGGGGCCAGGCCGTTGCCCAGGGCGGCGAACGCCAGGCCGGCACCGCTGACCACGGCCAGTACCATCAGCGCGATCAGCGCCAGCCGCGCACCTTGCAACCAGTGCAGCAGGGCGGCGCTCAGGCCGTCGCGCTCGGCCAGCCACAGTGCACGGTTTTGAATACGTGTCGGCAGGTCGCCGCCGTTGCTGCGGGCCAGGCGATTGGCTTCCTGGTCTTCCAGGGGGCCGGCGTGTTCTTCACGCAGGCGCACGGTTTCCGTCAGCCACAGTTTTTGCAGAGGGTTCAGTGCTGTCACGCGCGGTCCTGTTGTGTCAGTGAGCCTGGAGCATAACCCCTGGCCCGCGCCTCTGGTATTCTCGTTGCCATGAAAAAAACTCTCCCTTTAAGCCTGATCGCAGCCCTCGGTGAAAACCGCGTGATCGGCGTCGACAACAGCATGCCCTGGCATTTGCCGGGGGATTTCAAATATTTCAAGGCCACCACCTTGGGCAAGCCGATCATCATGGGGCGCAAGACCTGGGATTCCCTGGGCCGACCGTTGCCGGGGCGGCTGAACATTGTGGTCAGTCGTCAGACCGATCTTAAGCTTGAAGGTGCGCAAGTTTTTCCTTCACTGGACGCAGCGGTTGAACGGGCCGAAGCCTGGGCGCTGGAGCAGGGTGTGGATGAGCTGATGCTGATCGGCGGCGCGCAGCTGTATGCGCAAGGCCTGGAGCAGGCGGATCGCCTGTATCTGACGCGGGTTGCGTTGAGCCCGCAGGGGGATGCGTGGTTTCCGGAGTTTGACTTGAACCGGTGGAAGCTGGTGTCGAATGTGCAGAATCCGGCAGAAGGCGACAAGCCGGCGTACAACTTCGAAGTCTGGGAAAAGGCCTAGCTCTCTGTGGCAAGGGGGCTTGTCCCCCGTTGGGCTGCGAAGCAGCCCCAAAACCAGCCGCTACAGAGTATCTGATACAGCGCACTCGGCTTACTGGGGCTGCTACGCAGCCCAACGGGGGACAAGCCCCCTCTCCACAGGGGGGGCTTTAGGCTTGCGCCAACTCAGGATGCTCGTCGGCATTGAGCAGCGCTTTATCGGTCTGCTGCATGATCTGGCTGGTAATCGCCCCGGCGGTCATCGAACCATTCACGTTCAACGCCGTGCGGCCCATGTCGATCAGCGGCTCCACGGAAATCAGCAACGCCACCAACGCCACCGGCAAGCCCATGGCCGGTAGCACGATCAGCGCGGCAAACGTCGCACCGCCGCCCACACCGGCCACGCCGGCTGAACTCAAGGTCACAATCGCCACCAATGTTGCGATCCACAGTGGGTCCAGCGGGTTGATGCCCACGGTCGGCGCGACCATCACCGCCAACATCGCCGGATACAGGCCGGCGCAACCGTTCTGGCCAATCGTCGCGCCAAACGAGGCGGCAAAGCTGGCGATGGACTGCGGGATGCCCAGGCGACGGGTTTGCGCTTCGATGCTCAACGGGATGCTTGCTGCACTGGAGCGACTGGTAAACGCGAAGGTCAGCACCGGCCACACCTTGCGGAAGAAGCGCAGTGGGTTGATACCCGCCAGCGACAGCAGCAGGCCGTGGACTACAAACATCAGCCCCAGTGCCAGGTAGGAAACCAGCACGAAGCTGCCGAGCTTGATGATGTCTTGCAGGTTGGAGCTGGCGACCACTTTGGTCATCAACGCCAGCACGCCGTAAGGGGTCAGCTTCATCACCAGGCGCACCAGGCGCATCACCCAGGCTTGCAGGGTGTCGATGGCGTTGATCACTTTCTGGCCTTTTTCCACGTCGTCCTTGAGCAGTTGCAGCGCGGCAACGCCCAGGAACGCGGCGAAGATCACCACGCTGATAATCGACGTCGGCTTGGCCCGGGCCAGGTCGGCAAACGGGTTCTGCGGGATGAACGACAGCAGCAACTGCGGGATATTCAGGTCGGCGACCTTGCCTGCGTAATCACTCTGGATCACTTGCAGGCGCGCCAGTTCCTGAGTGCCGGCCACCAGGCCTTCGGCGGTAAGGCCGAACAGGTTGGTCAGGCCGATACCGATCAGCGCCGCAATGGCGGTGGTGAACAGCAGCGTGCCAATGGTCAGGAAGCTGATCTTGCCCAGGGATGCGGCGTTATGCAGGCGGGCTACGGCGCTGAGGATCGAGGCGAACACCAGCGGGATCACGATCATCTGCAACAGTTGCACATAACCATTGCCGACCAGGTCGAACCAGCCGATCGAGGCTTTGAGCACCGGGTGGCCTGCGCCGTAGATCGTATGCAGGGCCACACCGAAGGCAACGCCCAGGACCAAGGCGAACAACACCTTCTTGGCCAGGCTCCAGTTAGTACGGCGGGTTTGTGCCAGGCCCAGCAATAATGCGAGGAACACCAACAGGTTGAGAATCAGCGGCAGATTCATTGAAGCTCCAGGTAAAGGACTGCCAATCGCATGAGCGTGCGACTGCGAACCGGAAATCCTAACAGCTTGAAATATATTGATTTAATACCGTTATGGAATGGCGACTGTCGTTTTTGGAATAAGGCGTTGACGCTCCTGTGTAAGTGGGTGACGGGATCAGGACGCCGTCGGTCGTGCGTGTGGCGGGGGCTGTCATACAGATTTGTTAGCGTTGGTGTTTTTCACTCAGGGAGAAAACGCACATGAAGCTTGCGCCGAGACTGTTTGCCGCCGCGCTGTGCCTGGGGCTTGCCAGCCAGGTCATGGCCGCCACCGAGTTGAAACACTGGCCGGCACCCGCCGCCAAGCAACTGAATGAAATGATCACCGCCAACGCCAACAAGGGTAACTACGCGGTATTCGACATGGACAACACCAGCTACCGCTTCGACCTTGAAGAGTCGCTGCTGCCGTACATGGAAAACAAGGGCCTTATCACCCGTGACAGTCTCGACCCGTCGCTCAAGCTTATGCCGTTCAAAGACACCGCCGACCATAAGGAAAGTCTGTTCAGTTACTACTATCGCCTGTGCGAAGTGGACGACATGGTCTGCTACCCGTGGGTCGCCCAGGTGTTCTCTGGCTTCACCCTCAAGGAACTCAAGGGCTACGTCGATGAGCTGATGGCCTCCGGCAAGCCGGTGCCGGTCACCTACTTCGAAGGCGATGTGGTGAAGAACATGGAGGTGCAGCCACCGAAAATCTTCACCGGCCAGACCGAGCTGTACAACAAGTTGATGGAAAACGGCATCGACGTGTACGTGATGACGGCGGCCTCTGAAGAGCTGGTGCGCATGGTCGCTTCGGATCCCAAGTACGGCTACAACGTCAAGCCGCAGAACGTCATTGGCGTCACCACCCTGCTCAAGGACCGCAAGACCGGCGAGTTGACCACCGCGCGTAAGCAGATCAGCGCCGGCAAATATGACGAAAAAGCCAACCTGGGCCTGGAACTGACCCCCTACCTGTGGACCCCGGCAACCTGGATGGCAGGCAAGCACGCGGCGATCCTCACCTACATCGATGAATGGAAAAAACCGGTACTGGTCGGCGGCGACACCCCCACCAGCGACGGCTACATGCTGTTCCACGATGTGGACGTGGCCAAGGGCGGCATTCACTTGTGGATCAACCGCAAGGACAAGTACATGACCCAACTCAACGGCATGATCGCCAAGCACGCCGCGGCCCAGGCCAAGGAAGGCTTGCCGGTGACGGCGGATAAGAATTGGGTGATCGTCAAGCCCGACGAAATCCAGTAACCCTGTAGGAGCTGGCTTGCCTGCGATGGCATCGACGCGGTGTATCAGGTACGCCGTGGTGTCCCCATCGCAGGCAAGCCAGCTCCCCCCTTTGATCTCCTGTGGCTTGGCGATTCAGGCAGGCAAAAAAAATGCCCCGCACCTGGCGGGGCATTTTCATGGGCGGGGCTTACAGGCCGTCGAGCATGGCCTTGTTACGCACCGCACCCTTGTCGGCACTGGTGGCCAGCAGGGCGTAGGCTTTCAGCGCGGTGGTGACTTTGCGCGGACGCTTCTCCACCGGTTTCCAGCCTTTCTTGTCCTGCTCAACCCGGCGTGCGGCCAGTTCTTCATCGCTGATCAACAGGTTGATCGAGCGGTTCGGAATGTCGATCAGCACCTTGTCGCCATCCTGTACCAGGCCAATCGCGCCACCGGCTGCGGCTTCTGGCGAAGCGTGGCCGATTGACAGGCCGGACGTACCGCCAGAGAAGCGACCATCGGTCAGCAGTGCGCAGGCTTTGCCCAGGCCCTTGGACTTGAGGTACGACGTCGGGTAGAGCATTTCCTGCATACCCGGGCCGCCTTTCGGGCCTTCGTAGCGGATGATCACGATGTCGCCTTCTTTCACCTCGTCGGCGAGGATGCCGCGCACCGAGCTGTCCTGGCTTTCGTAGATCTTGGCGCGACCTTCGAACACATGGATCGACTCATCCACGCCGGCGGTTTTCACCACGCAGCCGTCGAGGGCGATGTTGCCGTACAGCACGGCCAGGCCGCCTTCTTGCGAGTAGGCGTGCTCGACGCTACGGATACAGCCGTTTTCACGGTCGTCGTCCAGGGTGTCCCAACGGGTCGACTGGCTGAATGCCGTCTGGGTCGGGATCCCGGCAGGGCCGGCCTTGAAGAAGGTGTGCACGGCTTCATCGTCAGTCTGGGTGATGTCCCACTTGGCGATGCCTTCGGCCAGGGACTTGCTGTGCACGGTCGGCAGGTCGGTGTGCAGCAGGCCGCCACGGGCCAGGGAACCCAAGATCGAGAAGATCCCGCCGGCACGGTGCACGTCTTCCATGTGGTACTTCTGGATGTTCGGCGCGACTTTGCACAGTTGCGGCACGTTGCGGGACAGGCGGTCGATGTCGCGCAGGTCGAAATCGATCTCGGCCTCCTGGGCGGCGGCCAGCAAGTGCAGGATGGTGTTGGTGGAACCGCCCATGGCGATATCCAGGGTCATGGCGTTTTCGAACGCCTTGAAGTTGGCGATATTGCGCGGCAATACCGACTCATCGTTCTCGGTGTAGTAACGCTTGCACAGCTCGACGATGGTGCGGCCGGCCTGCAGGAACAACTGCTCGCGGTCACTGTGGGTCGCCAGCGTCGAACCGTTGCCCGGCAACGCCAGGCCCAGGGCTTCCACCAGGCAGTTCATCGAGTTGGCGGTGAACATGCCGGAGCACGAACCGCAGGTTGGGCAAGCGCTGCGTTCGTATTCCGCGACCTTCTCGTCAGAAGCGCTGGAATCGGCGGCGATGACCATGGCGTCCACCAGGTCCAGGCCGTGGGAGGCGAGCTTGGTCTTGCCGGCTTCCATCGGGCCGCCGGAGACGAAGATCACCGGGATGTTCAGGCGCAGGGAGGCCATCAGCATGCCGGGGGTGATCTTGTCGCAGTTGGAGATACACACGATGGCGTCGGCGCAGTGGGCGTTGACCATGTACTCCACGGAGTCAGCGATGATCTCGCGGCTCGGCAGGGAATACAGCATGCCGTCATGGCCCATGGCAATGCCGTCGTCCACGGCAATGGTGTTGAATTCCTTGGCCACGCCGCCAGCGCGTTCGATCTCACGGGCGACCAGTTGGCCCAGGTCCTTGAGGTGGACATGGCCCGGTACGAACTGGGTGAACGAGTTGGCAATCGCGATGATCGGCTTCTTGAAGTCGTCATCTTTCATCCCCGTGGCACGCCACAGAGCGCGCGCGCCGGCCATGTTGCGGCCGTGGGTGGATGTTTTCGAGCGGTAATCTGGCATGGAGCACTCCGGGCGGCTAATCAGGAATCAAAGGGGAGTGAGCTTCTATTGACGTCTGGAACACCCGAAAAATGGCCCTGGTGTCCGGAAGTTGCCGCAAACGTGACGGGATCGCCGTGCGCATTGGCCTTGAGCTCATAAACCCGCCGGGGGATGACTGGCGATGAATACGGCCGATTCTACACCGTCTTCCTGTAGGAGCGAGCTTGCTCGCGAAAAACCCATAGGCGACGCAGGTTGCCGGGGGGCGCTGCGTTATCGTTGGCGTTCTTCGCGAGCAAGAACTAGGCGTCCCCCTCGCTCCTACAGGGAGACGTTTCAAAGCCAGATGGCATCCCACAGTGGGTATTGGCCGATGTGTTCGACCAGACCGGCTCGCAAAGGATTGGCAATGATGTAGCGGGCCATAACCTTCAAGTCCTCTTCCCTGCGCAGCGCTCGGTCGAAGTAACCTTTTTGCCAAATCGTCCCGAAGGTGCGTTTCGACTGGTTGATGGCGCGGGCACTTCGCGATTTGGTGGTTTGCATCAGCCTAGGCAAATCGCCGTTATGCAATTCGACCAGCCAATGAAAATGGTCAGGCATGACTACCCAGGCCAGCGAAGTTGCCTCGCCGTCTTCCTGTGCCTTTCTGAACTCGCTGACAAGTAGGCGGCCGATACGCCAGTCCTTGAAGATTGCCTGCCGCTGGTGGGTCACGGCGGTCAGCAGATATATTCTTCCAGGCTCTGAATAGCGCCCTGCACGCAGCCGATGCGCATTTTGCGGGGTGGACATTCCTTCGTCCTCTTCTGTGGTTAGAAGAGAAAAGGTAGGAGGCGCCAGCGTCTATGGGTGTTCAAACAGTGATTCTGAATATGCCACGGCCCACTGTAGGAGCGAGCTTGCTCGCGAAAAACCCATAGGCGACGCAGGTTGCCTGGGGGCGCTGCGTTATCGTTGGCGTTCTTCGCGAGCGAGCTCGCTCCTACAGTGGAGCCGGTTTCAGGTTGGAACCGGGATTTGGCTTAGCTATTGGGCAACAACCGGCACGTAATGCTCTTGATGTAGCGGGTCTCGGCAATCGCCGGGTGCACCGGGTGGTCCGGGCCCTGGCCGCCGCGTTCCAGCATCTGGATATTGCGGTCCAGGTGGCGGGCGCTGGTCAGCAGGATGTTTTGCAGGTCGTCTTCCGGCAGGTGCATGGAGCACGAGGCGCTGACCAGGATGCCGTCCTTGCTGAGCAGGCGCATGGCTTGCTCGTTCAGGCGGCGGTAGGCGCCTTCGCCGTTTTTCATGTCTTTTTTGCGTTTGATGAAGGCCGGTGGGTCGGCGACGATCACGTCGAAGCGTTCTTCGCTGGCTTTCAGTTCTTTCAACGCTTCAAAGACGTCGCCTTCGATGCAGGTCATTTTCTCCGCGACGCCGTTGAGCGCGGCGTTGCGCTCGACGCCGTCGAGGGCGAAGGCCGAGGCGTCGACGCAGAACACTTCACTGGCGCCGAACGTTGCAGCTTGCACGCCCCAGCCGCCGATGTAGCTGTACAGGTCGAGGACGCGTTTGCCTTTGGCGTACGGGGCCAGGCGTGCGCGGTTCATGCGGTGGTCGTAGAACCAGCCGGTCTTCTGGCCCTGGATCACCGGGGCTTCGAATTTCACGCCGTTTTCTTCCAGCGCAACCCACTCCGGCACTAGGCCGAACACGGTTTCGACGTAGCGGTTGAGGCCTTCGGCATCGCGTGCGGCGGAGTCGTTCTTGAACAGGATGCCGCTGGGCTTGAGCACTTGGGTTAGTGCGGCGATCACGTCTTCTTTATGGGCTTCCATGGTCGCCGAGGCGATCTGCACCACCAGGATGTCGCCGAAACGGTCGACTACCAGGCCTGGCAGCAGGTCGGAATCGCCGTAGACCAGGCGGTAGAACGGCTTGTCGAACAGGCGGTCGCGCAGGGACAGGGCGACGTTGAGGCGGTGCACCAGCAGCGACTTGTCCAAAGGCAACTTGATGTCACGCGACAGCAGGCGCGCGCAGATCAGGTTGTTCGGGCTCATGGCCACGATGCCCAGGGTCTTGCCGCCGGCGGCTTCGAGGATGGCCTGGTCGCCTGCCTGGAAGCCGTGGAGTGGGGTGGCGGCTACATCGATTTCGTTGCTGTAGACCCACAGGTGGCCGTTGCGCAAACGACGATCGGCGTTGGCTTTGAGACGCAGGCTTGGCAGGGACATGACGTCGCTCCGGAAAAAAGAGCGGGAGTATACCGTGTTGTGTCGTTGTTGGCCGCGCCGCCGGACATGTGGGAGCTGGCTTGCCTGCGATCCAGGCGACTCGGTCTGTCTGTCGCACCGCAGCGATGCCATCGCAGGCAAGCCAGCTCCCACATTTTGCTCCGGTTTCCAATCCGGCTTTTGAGGTGTCGGTCAGGTTCCCATCGGGGTTAGAATCGCCGCCTAGCCCAGAGTATGTACCTATGTCCCAAGAGCTTTCTGCCGAACAGATCCAACAGGCCCTGCAAGGCATCAGCGTGCCGCCCCAACCGCAGATCATGGTGGATTTGCAGATGGAGCAATATATGCCCGACCCGGACCTGGAGGTGATTGCGCGGTTGATCTCCCAGGACCCCGGCCTGTCCGGCTCGTTGCTGAAAATCGTCAACTCGCCGTATTACGGCCTGAGCAACAAAATTGCCTCGATCCAGCGCGCGGTCAACCTGCTGGGCAGCCGCTCCATCGTCAACCTGATCAACGCCCAATCGATCAAGGGCGAGATGAGCGACGACACCATCGTCACCCTCAACCGGTTCTGGGACACGGCCCAGGATGTGGCGATGACCTGCCTGACCCTGGCCAAGCGCACCGGCTCCCAGGCGGTGGACGAAGCTTACGCCCTGGGGCTGTTCCACGATTGTGGCGTGCCGCTGATGCTCAAGCGGTTCCCGGACTACATGAGCGTGCTGGAAGATTCCTACGCCAAGGCCGGGCCTGATTGCCGGGTGGTCGACACCGAGAACCGCGCGTTCCATACCAACCATGCGGTGGTGGGTTATTACACCGCCAAGTCCTGGCGCCTGCCGGAACATGTGACCAACGCCATCGCCAACCACCACAACGCCCTGGCGATTTTCAGCGATGAGTCGGCGCGCAACAGCCCGCTGAAAAACCTGCTGGCGATCCTGAAAATGGCCGAGCATATCTGCGCGTCCTATCGGGTGCTGGGCAACCAGACGGTGGACCATGAGTGGGAGAGCATCGGCCATCTGGTCCTGGATTACGTGGGCCTGTCGGACTACGACTTCGAAAGCATGAAGTTGTCGATCCGCGAACTGGGCGCGCACTAACCTTTCTATCGCGAGACGAATATGCCTGAGCTGCCAGAAGTCGAAACCACCCGGCGCGGGATTGCGCCGCACCTGGAAGGCCAGCGGGTCAGCCGCGTGGTGGTGCGTGAACGGCGCCTGCGCTGGCCGATCCCCGAAGACCTGGATGTGCGCCTGTCCGGGCAGCGTATCGTGCTGGTGGAGCGGCGGGCCAAGTACCTGCTGATCAACGCCGAAGTCGGCACCTTGATCAGCCACTTGGGCATGTCGGGCAATCTGCGCCTGGTGGAAGTCGGTCTGCCGGCGGCCAAGCATGAGCATGTGGATATCGAGCTGGAGTCGGGCCTGGCCCTGCGCTACACCGACCCCCGGCGTTTTGGCGCGATGCTCTGGAGCCAGGACCCGCATAACCACGAACTGCTGCTGCGCCTGGGGCCGGAGCCGTTGACCGATCTGTTTGATGGCGAGCGCCTGTTCCAGCTGTCCCGCGGGCGCTCCATGGCGGTCAAGCCGTTCATCATGGACAACGCGGTGGTGGTGGGCGTGGGCAATATCTACGCGACCGAGGCGCTGTTTGCCGCCGGGATTGATCCGCGCCGGGAAGCCAAGGGCATTTCCCGTGGGCGTTACCTGAAGCTGGCGATCGAGATCAAACGCATCCTCGCGGCCGCCATCGAGCGTGGCGGTACGACCTTGCGTGACTTTATTGGCGGCGACGGGCAGCCGGGGTATTTCCAGCAGGAGCTGTTTGTCTACGGGCGTGGGGGCGAGGCGTGCAAGGTGTGCGGCAGTGAGTTGCGCAATGTGATGCTGGGGCAGCGGGCGAGTGTGTTTTGCCCTAAGTGCCAGAGCTGAAGACAGCAGGCGCTGCGGCTTGCCTCATCGCGGGGGCCCGCTCCCACATTTTGACTTGTGGGCACCTTCAAATGTGGGAGCGGGCTTGCCTGCGATGAGGCCCGCCCAGCCGCCACAAGGTTTCAGGCCTTACCGGTAATCAACCGGTACTTCTCCATCAACTGCTCTTCCGTTTCCGGCCGGGCTTCATCCAGCGGAATGCAATCGACCGGGCACACTTGCTGGCACTGGGGTTCGTCGTAGTGGCCGACACACTGGGTGCACAGGTTGGGGTCGATCACGTAGATCTCTTCACCCTGGGAAATGGCAGCGTTCGGGCACTCGGGTTCGCAGACGTCGCAGTTGATGCAATCGTCGGTGATGATCAGGGACATGGAAACTCCTGCCAGGGCACTCTGCCAAGGCATCTGGAAAACTAATGCGCGCAATTGTGCCGCATTGGCGCCCGCAGTGCGAGCGGGCGCCGGTTGAGCGGTCTTACTTCTTGAAGCGCAGAGTCAGCGCATCCGCCACCGCAGGGTGTACGAACTTGGTGATATCACCGCCCAACGCCGCAATCTCTCGGACCAACGTCGAGGAAATAAACGAATAACGCTCCGACGGCGTGAGAAACAGGCTCTCTACGTCCGGCGCCAGTTGGCGGTTCATGTTGGCCAGCTGGAATTCATATTCGAAATCCGACACCGCGCGCAGGCCGCGCAGGAATACATTGGCGTTCTGTTCCTTGGCGAAGTGCGCCAGCAGTGTCGAAAAGCCCACTACTTCAACGTTCGGCAGGTGCTTGGTGACCTCGCGGGCCAGCTCCACACGCTGTTCCAGAGGAAACAGTGGGTTTTTCTTGGGGCTGGCAGCGACCGCGATGATCACATGGTCGAACAAGCGCGAGGCGCGTTCGACCAGATCGCCATGGCCTTTGGTAATCGGGTCGAAGGTACCTGGGTACAACACTCGGTTCATCGCGTCGTCCTGGCGGAGTCCGTTGGGGAACCGGATGGTATCGCAGCCATCCCGGTCGGCCAAGTCAACTTATTCAGAAGAAAGCACTATAGACACCGCGAATACCCCTATGAACCCCCTGTAGGAGCGAGCTTGCTCGCGAAGAACCCATAGGCACCGCGGGGTATCTGATAGCGCTGCGTTATCGTTGGCGTACTTCGCGAGCAAGCTCGCTCCTACACGGGCGCATAATCGGTTTTTCATGCTGTTTTCAGACGCTCGGCCAGTGCTGTCGCCAGTTGTGCGGTCAGGCCATACACCGACAATTGTGGGTTGGCGCCGATACTGGTGGGGAACAATGAACCATCGTGGATCGACAGGTTACGCAACTGGTGATGCCTTCCAAGGCTATCGGCTACCGCATTTTTTGGCTCTTCACCCATGGCACAACCGCCCATCACATGGGCGCTGCCCAGGCAGGTGCGATGCAGTTCCAGGTTCAGGCCGTCGATCAGGCTGCGTGCCTCGGCCAGTGTGCTGACGTAGCGCGCGTCATGGTGCAGCGGCTTGACCGACTTGGCGCCGGCGGCAAACTGGATCTCGGCCATGCTATGGAAGGCCCGGCGCAGGCCGTCCCAGGCGTAGGGCGAGACCTCATAGTCGAGTACCGGCGTGCCATCGCCGCGCAGGCCGACGCTGCCGCCCTGGCTGTCGGGGTGGAAGCCATCCCGCAGCAGCGCCAGCATCGCATGGGTCTTGGGCAACTGGCTCATGTCCAGGGCGTTCTGCGTGCCGTAACCGCCGAACAACGTGCTGGCCAGGGCCGGGTGTAAGGGCGGTGCTTCGAGCTTGTAGGACATTTTGCCGGTGGTGCCGTCCTGCCATTGAAAGTGATCAGAGTAAATCGACTGCGGCGCGCCGTAGAACGGGTTGATCACCTCGTCGAACAACCCCGCGGAAAAATTCACCAGGTGCAGGAAGGTGCGCTTGCCCAGGCGCGAGTGTGGGTCGGGTGCGTCCGAGCGCATCAGCAGCGCCGGGCTGTTGATGCCGCCGCCGGCCAGTACGTAATGCTTGGCTTTGACCGTGATCTTGCGGCCGGTGGGCGCCACGCAACGCGCATCCATGGCCACGCATTCGAGGCTGGTGATGGTGTCGCCGCTGAACTTCAGGCGCTCGGCGCGGGCCAGGTACAGCAGCTCGCCGCCTTGCTCCAGGGTCGAAGGAATGGTGGTCACCAGCATCGATTGCTTGGCGTTGACCGGGCAGCCCATGCCGCAATAACCCAGGTTGAAGCAGCCACGCACGTTGCGTGGGATCACGTGCCAGCTGTAACCGAGCTTTTCGCAGCCTTTGCGGATCACGTCATTGTTGGCGTTGGGCGGCAGGGCCCAGGGGGCGATGCCCAGGCGATGCTCCATCTTTTCAAACCATGGCGCCATCTCGGCGCTGCTATGGCCCTTGACCGCGTACTCACTGGCCCAGTGGGACAGGGTCGGGTCCGGCGTACGAAAACTCGAAGTCCAGTTGATCAGCGTGGTGCCGCCCACGGCGCGGCCCTGCAGGATGGTGATGGCGCCGTCCTTGCTCATGCGGCCGATGCCTTCCTGATACAGGCTGGCGTAGGCCTCGTCTTCCAGTAGCTTGAAATCGCTGCTGGTCTTGAGCGGGCCTTCTTCGATCAGCAGCACCTTGTAGCCAGCGGCGCTGAGAATCTCTGCAGTGGTGCCACCCCCTGCGCCGCTGCCGATGATCGCGACATCGGCTTCCAGCGTCAGGTCCTGGTCGAGGGCAGCGCCATTATGGGTTTTCCAGCCGCGGGCCATGCCATCGCGGAACACATCAGGTACGGGCATCAGCTTATTCTCTTGTTTTTATCAGCGGTCATGACGTGTAGGAGCTATCACGGTCAGATTTGCGGTGGGCCGGGGTACCCGCAATGGGCCCAGGACTCGGGCCGGAAGTACCAGGCCATGATCACCAGCTTGAGCAGCGAGCCCTGGCCCATGCGCAGCAGGTTGAGGAAGCTGTTCTCCCAGCGATGCAGGAAGTTGCGGATCTGCTCGCTGCTGGCGTTTTCCCAACTGCCCCAGATGCCAGTCAGCGGGCCACGGGTGACGGCCATGCCCAGTACGTCGAACAACTGCTGGGTCAGCTTGAACATCTCCGGCGACAGGTGCTGCAGGCTGTAATCGAGTTTTTTCAGGGTGTCGTCGATACCCGCCGCCACGACCTCGGCGCTGGCCGCGCCCTCTAGCAACACTGGGATCACCGCGCGCAAAAACGGCAGGTCGCTGTGGCGCAGCATGGCAAAGCCGCTGGCCGGGGTGCTGCTGGAGCAGCCGCTGAGGCTGGCACCAAGGCCTGCAGTCGCCAGGAAGGCGCTGGCGCACAGGCCGATTTTCAAGACGCCGCGCCGCGACAGCGCGGGTGATTCAGTCAGGCTAGGGTTCATTTTTATTGTTGTCCCAGTGATAACGGTTTTAGCGCACGAATAGCTTCTGGATCAGTTTCTGGATGGCTTTGCCATACGGTGGGTAAATCAGCTTGGCCGCATTCAGGCGTTGTTTGATCAGCACGCCCTTGGCCTTGCTGAAGGTGAGGAAGCCTTCATGGCCATGGTAGTGGCCCATGCCCGAGGGGCCGATGCCGCCAAAAGGCATATCGTCCTGGGCCACATGCAGCAGGGTGTCGTTCAGGCACACGCCGCCGGAATGGGTTTCGTGGAGTACGCGATTCTGTTCGGCCTTGTTGTAGCCGAAGTAATACAGCGCCAGGGGGCGAGGGCGCTGGTTGATGTAGGCGAAGGCTTGGTCGATCCCGCGATAGGGCACGATGGGCAGCACCGGGCCGAAAATCTCGTCCTGCATCACGGTCATTTCATCGCTGACGTTCAGCAGCAGGCTATGGGCCATGCGCCGGGCCTGGCCCTGGTCATAGAGCGGAACCAGGGTCGCGCCCTTGTCGGTGGCGTCCTTGACGTAGGCATTGAGCCGGGCGAGTTGTCGCTCGTTGATGATGGCGGTGTAGTCCGGGTTATCAGCCAGGGTCGGATAAAACCCGCGTACCGCCTGGGTGTAGGCCGCGACGAAGCCATCCACCCGGTCCTCGGGGACCAGCACATAGTCCGGCGCCACACAGGTTTGCCCGGCATTCAATGCCTTGCCGAAGGCGATCCGTTCGGCGGCATCCTTGAGCGGCACATCGGCCGAAACAATCGCCGGGGATTTACCGCCCAGTTCCAGGGTGACCGGGGTCAGGTGCTCGGCGGCGGCGCGCATGACGTGCTTGCCGATGCTGGTGGCGCCGGTGAACAGCAGGTGATCAAAAGGCAGTTTGGAAAACGCCATGCCCACTTCGGCTTCGCCGAGCACCACGCACACCAGGTCTTCGGGGAAGATTTGCGCCAGCAGGTTCTTGAGCAACTGGCCAGTGGCCGGGGTGGATTCGCTGAGCTTGAGCATCACCCGGTTACCTGCCGCCAACGCACCGACCAGCGGGCCGATGGCCAGGTACAGCGGGTAGTTCCAGGGCACGATCACCCCGATGACGCCCAGGGGTTGATAGATCACTTTGGCAGATGCCGGTTGGAAGGCTATACCTACAGCGCGGCGCGACGGTTTCATCCAGCCCTTGAGGTGTTTGCTGGCGTAGTGGATGCCATGCAGGCTGGGCATCAGCTCGGCGAACAGGGTTTCGTCGGCACTGCGATGGCTGAAATCGTTGCTGATGGCCTCGATCAGCGCCTGGCGCTCATCGCTGAGCAGGTCGCGCAAGGCCTTGAGCCACTGCTGGCGCTGCGCCGCTGGTGGCATCGGGTTGGCTGCGTAGGCGCGGCGCTGGGCAGCGAACAGGTCCTGGAGTTGGTCCAGCGCCTGGGAATCTTGCAGGTAAGCAACGTTGGCAGACATGACGCAGTTCCCGATTGTTATTGGAATACCTGCGTTTTTAGAGTCATTACTCTATTTTGTCAAATGCCTTCGCTGCAACATGCAGTTTTATCCTGGCAAGGATAGACCGTAAGATGTTTGTATCAGGATTCAAGAAGCCGATCCCCTATGGCACCACGAGTAAAGACCAGCGAGCGCATTGTGCAAACCAGCCTGGAGCTGTTCAACCAGCAGGGCGAGCGCAGCATCAGCACCAACCATATTGCCGCCCATATGGAAATATCCCCGGGCAACCTGTACTACCACTTCCCGAACAAGCAGGCGATTATCGCGGTGCTGTTTCGCGAGTATGAAGCTCTGGTGGACAGCTTCCTGCGCCCGCCCCAGGGGCGCGCCATGGTGGTCGAGGACAAGCGCTTCTACCTGCAGGCGGTGCTGGCGGGCATGTGGCGCTATCGTTTTCTGCACCGCGATCTTGAGCATCTGCTGGAAAGCGACCCGGAACTGGCCACCGGCTACCGGCGTTTCTCCCAGCGTTGCCTGATCCAGGGTGGCGCGATTTACCGGGGGTTTGTCGAGGCAGGGATCCTGAACATGGACCCGGTGCAGACCGAAGCCTTGACCCTCAACGCCTGGATTATCCTCACCTCCTGGGTGCGTTTTTTGTGCACCACCAACGAGAACTCCGCACACCTGAGTGCCGAGGCAATCAAGCGCGGGGTGTACCAGGTGCTGGTGCTGGAGGCAGGGTTTATCACGCCCCAGGCCAAAGAGGCCGTGGACGCGTTGTTCAAGGAGTTTTATGTGCCGTTGAGTCAGGCACTGGAAGAAGTGAAGTAGGCCCTTTCCCGAACATATTTCCAGGAGTCCGTTATGCCGCTTGCGCAACTGATCAGCCCGCAACAACTGGCCGAACGCCAGAAGCACGCGGGCCTCGTCATCCTCGATTGCCGATTTGCCCTGGAAGACCCGGACTACGGGCGTTGCAGCTATGCCGAGGGGCATATCGAAGGCGCGCAGTATGCGGACCTGGAGCGCCACCTCAGCGGGCCGGTGACCAAGGGCGTGACGGGTCGCCATCCGCTACCGGCGCCCCAGGCGCTGGTCCAGCAGTTGCAGGCCTGGGGCATCAATGCTGACAGCGAGATTGTGCTGTATGACGACGGCCCTGGCGCGTATGCCGCCCGTGCCTGGTGGCTGCTGGCGTGGCTGGGCAAGCGCGACGGCGTGTCGATCCTCGATGGTGGGCTGAAAGCCTGGCATGCCGCGGGTTTCCCCTTGAGCCTGGATGCGCCGAGCACCGAGCCTGGCACCTTCACCGGCAGCCCGGACAACCATTTGCTGCTGGATGTCGAACACCTGCAAAAACGCCTGGGCCAGCCGGGCCTGACCCTGATCGACGCCCGCGCCTTGCCGCGCTTTCGCGGCGAGGTGGAGCCGATTGATCCGATTGCCGGACACATTCCCGGGGCGCAATGTGCAGCGTTCAACGAGAACCTGGGCAGTGATGGGCGTTTCTTGCCGGTGGAGCAGCTCAAGCAGCGGTTTGCCGACAAACTGCAAGGTCGTTCGCCGGATGAATTGGTGGCGTATTGCGGCTCGGGCGTGACGGCGTGCCACAACCTGTTTGCCCTGAGCCTGGCGGGGTATCCGTTGGGCAAGTTGTATGCGGGGTCGTGGAGTGAGTGGATCAATGATCCGCAGCGCGAAATTGCTACCGGCGATTAAGTGGGTAATCCCCGATCAAATGTAGGAGCGGGCTTGCCCGCGAATGCGGTGTGCCAGCCACCGAATTTATTAGCTGAAACGCCGCATTCGCGAGCAAGCTCGCTCCCACATGATTAACCGTGTTTTACCCGTAACCATTGCGGGATCCGCCGCTCCAGGTAGTACCCAGGCGTCTTCAGCGAGCCGTCGACAAACCCCACATGCCCGCCCTTGGCCTGCAGTTCAAACTCGGTGCAGTCCGACAGTTCGCTGGCCTGGGGCAAGCTGTGGGCAAACACAAAAGGATCATCTGCCGCGTGGATGATTAGCGTCGGCGTGCGGATTGCCCCGAGGAAGTAACGACTCGACGCCCGTCGGTAATAGTCCTCGGCACTCAAGTAACCATGCAGCGGTGCGGTGACGCGGCCGTCAAAATCCCAGAACGTGCGCATTTTCTCCAGCGAGCCGAGCTGCGCCAGGGTCTTCAATGCTTCTTCGCGTCCGTCCGCCAGGAACTGGCGCTGCTTGACCCGGATGTAGCCGAGCATCTCGCGCATGAAATGCTTTTGATAGACCCGTGAAAACCCCAGGCCTATGCGGTCGGCGCACTGGTCCAGGCGAAACGGCACCGATACCGCCGCAGCTCCCTGCAGGCCGGAGTTGTCGCCGGTTTCGCCCAGGTGCTTGAGCAACACATTGCCACCCAGGGAGTAACCCACGGCATACAGTGGCGCCAACGGTCGCTTGGCCCGCAGGTGCGCAATGGCGGCCGCCAGGTCTTCACTGGCGCCTGAATGGTAACTGCGGGCCAGCAGGTTGGGTTCGCCGGAACAACCGCGCCAATTCAGGGCGACGCTGGCCCAGCCTTGGCTGGCCAAGGCTTTTTGCAGGCCGGCGACGTAGGGCGAGTTGGACGAGCCTGTCAGGCCATGCAGTACCAGCACCAGTGGTGCGTGCGGGTCATGGGGGCCATGCCAGTCGAGGTCGAGGAAGTCACCATCCTCCAGCCACAGGCGCTCGCGCTGGCGATCGAGGTGGGTGGTGGGGCGCCAGAGTGGGCCCCACAACGTTTGCAGGTGGGGGTTACCGAGGCCGAAAGCGGGAGTGAAGCGGTCTGAAGGTTTCGGCACGATGAGGGGTCTCGACACAACTCTTAAGGGGGGGGGTGGCCAGTGGGTTGTGGCGAGGGGGCTTGTCCCCCGTTGGGCTGCGCAGCAGCCCCAAAAACCCGCTATCTCGGTACACCTGAAAAAAGCAGTGGTCCTATTAAGCGGTCTGCAGCGTACGTTGCCACAGTGCGTAATACACCCGCCCGGACTTTTGCTCGCGGTGCAGGCGCCAGTTGCCGGGCAGGCCCAGGGTCGACGGCGCGGTCTCGCTTTCGGTGTAGACCCAGGCGTCATCGGCCAGCCATTGGCGCTCTTCCAGCAGCGCGCAGACGGTTGGCAACAGGTTCTGGTTGAACGGCGGGTCGAGGAACACCACATCGAATGCACTGGCCGGCTGGGTTTCCAGGTAGCGCAGGGCATCGGCGGTCTGTACATGGCCGGTGGTGCAACGCAGTGTGCCCAGGTGCTCGCGCAGGCTGGAAACCGCCACGTTGCTCGCGTCCAGGGCCTGGCCCAGGGCGGCGCCACGGGACAGGGACTCGAGGAACAACGCGCCACTGCCAGCAAACGGGTCAAGTACCTTGGCCCCCTCGATGTACGGCGCGAGCCAATTGAACAAGGTCTCGCGGACCCGATCCGGGGTGGGGCGCAGGCCCACCACATCGGGGAAACTCAGCTTGCGGCTGCGCCATTGGCCGCCAATGATGCGCAGTTGGCCCACACCGTTATGAACGTTATGGACAGGTTTTTTAGGGCGCGATGGACTGGCCATTAATGCTCCGGAACCCCGAGCGGCTGCTCGGCAGGTTTATCAGTGGGGGGCGGTAGTGGCTTTTGCGCGGTGGTGGGACCAGCGGTCACGATCACCATTTTATCGCTGCTCAAGTGTTTGTTCATGGCGGCCTTGACCTGATCGACGGTCAGGGCTTGGGATTGCTGCATGAAGTCTTCCAGGTAATTGAGCGGCAGGTTGTAGAACCCCATGGCGCCCAGTTGCCCGACGATATCAGCGTTGCTCGCGGTGGACAGCGGGAAGCTGCCGGCCAGTTCGCGCTTGGCGTCATCCAGTTCTTTTTGCGTCGGCCCGGTCTTGAGGTAGTCGGCCAGCACTTGCTCCACCAGGCGCAAGGTGCCGCCGCTCATTTCGGCGCGGGTCTGCAAGTTGATCATGAAGGGGCCACGCACCTGCATCGGCGAGAAGCCCGAGTACACGCCATAAGTCAGGCCGCGCTTCTCACGCACTTCGCTCATCAGGCGGGTGCCAAAACCACCACCCCCCAGGATCTGGTTGCCCAGGGACAGGGCGGCGTAGTCCGGGTCGGCGCGGTTGATGCCCAGTTGTGCGAACAGTAGATGCGTCTGCTTGGATGGAAACTCGATATGCCCCAGGCCGGCCTTGGGTTCGATTGGCTCGGCGATCTTCGCCAGCGCCGGGCCCTTGGGCAGGGATGCGGAGACTTTGGCCGCCATGGCCTCGGCGTCTGCGCGGGACAGGTCGCCGACCATCGCGATCACCGCGTTGCCGGCGGCGTAGGCCTTGGCATGGAATGCCTTCAGCTGTGCCTGGGTAATGGCCGGAACGCTCGCAGGGGTGCCTTCGCTCGGGTGCGCATAGGGATGCTCGCCATATAGGCGCTTGAACAGCTCGATACTCGCCAGCTTGCCCGGGTTCTGTTTCTGGTACTCGAAGCCGGCCAGCAGTTGGTTCTTGATCCGCGCCAGGGAGTCGGCGGGGAAGGTCGGCTGGCCGATCACCTGGTCAAACAGCGTAAGGGCGGCGTCGCGTTTGTCGGCGGCACTGAGGCTGCGCAGCGAGACCAGCGCCATGTCACGGTAGGCACCGTTGCTGAAATCGGCGCCCAGGCCTTCAAAACCGGCGGCAATCTGCCCCACATCCTTGCCCGGCACGCCTTCGTTGAGCATGGCGTTGGTCAGCAGGGCCAGGCCCGGCGTGTTGCCGTCCTGGCTGCTGCCGGCGGCGAACAGGATGCGCATGTCGAACATCGGCAGTTCGTGGGCCTCGACGAACAGCACCTTGGTGCCTTCGGCGGTATTCCAGGTCTGCACGTTGAGCTTGCGGTTGGTCGGGTTCTTGCCATCCAGCTCTGCCAGGGATTGCAGGGTCTTGCTGGACTTGGCCTGCTCCAGCGCCGGGCTGGCCACGGAGTCGTCCGGGCGGCCGATATACACCGCGACCGCCGCCACCAGGGTCACGACGATCAGGCCGGGCAGCACCAGGCGGTTGTTTTTGCGATCACTCATGAGTGGTCTCCTCGGGCAGGACATGGGCGATACTCAGGCGTTCGCGGGTGAAATACGTGCGCGCGGCCTTCTGGATGTCCTCGGGTGTCACGCTTTGCAGCTCGGCAAGCTCGGTGTCCATCAGCTTCCACGACAGGCCGACCGTTTCCAGGGAGCCAATGGCTGTGGCCTGGCTGGTGATGGAGTCGCGCTCGTAGACCACGCCGGCAATGACCTGGGCGCGGATGCGTTCCAGCTCCTCGGCGGTCGGTGGCTTGGCCTTGAGTTCGTCCAGCAGGCGCCAGAGCCCGGCTTCGGCCTGGGCCACGGTTTTCTTCTTCTGCTGGTTGGGCGTGGCGCTCAAGGTGAACAGGCTGTCGCCACGGGTGTAGGCGTCGTAGTTGGTCGAGGCCGCGGACACCAGTTCTTCACCGCGTTCCAGCTGGCTCGGGATGCGCGCGCTGTAGCCGCCATCGAGCAGCGCCGAGATCAGGCGCAGGGCGTTGACCGAACGTTTGTCTTCGGCGGTGGCCAGGCCCGGGACGTTGAAGCCCAGGATGACGCTCGGCAATTGGGTCTGCACATGCAGGGTCAGTTGGCGCTCGCCCGGCTCGGCCAGCTCCAGGGGCTTTTTCGCCGGTGGCACGTCGCGCTTGGGGATCGGGCCGAAGTAACGCTGGGCCAGGGTTTTCACCTCGTCCGGAGTCACGTCGCCCACCACGACCAGGGTGGCGTTGTTGGGCACGTACCAGGATTGGTACCAGTGGCGCAGTTCCTCGACCTTCATGCGGTCCAGGTCGGCCATCCAGCCGATGGTCGGCGTGTGGTAGCCGCTAGCCGGGTAGGCCATCGCCTTGAAGCGTTCAAAGGCCTTGGACAGCGGGTTGTCATCGGTGCGCAGGCGGCGCTCTTCCTTGATGACTTCGATCTCGCGGCTGAATTCGTCGGCCGGCAGGCGCAGGGTGGCCATGCGGTCGGCCTCCAGTTCCAGGGCAACGCCCAGGCGGTCGCGGGCCAGCACTTGGTAGTAGGCGGTGTAGTCGTCGCTGGTGAAGGCGTTTTCTTCGGCGCCCAGGTCGCGCAGGATCAACGAGGCTTCGCCGGGTCCGGTCTTGGAGCTGCCCTTGAACATCATATGTTCCAGGGCGTGGGACAAGCCGGTCTGGCCAGGGGTTTCATAGCTGGAGCCGACCTTGTACCAGACCTGCGAGACCACCACCGGGGCGCGATGGTCTTCGCGCACGACGACCTTGAGGCCGTTGTCCAGGGTGAATTCATGGGTGGGTTGTGGGTCGGCAGCCAAGGCTGAAAGGGGCAGACAAACTGTGCTGAGCAGCAGGCCTGCGGCGCGGCGGGCTAGAGCATTCATTCGTTTTTAAACCTGTTGGGCTGCCCGCTTGGTCTTAGCGTCGGCGGGCGAGGAGGTGCTAGGATACTGATCCGTATTAGCGGCGGCCACTGCGGCTGTCATATCGTTTCGGATCCAGTCGTCGTAAAGATGGAGTTATCGGTGGGTTTCCCCGGTTTTAATCCGCTTTTCGCCGATTTTATCGCTTCAGTCCTATATTGAATCGATTTGTTGAGGCTGTATTCACGCCTCACAAAATGCTGCGCATGAACAAGCTGGCTAAAAAACAGTCTGTTGCGCATCGAATATTATTTACCGAGGCGCCACCTAGGCGCGTCGCTACCGTGAGATAGCCGTCCTCCATGTTTGGTTCCAACGACGACAAGAAGAGCCCAGCTGCGGCTGGCGAGAAAAAAGGCCTGTTCGGATGGCTGCGCAAAAAGCCGCAGGAAACCGTCGTCGAACAGCCGCAAGTCCAACCTGAGCCTGTGCCCGAGCCTGTTCTGCAGGCGGAACCTGCGATTGAGCTGGTGGCCGAGCCTGTCGTCGAGGCCCCCGTGGTGTTGCCTATGGCCGAACCGGTGTTACAACCGGTAGTGGAGGCTGCGCCAGAGCCAGAGCCAGAGCCAGAGCACAAGCCATGGCCGTCATTGCCGGTGGCTGAAGAGCCCGTTGCGTTGGTGGAGGATGTGCAGGCCGAACATGCAGCGCCGCCGATTCCTGCCATTGTCGAGCCTGTCGAGCCGCTACCCGTCGTCGTTGAGCCGGCCCCGCTCGTAGTCGAGCCCGTTCCGCTGGTGATCGATGCTGCTCCCGCAGTCATCGAGGCTGTCGCAGTGCCTGTGCCTGCCGAGGCGCCTGCCGAAGCCAGCAAGACCGGCTTCTTCGCCCGCCTCAAGCAAGGCCTGAGCAAAACCAGCGCCAGCATCGGCGAAGGCATGGCGAGCCTGTTCCTCGGCAAGAAAATCATCGATGACGAGCTGCTCGAAGACATCGAGACCCGCCTGCTGACTGCTGACGTGGGCGTCGAAGCCACTGCCGTGATCATCCAGAGCCTGACCCAGAAGGTGGCGCGCAAGCAGCTCACTGACGCCGACGCGCTTTACAAGTCATTGCAGGCCGAACTGGCCGCCATGCTCAAGCCGGTGGAAGCGCCGCTGGTGATCACCGAGAAGAAACCCTTCGTGATCCTGGTGGTAGGCGTCAACGGCGCCGGCAAGACCACCACCATCGGCAAGCTGGCGAAGAAGCTGCAACTGGAAGGCAAGAAAGTCATGCTCGCCGCCGGTGACACCTTCCGCGCCGCTGCGGTGGAGCAATTGCAGGTGTGGGGCGAACGCAACAAGATCCCGGTCATCGCCCAGCACACCGGCGCCGACTCCGCTTCGGTGATCTTCGATGCCGTGCAGGCCGCCAAGGCCCGGAACATCGATGTACTGATCGCCGATACCGCCGGTCGCCTGCATACCAAAGACAACCTGATGGAAGAGTTGAAGAAAGTCCGCCGGGTGATGGGCAAGCTCGACGCCGACGCGCCGCACGAGGTGCTGTTGGTGCTGGACGCCGGCACTGGGCAGAACGCGATCAGCCAGGCCAAGCAATTCAACCAGACGGTACAGCTCACTGGCCTGGCATTGACTAAGCTCGATGGCACGGCCAAGGGTGGGGTTATTTTCGCCCTGGCTAAACAATTCGGGTTGCCGATTCGTTATATCGGTGTCGGCGAAGGTATTGATGACCTGCGCACCTTTGAGGCCGAACCCTTTGTCCAGGCACTGTTTGCCGAGCGGGAGCGTTCATGATTCGTTTTGAACAGGTGGGCAAGCGCTACGCCAACGGGCATGTCGGCTTGCATGAGCTGAGTTTCCGGGTGCGCCGTGGCGAGTTCTTGTTTGTCACCGGTCACTCCGGCGCCGGCAAAAGTACCTTGCTGCGCCTGTTGCTGGCCATGGAGCGCCCCACCACCGGCAAACTGCTGCTGGCGGGCCAGGACCTGGCCACCATCAGCAATGCACAGATCCCGTTCCTGCGTCGGCAGATCGGCGTGGTGTTCCAGAACCACCAGTTGCTGTTCGACCGCACGGTGTTCAACAACATCGCCTTGCCATTGCAGATTCTCGGCCTGTCCAAGGCCGAAATCGTCAAGCGTGTGGATTCGGCCCTGGAGCGCGTGGCGCTATCGGACAAGACCGATTTGTACCCCGGCGACCTGTCCACCGGCCAGCAACAGCGCGTCGGCATTGCCCGCGCCATTGTCCACCGCCCGGCCTTGCTGCTGGCGGACGAACCCACCGGTAACCTCGACCCGCGCCTGGCCGCAGAGATCATGGGGGTTTTTGAAGACATCAACCGCCTGGGCACCAGCGTGCTGATTGCCAGTCACGACCTGGCATTGATCGCGCGCATGCGCCATCGCATGCTGACCCTGCAGCGCGGTCGCCTGATTGGTGACGGGGAGGCCGGCGTATGAGTGCCACACGCAGCCCTAAAGTCTCCGAGCGCGTCGCGCCGAAAGCGGCCGATCCGCAACCGCAGAAAAAGAAACGCGACGAAGATGACGGTCCCGATTTCAGCACCCTGCTGCACGCCTGGATCGAAAGCCATCGCGCCAGCCTGGTGGATAGCCTGCGCCGCTTGGGCAAACAGCCGATTGGCAGCTTCTTTACCTGCCTGGTAATGGCTGTGGCGTTGAGCCTGCCGATGGGGTTGTCGTTGCTGCTTAATAATGTCGAGCGCCTTGGCGGCTCCTGGCAGCGTGCGGCGCAGATTTCTCTGTACCTGCAACTGGATGCCAGCGCCACTGAGGGCGAGGCCTTGCGCGAGCAGATCAAGAACCTGCCGGGCGTGGCGGATGCCGAGTACATCAGCCGCGACCAGGCCCTGGAAGAATTCCAGCAGCAATCGGGCCTGGGCGAGGCGCTCAAGGAGCTGCCGCAGAACCCGCTGCCGGGCGTGGTGCTGGTGACGCCAAATGAAATCGACAAGACGGCCCTTGAAGCATTAAGACAAAAATTGGCTGAACTGCCCAAGGTACAACAGGCGCAGCTTGATTTAGTCTGGGTCGAGCGTCTGGCGGCGATTCTCAAGCTGGGCGACCGGTTTGTCTTCGGCCTGACGGTGTTGCTGGTTTCTGCATTACTTTTGGTGATAGGCAATACCATTCGTCTTCATATTGAAAACCGTCGCACCGAGATAGAAGTGATTAAACTGGTCGGCGGCACAGACAGCTATGTGCGTCGTCCTTTTCTGTATATGGGCGCGCTTTATGGCTTCGGTGCCGGGATTCTGTCCTGGGGTGTATTGGCGTTTGGCCTGGATTGGCTGAACGACGCGGTAGTCGGCCTGGCCGGTTTGTATGGCAGTGACTTTGCCTTGGCTGGCGTACCCGCTGCCGATGGTCTATCGCTCTTGCTTGGCGCGGTGTTGTTGGGTTATATCGGTGCATGGATCGCAGTCGCACGCCATCTCAGGGAGCTGGCGCCGAAATAGTGTCTTTTTGCTTGTATTGACCTTTCAGCGTTTATAGGGAACTTGTCCTACGGTTTCCGGTCAATTTTCGCAGTGCTGAACTGCACGAGTTATGTGAGTCGGAGGTTTTTTCGTATGACCACTTCTTTGCAACCTGCTTATGCTCTGGTCCCAGGCGCGAACCTGGAAGCCTATGTGCACACGGTCAACAGCATTCCTTTGCTGACGCCCGAGCAGGAGCGTGAACTGGCCGAGAGTCTCTACTATGAGCAGGATTTGGGGGCGGCTCGGCAGATGGTGCTCGCCCACCTGCGTTTTGTCGTACATATCGCCCGTAGCTATAGCGGCTACGGCCTGGCCCAGGCTGACCTGATCCAGGAAGGCAACGTCGGCCTGATGAAGGCTGTAAAACGCTTCAACCCGGAAATGGGTGTGCGGTTGGTGTCGTTCGCCGTGCACTGGATCAAGGCGGAAATCCACGAGTTCATCCTGCGCAACTGGCGCATTGTGAAAGTGGCGACCACCAAGGCCCAGCGCAAGCTGTTCTTCAACCTGCGCAGCCAGAAGAAACGCCTGGCGTGGCTGAACAACGAGGAAGTCCACCGTGTGGCTGAAAGCCTCGGTGTGGAGCCTCGGGAAGTGCGCGAGATGGAAAGTCGCCTGACCGGCCATGACATGGCCTTCGACCCGGCCGCTGAAGCGGACGACGACAGCGCCTTCCAATCGCCGGCCAACTACCTGGAAGACCACCGGTACGACCCGGCGCGTCAACTGGAAGATGCCGATTGGAGCGACAACTCCAACCACAACCTGCACGAAGCACTGGAAGTGCTGGACGACCGCAGCCGTGACATCCTCTACCAGCGTTGGCTGGCAGAAGAAAAAGCCACGCTGCACGACCTAGCGCAAAAGTACAACGTGTCGGCCGAGCGGATTCGTCAGCTTGAGAAGAGCGCGATGAACAAGCTGAAACTGTCGATCGCCGCCTAACACGCAGCGAACGGCCAAAAAAATGCCCCGATCGAAAGATCGGGGCATTTTTGTTTGTGTCGCGCCCCTGTAGGAGCCGGCTTTGTGTAGCGTCAGTTGGACCACGGCGCCTTTCGCGTAGTGTTCAGCTCATTCAAGTAGCCCGTGCCACCCAGCTGCCCCATCTGCTGACGAATCCAAGCCGCCCGCCGCGCCACATATGCGGTTGGGTGGCTGGCACTCCAAGCCCGCGGATTAGGCAGCACTGCGGCCAGATAGCTGGCCTGCTGCCGCGAAAGCCCCTTGGCACTCACCCCGAAATGGTGTCGCGCTGCGGCCTCTGCGCCAAACACCCCCTCATCCCACTCCACGCTGTTCAAGTACACCTCAAGGATCCGTTGCTTGGGCCAGAGGATCTCGATCAATCCGGTAAACCAGGCTTCCAGGCCCTTGCGCAGATAACTGCGGCCTGCCCACAGGAACAGGTTCTTCGACACCTGCTGGCTCAGCGTGCTGGCGCCACGCAGCGAGCCGCCGCGCTCGTTATGCAGCAGGGCGGCCTGGATCGCGCCAAAGTCAAAACCCCAATGCTGCGGGAAACGCTGGTCTTCGCCGGCCATGACCGCCAATTTCAGGTCATCGGAGATCTCGTCCCACGGCACCCAACTGCGTTGCAGGTCAATAGGCTCGCCGTCGACCCAGGATTCGATCTTGCGCTCGACCATCAGCGCGGTGAACGGTGGCGGGACGACACGAAACAGCAGCACCAGCAAAACACTGGCGATGACGAACCATTTCACGACTTTGAGAAAACGACTGAAGAGGACACGCAGCATAGAGATGGCTTGGCCGAACCCGTTGAGCGGGCCATTATACAGACCCGGCCCTTTGAGTCTGACTGGAGTTCCTCATGCTGCGTGGCTTTCTGATGTTGGCTGCCTTTTTCGGTTTTACCGGTGTTGCCCTCGGCGCGTTCGCTGCCCATGGCCTGAAAAAAAGCCTGAGTGCTGAATACCTGGCGATTTTCCATACCGGCGTGACTTACCAACTGGTGCATGCCCTGGCGTTGTTTGGCGTGGCCTTGCTGGCGGCGCATATTCCCGGGCGCCTGGTGATGTGGGCGGGGGTGTCGTTCAGCATCGGTATCCTGTTGTTCTCCGGCAGCCTGTATCTGCTGACTACCGTCGGCATCGGCAAACTGGGGATCATCACCCCGTTTGGCGGCCTGGCATTCCTGATTGGCTGGCTGTGCCTGGGGCTCGCCGCCTGGCGCCTGCAACTGACCGCCTGACGCTTGTAGCTGACCTTCAGGTCACGATCAGGCTAGAATGCTGGCCCCTAAAAACGATGGCGGCCCGTGGCATGCGCATTCAATTGAACGGCGAATCCTATGAACTGCCCGACGGTGAAACCGTCGCGGCCCTGCTGACCCGTCTGGAACTGACCGGACGTCGCGTCGCAGTGGAGCTCAACCAGGATATCGTGCCGCGTAGCCAGCACACCGAAACCGCCCTTGCCGAAGGCGACCAGGTCGAAGTAGTCCACGCCATCGGCGGCGGCTAGCCCTGGGGCAACTACCCGAATTCTGCAGAACCTCACCCCAACTCGAGGATTTCCCATGAGCATCGTTCGTAGCGACAAGCCCTTCGTCCTGGCCGGTCGTACCTACCAGTCGCGTTTGCTGGTAGGCACCGGTAAATACCGCGACATGGAAGAAACCCGCCTGGCTATCGAAGCCTCGGGCGCCGAGATCGTGACGGTGGCGGTGCGCCGCACCAACATCGGCCAGAACCCGGGCGAACCGAACTTGCTGGATATCCTGCCGCCGGATCGCTACACCATCCTGCCCAACACCGCCGGTTGCTACGACGCCATCGAAGCCGTGCGCACTTGCCGCCTGGCCCGTGAGCTGCTCGACGGCCACAACCTGGTGAAGCTGGAGGTGCTGGCTGATCAGAAAACCCTGTTCCCCAACGTGATCGAAACCCTCAAGGCCGCTGAAACCCTGGTCAAGGAAGGTTTTGACGTGATGGTCTACACCAGCGATGACCCGATCATCGCGCGCCAACTGGCCGAAATCGGCTGCATCGCGGTCATGCCGCTGGCCGGCCTGATCGGTACTGGCCTGGGGATCTGCAACCCGTACAACCTGCAGATCATCCTCGAAGAAGCGAAGATCCCGGTGCTGGTGGATGCCGGCGTCGGCACCGCGTCCGATGCCACCATCGCCATGGAACTGGGCTGCGAGGCGGTGCTGATGAACTCCGCTATCGCCAACGCGCAACAGCCGATCATGATGGCCGAAGCCATGAAACACGCGATTGTCGCCGGCCGCCTGGCGTATCTCGCCGGGCGTATGCCGAAAAAACTTTACGCCAGCGCCTCCTCGCCGCTGGATGGTCTGATCAAGTAAGAGCCATTGATGACTGAATCAAACGAAACGCCGAACCCCGTGGAAGAAGGCGACGAGTCCAAGCACCGCCGCATCAAAAGCTTTGTGATGCGTGCCGGGCGCATGACCGAAGGCCAGCAAAAGGGCCTGGACCAGGGCACGCCGTTGTTCGTCCTGCCCCTGGCCGATGCGCCGGTGGACTTCGACCAGGTGTTTGGCCGTTCGGCCCCGCGCTCCCTGGAAATCGGCTTCGGCATGGGCCATTCCCTGCTGGAAATGGCCGCCGCGTCGCCCGAGCAAGATTTTATCGGCGTGGAAGTCCACCGTCCGGGCGTAGGTGCATTGCTTAACGGCGTGCTGACTCAGGGCCTGAAAAACCTGCGTGTCTACGACTGCGACGCGATCGAAGTGCTCAACCGCTGCATTGCCGACAACAGCCTCGACCGCCTGATGCTGTTTTTCCCGGATCCATGGCACAAGAGCCGCCACCACAAGCGCCGCATCGTCCAGGCCTCCTTCGCGGAACTGGTACGCAGCAAGCTGAAAGTGGGCGGCATCCTGCACATGGCCACCGACTGGGAACCGTACGCGGAGTACATGCTGGAAGTGATGAACGTCGCCCCTGGCTACCGCAACCTGGCCGAAGACGGTCAATGCGTGCCACGCCCGGCCGAGCGCCCGATCACCAAGTTCGAACGCCGTGGCGAGCGATTGGGGCATGGGGTTTGGGATTTGAAGTTCGAAAAGCTGGCTTGACCAGCTAGAAGACTGAAATGCGATCAACTGTAGGAGCGAGCTTGCTCGCGAAAAACGGAGAGGCGACGCGGGCTACCTGATAGCTCGGCGTTATTGTTGACGTTCTTCGCGAGCAAGCTCGCTCCTACAGTTTTTTGGTGGTGGGTATTTGGTCGGTCCCGGCCGAGTGCCCGATCACCAGCATGGGATTTGAAGTTCGAAAAGCTGGCTTGACCCGCTAGAAGACTGAAATGCGATCAACTGTAGGAGCGAGCTTGCTCGCGAAAAACGGACAGGCGACACGGGCTACCTGATAGCTCGGCGTTATCGTTGACGTTCTTCGCGAGCAAGCTCGCTCCTACAGTTTTTTGGTGGTGGGTATTTGGTCAGTCCCGGCCGAGCGCCCGATCACCAGCATGGGATTTGAAGTTCGAAAAACTGGCTTGATCAGCTAGAAGACTGAAATGCGATCAACTGTAGGAGCGAGCTTGCTCGCGAAAAACGGAGAGGCGACGCGGGCTACCTGATAGCTCGGCGTTATCGTTGACGTTCTTCGCGAGCAAGCTCGCTCCTACAGTTTTTTGGTGTTGGGGGTTTGGTCAGTCCCGGCCGAGTGCCCGATCACCAGCATGGGATTTGAAGTTCGAAAAGCTGGCTTGACCAGCTAGAAGACTGAAATGCGATCAACTGTAGGAGCGAGCTTGCTCGCGAAAAACGGACAGGCGACGCGGGCTACCTGATAGCTCGGCGTTATCGTTGACGTTCTTCGCGAGCAAGCTCGCTCCTACAGTTTTTTGGTGGTGGGCTTTTAGTCAGCGGCGGTCGGCAACCACGCCAATCAACACCAGCACCACCAGCAACACCGGCGCCAAACTGTAGTTATTGAACTGGCTCAACCCCCGCACAATCCACGGCGTGGCGTAGATCAGCGCGGCACCGCTGCCGATCATGCACAGCAGGGCCATCAACGGTACGCGCAAGGCGCCGGCGATGTTGCCCAGGCGCGCTTCGACCCAGCCCTTGATGTCGGCACCGAACAGCACCAGCAAGCAGCCGACAAGCGCCAGGGATATTTCTGACAGGTTACTGCGGCTCCAGCGGGATACGGTGGCAAGCAGGTCGAGTACCAGATCCATTCGATTTCCTTAGAGCGATCAGCTCAAAAACTTCTGCAGCAGGTCATTGAGAAAGAGTTGCCCACGGTCGGTGGCCGCCAGGCGTGACGGTTCGACCTGCAATAAGCCACTTTGTTCTGCCTCGCGTCGGGCCTCATCCAGGCTGGCCAGGTCCAGGCCCGTGCGTTCGGCGTAAAGCCTGGCTTCAACGCCGTCGGTAAGGCGCAGGGCGTTCATCAGGAACTCGAAAGGCAACTCTTCGTTGGTCAGCTCTTTCATGCCTGCCTGAAAGCTTTTGGCCGGGTTGAGGTAGTCCTTTGGTGCGCGAGTCTTCCAGGTGCGCACGATGCGCCCGTCAGGATGGCTGAGCTTGCCGTGGGCGCCGGCACCGATGCCAATAAAGTCGCCAAAGCTCCAGTAGTTGAGGTTATGCCGTGCGGGGCGACCCGGCTGGGCATAGGCCGAAACTTCGTACTGGGCGTATCCGTGGGCGGCGAGCAGGGCTTGGCCGGCTTCCTGGATATCCCACAGGGTGTCGTCTTCCGGCAGCGTCGGCGGCTGGTTCCAGAACACTGTGTTGGGTTCCAGGGTCAGTTGGTACCACGACAGGTGGGTCGGCTTGAGGGCGATGGCCTGGCGCAGGTCGCTCAAGGCATCGTCCAGGGATTGATCGGGCAAACCGTGCATCAGGTCCAGGTTGAAGTTATCGAACCCGGCCTGGCGCGCCATGCCGGCGGCGCGCACGGCTTCGTCGCCGTTGTGAATGCGGCCCAGGGCCTTGAGCTTTTCCTGCTGGAAACTCTGGATGCCGATGGACAGGCGATTGATCCCCAGCTTGCGGTAGGCGACGAACTTCTCTTGCTCGAAGGTGCCGGGGTTGGCTTCCAGGGTGATCTCGATGTCGCGGGCAAACGGTATGCGTTGCTCCACGCCCTCCAGCAATCGGCCCAGCGCCGCAGCACTGAACAGGCTAGGCGTGCCGCCGCCAAAGAAGATCGAGCTCAACTCGCGGCCATACACCGCGTGCAGATCCTGATCCAGGTCCGTCAGCAACGCATCGACATACTCTTGTTCCGGCAGCACCTTGCTGGCGGTGTGGGAGTTGAAGTCGCAATAGGGGCATTTACGCACGCACCACGGGATGTGGATGTACAGCGCCAGGGGCGGCAGCACTGGCAGGGCCGCCCGAGGTGTTTGCGCGCCACCGAGGATCAGTGGCTGCGCGGAGGTGTTCTGGGTCATTTCAAGCCCAGACGCTGGCGCAGCAAAGCCATTGCGCGGGCGCGGTGGCTGATCTGGTTCTTGTCGGCCGGGCTCAGTTCGGCGCTGGAGACATTGCGCTCCGGCACCCAGAACAGTGGGTCATAGCCAAACCCATGCTCGCCACTGGCGGCATGCAGGATGCGCCCGTGCCACAGGCCTTCGCAGAGAATCGGCAGCGGGTCATCGGCATGCCGCACCAGGGCCAGCACGCACACGAACTGCGCGCCACGCATCGCGTCCGGTACGTCCTTGAGCGCGTCCAGCAACTTGGCATTGTTCGCCGCGTCGCCTTTGCCGTCGGCATACCGCGCCGAATAGATGCCAGGTGCGCCGCCGAGGAAGTCCACGGCCAGGCCAGAATCGTCGGCCAGTGCCGGCAGGCCGGAAATGCGCGCGGCATTGCGGGCCTTGAGGATGGCGTTTTCGACGAACGACAGGCCGGTTTCTTCAGGTTCCACCTGGCTGAACTCGCCAATCGAGCGCAATTGCACCGATTCGCCGAGCATGGCCTGGAGTTCCTTGAGTTTGCCGGCGTTGTGGCTGGCCAGTACGAGTTGTGTCAGGTTCATTATTCGGCCGGGAACAGTTCTTGGGTGAAACTGAAACCGTGGGCCTTGCCGCCGGTTTCAACATTGATGGTAAAGGTGCGGAATTCCTGCTGCGGCACCGAGTAGGGGGCGAGGTAGTAGATCGCGCCTTTTTCGGTGATCTGCTTGAACGTCAGCATTTCACTCTTGCCGGTCAAGTCCTTGATCGTGCCGGTCACTTGCGCGGCCACAGGCTCCACGCCCTTGATCACCGAGACGTTGATCATGCCCTTGTTCTTGCTGCGCACCACGCCCACGGCCTGGGCCGTCTCGGGTTGCAGGAAGCTGGAGGTGAAGGTGCTGTAGTGCACGGTGATATCACCAAACGCCTTCTGCCGGTTACTGTCGATAGGGCCGGCGGCCATGGCGCTGGCGCCAAGGCAGGCGGTGAGTAGAAAAATAGCCAGGCGACTCATGATCGTCCTCCTCGAAAATGGTTAGACGGCAATCTGATGATCGGTCAGGCCAGGACTGCTGACCCTGTAAATTCCGATTTCACCCAAAAGATTAGGCCATAGCTTACTCGCCCAGCCGTGGCGATGCTGTTGATCGACGGCCAGGCGGTTGATGACCTTGGCTTCACGCCCACTGCACAACGCCTCGAAATCTTCGAAGGTGCAGAAGTGAATGTTCGGCGTGTTGTACCAGGTGTACGGCAGGAAATCCGATACCGGCATCCGGCCCTTGGTGGCCAGGTACCAGCGGCAGCGCCAGTGGCCGAAATTGGGGAAGGTGATGATGCATTGGCGGCCGACGCGCAACATCTCGTCGAGAATCCGATCCGGGTAGTGCACGGCCTGCAGGGCCTGGGTCATCACCACGATATCGAAGCTGTTGCTGGCAAAGTTGCCCAGGCCCTTGTCCAGGTCCTGCTCGATCACGTTGATGCCCTTGGCCACACACTGGGCGATGTTGTCCGGGTCGTTTTCCAGGCCATAGCCGGTGACTTGCTTGTTGTCGCGCAGCCAGCTCAGCAGTTCGCCATCGCCGCAACCCAGGTCGAGCACGCGGCTGCCGGCGGGGATCCAGTCTTGGATGATTTCCAGGTCGGCTCTCATGGCTTTCTCACAATGTAATGCGGTTCATGTAGTTGCTGAACGCCTGCAGGTAGCGCGGGATCGGGATCAGGAAGGCGTCGTGGCCTTGCGGTGCATCGATCTCCAGGTAGCACACGTCTTTGCGGGCGGCCATCAGCGCATCCACCAGTTCCCGCGAGCGGGCCGGGGAGAAGCGCCAGTCGGTGGTGAACGACATCACGCAGAACTTGGCGGTGGCACCCTCGAAGGTCTTCGCCAGGTCGTCATCAAAGTTTGCCGCCGGGTCGAAGTAGTCCAGGGCCTTGGTCATCAGCAGGTAGGTGTTGGCGTCGAAACGCCCGGAGAACTCCTCGCCCTGGTAACGCAGGTAGCTTTCGACCTGGAATTCGACGCTGTGGAAGTCGTAGTTGAGCTTCTCGCTCTTGAGCCCGCGGCCGAATTTCTCGCCCATGGAGTCATCCGACAGGTAGGTGATATGCCCGACCATCCGCGCCAGCATCAAGCCGCGCTTGGGGATCACCCCGGCTTCCTGGAACGAACCACCGTGGAACTCGGGGTCGGTGAGGATTGCCTGGCGCGCCACTTCGTTGAACGCGATGTTCTGCGCCGACAACTTGGGGGCCGAGGCGATGGCCAGGCAATGGCGCACGCGGTCGGGGTAAGTGATGGTCCATTGCAGCGCCTGCATGCCGCCCAGGCTGCCGCCGATCACCGCTGCCCATTGGCTTATGCCGAGCAGGTCGGCCAGGCGCGCCTGGCTGTGCACCCAGTCTTCCACGGTCAGCACCGGGAAGTCGGCGCCGAACGGCTTGCCGGTCTCCGGGTTGAGGCTGCTGGGGCCGGTGGAGCCGTTGCAGCCGCCGAGGTTGTTCAGGCTGACCACAAAGAACTTATTGGTGTCGATGGGCTTGCCGGGGCCGATGCAACTGTCCCACCAGCCGGGCTTGCGCTCGTCGGCGCTGTGGTAGCCGGCGGCGTGGTGATGGCCAGAAAGGGCGTGGCAGATCAGCACGGCATTGCTCGTCGTGGCGTTCAGCTGGCCGTAGGTTTCATAGATCAGGTCATAGGCCGGCAGCGATCGACCGCAGGCCAGGGCCAGGGGTTCGCTGAAGTGCGCCACTTGGGGCACGACCAGTCCAACAGAATCGGGGGGGAAGGCAGCTGGCATCGACCCTGCTCTCGTTTAAATGAGGCGTAAGTCTAAAGAGCGGGGGGGCCAGCGGCAAGCGAACCTTGTCCTGGCTGATGACGGCTTGTTTCTGTGGGAGCCAGCTTGCCGGCGATGGCGTTTTCGCGGGTGCCATCGCCGGCAAGCCGGCTCCTGCAAAGGTCAGATCAGCAGGCGCAGGATGTCCGGCATCATGGTCATCGCCGCCAGGTTGTTGATCACCAGCATGTCCAGGAGCTTGAGCACCATGAACGCGAGGATCGGCGAGATATCCAGGCCGCCCAGGTTCGGCAGGATCTTGCGGAACGGCGCCAGGGCCGGCTCGCAGATCTGGTTGACCAGCTCGGCGCCAGGGTTATGGCTGCCCGGTGCGACCCAGGACAGGATCACGCTGATGATCAGGGCGAAGAAGAAAATCTTCAGGAACAGCGCGGTCACGCCGATCAAGGCCCAGACCAGCAGTTGCAGGAAGTTGCCGGTGGTGCCGTAGGTCAGCAGGAGCGTCAGGGCCATCAGCGCCAGTTGGACCAGGATCGCCAGGACCAGCGACGACATGTCCAGGCCGAACAGGCTCGGGATCACCCGGCGCAAGGGCTTGAGCAGCGGCTGGGTGGCCTTCACGGCGAATTGGCAGAGCGGGTTATAGAAGTTGGCGCGTACCAGTTGCAGGACAAAACGCAACAGTACGATCAGCAGATACAGGCTGCCGAGGGTTTGCAGCACGTAGACGGCTGCGGTGTTCAAACCAATCATATTGGCTCCTTATTGACCCAGTTGTTCGGCCAGTTCGGCCGAGCGGTGCGCGGCGGCACCCAGTGCTTTTTCGACCAGGGCTTCAAAGCCCCCGGCCTGGAACGATTCGATGGCAGCCTGCGTGGTGCCATTGGGCGAGGTCACGCGACGACGCAGCTCGGCCGCGTCCACATCGCTGGACACCACCATATGTGCAGCGCCGAGGGCGGTTTGCTGAGTCAGTTGCTCGGCGATTTCCCGTGGCAGGCCCAGCTTCACGCCAGCCGCGGTCATGGCTTCGACCAGCAGGAAGAAATACGCCGGGCCACTGCCGGACACAGCGGTGACGGCGTCCAGTTGCTGTTCTTCGTCCAGCCACAGGGCCACACCCACGGCCGACAACAGCTCCTGGGCCTGGTCACGTTGCTCGGCGCTCACTTGGGTGGTGGCGTACAGGCCGCTGACGCCTTGGCGCAGCAGTGATGGCGTGTTGGGCATGCAACGTACGATGGGCTGGGCGCCGAGCCAGTTGTTCATGCTGGCGCAATTGATGCCGGCGGCAATCGACACCACCAGTTGTTGCGGTGCCAGGCTTGGGCGCAACGCTTCGCACACGGCTTTCATGGCCTGTGGCTTGACCGCCAGCACAATCACGTCGACGCCCTGGATGGCTTCGGCGTTGTCGGCAAAGGTTTCGATACCGTGCTCGGCGCTCACCCGGGCGCGGGTCTCGGCGCCCGGATCGCTGGCGCGAATCTGCGAAGCGTCCAGGCCCTTGGCCCGCAGGCCGCCGATCAGGCTGGCCGCCATGTTACCGGCGCCGATAAAGGCTATACGCGTGCTGCTCATGACAGGTCCTTACTCAGATGGAAGTCAGCCATTTCACGGCTGGCCGTAGTCGCGGGCACCAAACAGGGCGGTACCGATCCGCACCCACGTGGCCCCTTGGGCAATGGCCGACTCAAGGTCATGGCTCATGCCCATGGAAAGTGTGTCGAGCCCCAGGTTCAGGCTCGCTTGCAAGTCACGCACCTTCGCAAACGCCGCATCTTGCTGGGCACGGTCGTCGGTGGGCTCGGGGATCGCCATCAGGCCACGCAGCTTCAAGCGCGGCAGGGCCTGGATCGCCTCGGCCAGCGCTGGCAAGTCGGCGGGTGTACAGCCGGACTTGCTGGCTTCGCCACTGACATTGACCTGAACGCAGATATTGAGCGGCGGCAGGTCGGCCGGGCGTTGCTCCGACAGCCGTTGGGCGATTTTCAGGCGGTCCACGGAATGCACCCAAGCGAAGTTCTCGGCGATAGCGCGCGTCTTGTTCGATTGAATGGGGCCGATGAAGTGCCAACTCAAGGGCAGGTCGGTTAATTCGGCTTGTTTGCCGAGGGCTTCCTGCAAGTAGTTTTCACCGAAGTCATGCATCCCGGCGGCATAGGCTTCGCGCACGGCTTGCGCGGGCTTGGTCTTGCTGACCGCCAGCAAATGCACGCTGGATTCATCGCGCTGCACGGCCTGGGCCGCAGCACGGATCCGCTGACTAACCAGGCCAATATTGTCTGCTATGGTCGACATTCAAGTTGCGCCCGTGGATATGGAGTCCGCGGCATTCTACTGGAAATGGATAGCCCTATGGACATCACTGAACTGCTGACCGCCAGCGTCAGCCGGGGCGCCTCCGACCTGCATCTGTCGGCAGGGTTGGCGCCGAGGATGCGAGTCGATGGCGAGGTTGTGCCACTCGACTGGCCCCCATTGAGTGCTACGCAAGTAGCGGACTTACTCAGCCCGATCATGAATAAACACCAGCAAAAGGATTTCGAAACATCTCTTGAAACGGATTTTTCCTTCGAGTTGCCCGGTGTGGCGCGCTTTCGCGCCAATGTGTTCCAGCAGCACCGAGGGATGGGCGCGGTGTTTCGCGCGATTCCCTCCCGGGTACAGGGCCTGGAAAGCCTGGGGCTGGGCGACGTGTTCCGGCGCATCGCCGAACTGCCCAGGGGGTTGGTGCTGGTGACCGGGGCCACGGGCTCGGGCAAGTCCACCACCCTGGCGGCGATGATCGATTACCTCAACAACACCCGTCAGCAACACATCCTGACCCTTGAAGACCCTATCGAATTTGTCCATGAACCGCGCACGGCGCTGATCAGCCAGCGCCAGGTGCATCGCGATACCCACAGTTTCTCCGCCGCCCTGCGTTCTGCGCTGCGCGAAGACCCGGATGTGATCCTGGTCGGCGAGTTGCGCGACCTGGAAACCATCCGCCTGGCCCTGACGGCGGCTGAAACCGGGCACCTGGTGTTTGGCACCCTGCACACCAGTTCGGCGGCAAAGACCGTGGACCGGCTGGTGGATGTGTTCCCCGCGGGGGAAAAGGCCATGGTCCGCTCGATGCTCTCGGAGTCGCTGCAGGCGGTGGTTTCCCAGGTGTTGCTGAAAAAAGTCGGCGGCGGGCGCGTGGCGGCCCATGAAATCATGCTCGGTACACCGGCGATCCGTAACCTGATCCGCGAGGACAAGGTGGCGCAGTTGTACTCGGCGATCCAGACGGGTGGGGCGTTGGGGATGAAGACGTTGGATATGAGCTTGAAGGGGCTGGTGAGTCAGGGGCTGGTCAGCCGCGAAGAGGCCCGGGAGCAGGCACGGGTGCCCGCAGAGTTATGACCTGTGGGAGCTGGCTTGCCTGCGATAAAGGCAGCTCGGTGTGTCATTCACACTGAGGTGATGCAATCGCAGGCAAGCCAGCTCCCACACAAGCCAGCTCCCATGCCAGCCTGCATTCCCATTCAATGTCAGCGTTGCACAATGCGCAGGTTGTTCTGCTCTTTAGGCAGCACGCGCTTGGCAATCACGTAGTTCTTGTTCCAGAACGGCTTTTTCAGGGTGTCGATGCTGACCGACTTGCCACGGCGCGGCGCGTGGATAAAACGGTCGTTGCCCAGGTAGATGGCTACATGGTTGACCTGGCGGCTCTTGAGCTTGAAGAACAATAGGTCGCCGGGCTTCAAATCCTTGCGATCAACCTTCTGCCCGTGGCCACTGGCCATTGCATTGGAGGTGCGTGGCAAATCCACCGCAGCCACATCATTGAAGGCGTATTTCACCAGGCCGCTGCAATCAAAGCCTTTACTTGGGCTGCTGCCGCCCCAACGATAAGGAGTACCCAGCACGTTTACGGCACGGCTGAGGACTTTGCTGCTTTGCTGGTTATTGCTCGCTACCAGGCCGGAAACTGCTTTACCGTGGGCCTTGCTCACTTGAGTCGGGCGCTTGACGGTGAGTTTTACCGATTTGGCAGAGCTGGTAGTGGCGTGAACTTTAGGGGTGAAACCATTAACGTTCGGAAGTCGTTGCTCACGATTGGTGGCGTGGGCGGCCAGTGGCATCAATAGGCAAATGGTTAGCCATGTCTTTAAAAATGGTCGCATAAGGCAGGCTCTTGTTGGTTTGCGCGCAACTTTATAACAGCTTTTAGTGTCTTTCTCAGGCCGTTTGTCGACTGAACCTTGACGTCAAAATCAGGAAAACCGCGACGAACTGTCGCAATTGTCCTACACAAGTCAGGCGGCATAAGGCTTTGAGGGGAGCGACGATATCATTTGCCGTACGTCGGGTGCCTGTAAAAAAGTCACAAAGAAACCAGAAATATTTATCTATCGAGGCAAAAGAGGTCATTCATGAACACCTATCGACAGGGCGTTTCGCAACAGGACACCCACAGCAAGATGATCGGTTACCTGCTCTGGATCTTCGGATTCACCGGGGCGCACCGCTTCTATTACGGCAAGCCGGTGACCGGGACGATCTGGTTCTTCACCTTTGGTTTGCTGGGCATTGGCTGGTTGATCGACCTGTTTCTGATCCCGGCAATGGACCGCGAAGCCGACCTGCGTTTTACCGCCGGGCCCATTGAATACAACGTGGCCTGGATTCTGTTGGCGTTTCTTGGGGTGTTTGGCTTGCACCGCATGTATCAGGGCAAATGGCTCACCGGCCTGTTGTACCTGGTGACCGGCGGCTTGTTCCTGATTGGCGTGCTGTATGACTTCTGGACGCTGAACACGCAGATTTCGGTGCGCAATGCCGAGCGGCTGGGCGGTCGATAAGCGCAGGTCCTGAACTGTAGGAGCGGGCTTGTGTGGGAGCTGGCTTGCCTGCGATTGCATCACCTCAGTGTCACTGACACACCGAGGTGCCTGTATCGCAGGCAAGCCAGCTCCCACATTTTGACCGTGCCCGCTTTGGATCGGATCAAGCTTGGTAGCTGATCCGCCCATCCACCAGGGTGTAACGTACATTCGCCGGCAAGCTATGGCCGATGAATGGGCAGTTTTCACCCCTGGACAACCAGTGCTCGCCGGCGACAGTGGAACTGGCTGGATCAAACAGCACCAGATCCGCCGCCGAACCCACCGCCAGCTTGCCCGCCGGCAGGCGCAGCGCTTGCGCCGGGCCTGTACTCAGGCGTGCGAGCAACGTTGGCAGGTCCAGCAAACCATCCTCCACCAGCGTCATCGCCAACGGCAGCAGCAGTTCGACGCTGCTGATCCCAGGCTCTGTGGCGCCAAACGGTGCCAGCTTGGCATCCCGTTCGTGGGGTTGGTGATGGCTGGAGATCGCCGAAACCACCCCCGACTTCACCGCCGCACGCAAACCATCACGGTCGGCGCGGGTGCGCAGTGGTGGTTGTACGTGGTACAGGCTGGAGAAGTCGATCAGCGCCTCATCCGTCAGGATCAACTGGTACAACGCCACATCGGCGGTCACCGGCAGGCCACGGGCCTGGGCCTGGGCAATCAGGGCCACGCCACGGGCGCTGGTCAGTTGGCTGAAGTGCGCGCGTACGCCGCTTTGTTCCACCAACAGCAGGTCACGGGCCAGGGCCACGGTTTCTGCGGTTTCCGGGATGCCCGCAAGGCCGAGGAAGCTGGCGGTGGGGCCTTCGTGGGCCAGGCCGCCTTCGGCCAGGTCGTGGTCCTGGGAGTGGAAGATCACGGTCAGATCGAAGGTGGCGGCGTATTCCAGGGCCCGGCACAGGGTGCGGGTGCTGCGAAAACTCTCCAGGCCATTGCCGAAGGCTACGCAGCCGGCGTCACGCAGGGCAATCAGCTCGGCCAGTTGCTCGCCATCCAGGCCTTTGCTCAGGGCGCCGATGGGGAACACTTTGCAATTGCCGGCCTCGCGGGCGCGGTCGAGGATCAACTCGGCGACGGCCGAGGTGTCCAGCACCGGTTTGGTTTGCGGTGGGCAGCACAGGCTAGTGACACCGCCTGCAGCCGCGGCGCGGGTTTCGCTGGCGATGCTGCCTTTGCGGCTGTAGCCCGGCTCGCGCAGGGCGACGTTCAGGTCTACCAGGCCGGGCGCGGCGACCAGGCCTTTGGCGTCGATGCTCTCGACCGGGCTGAAACCACTGGGGGCGGCGCCGATGGCAATGATCTTGCCGGCTTCCAGGTGCAGATCGGTGACTTGATCCAGGCCGCTGGCCGGATCGATGACTCGGGCGCCGAGAATGCTGAGCTTCACTGGGCCTTCTCCTGCTCGAATTGACGTTGGGCAGTTTGCCCGCTCATGGCCATGGACAGTACGGCCATGCGTACCGCGATGCCGTAGGTGACCTGGTTGAGAATCACCGAGTGCGGGCCGTCGGCCACCGCCGACTCAATCTCCACCCCACGGTTGATCGGGCCAGGGTGCATGACAATCGCATCCGGCTTGGCGCCTGCCAGGCGCGCGGTGGTCAGGCCGAACAGGCGGTAGAACTCGCCTTCGCTGGGCAGCAGGCCACCGGCCATGCGCTCGCGTTGCAGGCGCAGCATGATCACCACATCCACGTCCTTCAGGCCTTCGGTCATGTCGGTGTAGACCTTGACCCCGTATTGCTCGATGCCGATAGGCAGCAGGGTTTTCGGCGCGATCACGCGGATATCCGGGCAGCCGAGGGTTTTCAGGGCCAGCATGTTCGAGCGCGCCACCCGCGAGTGCAGGATGTCGCCAACGATGGCCACCGAGAGGTTTTCGAAGCCACCCTTGTGCCGACGGATGGTGAGCATGTCGAGCATGCCCTGGGTCGGGTGGGCGTGACGGCCATCGCCGCCGTTGATGATCGCCACCTGTGGGCACACGTGCTCGGCAATAAAGTGCGCCGCGCCCGAGTCGCCATGGCGCACCACGAACATGTCGGCCGCCATGGCCTCCAGGTTGCGCAGGGTGTCGAGCAGGGTTTCGCCCTTGCTCGCCGACGAGGTGGAGACGTTCAGGGTGATCACGTCGGCTGACAGGCGTTGGGCCGCCAGCTCGAAGGTGGTGCGGGTGCGTGTCGAGTTCTCGAAGAACACGTTGCAAATGGTTTTGCCACGCAGCAGCGGGACTTTCTTCACCGCCCGGCCGCCGACTTCAAGGAACGAGTCGGCAGTGTCGAGGATTTCGGTGAGCAATTCGCGGGGCAGGCCGTCGAGGGACAGGAAGTGTTGCAGCTGGCCCTGAGCGTTGAGCTGCAGCGGGCGCTTGGCATCTAGAGGCGTCATCGCGGGGACTCTTTACAAGGCGGTTTAAAGGGCGAGGTCTTGCAGTTCGAGTTCGAGCGGCGTGGGACCGGACAATTTTACCCGCTGTTGGGCTGAAAGCGACAGGGTGGCACCCACCACATCCGGGCTGATCGGCAGTTCGCCAGCCTCGAGGTCGAGCAGGCAGACCAGGGTGATACTGGCCGGGCGGCCGTAGTCGAACAGCTCGTTCATGGCTGCACGGATGGTACGCCCGCTCATCAGCACGTCATCGATCAGTACCAGGTGCTGGCCTTCGATTTCAAAGGGCAGCGCAGACGGGCGCACTTGCGGGTGCAGGCCGTTCTGGCTGAAGTCATCGCGGTAGAAGGACACATCCAGGGTGCCCAAGGGCGAGTCACTGCCCAGCTCTTGCAGCAACGCCTGGGCGACCCACACGCCACCGGTACGGATACCGATGAAACGCGGCTCGCTGATGGCGCGGTGTTGCAGATGGGTCGTGAGGCTCGTCGCCATCTGACGGATCAGTTCGGCGGGATTGGGCAGGCTCATGGTGGCTCCTTCAAGGGCTCGGGCAGCGTGACGCTGGCAAAGTCCGGGCTCAAACGTAAGAAGACGCGGCAAGCCGCGTCAGTCAGGATTCAAATAAAGCGGTGTTTTCATCCAGCCAGCCCTGCAGCAGCAAGGCGGCGGCAATGGCGTCGACCGGGTTGTCGCGGTAGCTGCCTTTCTGCCCGCCACGGTCGCGACGCTCACCCTTGGCCTCGAAGGTCGTCAGGCGCTCATCGTGGGTATAGAAGGGCAGGTTGTAGCGGCCGTTGAGGCGGCGGGCGAATTTTTCGGCGCGCAAGCACATGTCGCTGGGGGTGCCGTCCATGTTCAGCGGCAGGCCGACCACCACCGCGTCGGGCTTCCACTCCTTGATCAGGGCTTCGACCTGATTCCAGTCCGGGATGCCGTTTTGTGCCTTCAAGGTACACAGCTCGCGGGCCTGGCCGGTGATGACCTGGCCCACGGCAACGCCAATCTGCTTGGTGCCGTAGTCAAACCCGAGGATCAGTCGCAGGGCCATCAGGCGTGCCCCGCCTGGCTGGTCAGCAGGTTGAGGTTGATCCCCAGTTGCTTTGCAGCGGCATTGAGGCGCAGCTCGCTGGCGGTATTGAACAGAATGTCGGCATCGAAGGGGCACGTCAGCCAGGCATTGTTGGCCAACTCTTCTTCCAGTTGCCCGGCTTCCCACCCTGCGTAACCCAGGGTGATCAGGCTCTGCTGCGGGCCGGCGCCATCAGCGATGGCAAACAGCACGTCCTGGGAGGTGGACAAGGACACGCCATCGAGGTCGACGGTTGCCTGGAACGTCGGGCCGCTGGGGTGCAGGACAAAGCCCCGGTCAGTCTGCACCGGGCCACCGAAATAGATCGGCACCGCCTGGCAACTGGCGGGTGGGTCGATCTCCGGGCGCAGTTGCTCAAGGATATCGGCCAGGTTCAGGTCCTGCGGGCGGTTGACCACCAACCCCATGGCGCCATTGGCCGTGTGCTCGACGATATAGGTCAAGGTGTGCGCAAAGTTCGGGTCGGCCATATGGGGCATGGCGATCAGGAATTGGTGCTTGAGGTAAGTCGGGCTGACATTTTTCATGTCCGCTAGTGTGGCGTTGGAGGGGCGAACTGACAAGCTGGGGATGTGTAGGAAATCGGTTGGCGGGTTTGTTTGGGCTGTAGGAGCGAGCCTGCTCGCGAAGATCGTCAACGACAACGCGGGCAGTCAGAATGCACGCGGTGGCCTCAGGTTCTTCGCGAGCAAGCTCGCTCCTGCACCGCTGGGCTGATCAGTTGCTGGAAAGGCGGTCGCCCTTGGCAAAGCGCCAGGTGCGGATGATTTCCAGGCGGTCGATATCATTCAGGTCGCCGGTAAACGGGGCGAACGGTGCGGCCAGGCGCACGATGCGTTGCGCCGCCTGGTCCAGCAAGGGCTGGCCGGACGACTCCAGCACCAGCACTTCATATAAGGAGCCGTCGCGGTTGATCGACACCAGCAGGCGCAGGTTGCCGTAGATCTGCTGGCGCCGGGCCTCGTCCGGGTAGTTCAGGTTGCCGATGCGCTCGACCTTCTTGCGCCATTCGTCCTTATACCAGGCGCCTTTGTCGCGCATGGTGGAGGCGGCGTTGAGCCGGTAGATGCGCGGGCGTTTGGCATACAGCTGTTGCTCGTTGGCCAGTTCGGCCTCCAGGCTGGAGATTTCGCTGGAAAGTTGCGAGCTGTCGAAAGTCGGTGCGGGTTTGCTTGGCGCAGGCTCAGTCTTCACGGCTTCGCGCTGGGTCGCGGCCTTCTGGGGTTTTGGCGCAATGGTGGCGACGGCGGCCTTGGGCGCGGCCTGCTTGACCTCGGGCTTGGCCACCGGAGGCGGCGTGACCTTATTGATCTTGTTGTCCTGGAAGGGCGCCACTTCGGTGGTCTTGGGCACTGCCTTTTTGTCCAGGGTGCCGCTGCCCTGCTGATTGTCCTGGGCCAGGAAGTCAGCCTTTTCGGGCTTCTTTTCACTTTTGAAGGTGGCGAGGGTGATTTCCAGGGTCTTGCTGATTTGCTGGGGTTCGACGAACGTGAAGCCCAGGCCGAGGATCAACGCCAAATGAATCAGCGCTGCCAGAAATAGGGTAAATCCGAGCCGATCAGCCGGGCGTACGCCGCTGTGGCTGAATTCGGGGGGCAGGTCGGACGGAAGCGTCATAACAGGAAAACCAACATCGCGCGTTTCACAGGTGGGGCATGATAGCGCAATGTTGGCTGACCTCCGGCTGTTCTATGTCACTTGGCTTGTAGCTTGTCGGCAATCGCTGCCATGAGCATTTCGCCGATGTTGGTGCCGAACGCGTTGTCTATTTCGCGGATACAGGTCGGGCTGGTGACGTTGATTTCCGTGAGGTGCTCACCAATTACGTCAAGTCCTACGAACAGCAGGCCTTTCTCCCGCAGGGTCGGGCCAACCTGGGCGGCGATCCAGCGGTCCTTGTCGCTCAGCGGACGGGCCTCGCCACGCCCACCCGCCGCGAGGTTGCCACGGGTCTCGCCGGCCGCCGGGATACGTGCCAGGCAGTAATCCACCGGCTCGCCGTCGATCATCAGGATGCGCTTGTCGCCATCCTTGATCGCCGGCAGGTAGGCCTGGCCCATGATCTGCTGGGTGCCCAGGGCCGTCAGGGTCTCAAGGATCACCGACAGATTGGGGTCGCCTGCGCGGTGACGGAAGATCGAGGTGCCGCCCATGCCGTCCAGCGGCTTGAGGATCACATCGCCGTGCTTGGCGGCAAATTCACGCAGCACGTCGGCGCGGCGGCTGACCACGGTGGGCGGCGTGCACTGCGGGAACAGCGTGGCGAACAACTTCTCGTTGCAGTCGCGCAGGCTCTGGGGCTTGTTGACGATCAGCACACCGGCACGCTCGGCCTGCTCCAGCAGGTAGGTGGAGTAGACGAACTCCATGTCGAACGGCGGATCCTTGCGCATCAGGATCACGTCCAGGTCGCTCAGGGGGCTGTCGATCTCGTCTTGCAGTTCAAACCACTTTTCAGGGTTGGCGAACACCTGCAGGGGACGCATCCGCGCCCGCGCTTCGCCGTCGCCCTGGTAAAGGTCGCGCTGTTCCATATAGAACAGGGTCCAGCCGCGGGCCTGGGCGGCCAGCAGCATGGCCAGCGAGCTATCCTTTTTATAGGAAATGCTGGCGATAGGGTCCATGACAATGCCGACGCGAACGCTCATGGGGGATTTCCTCTAGCAAATAAGGGCGCATAAAAGTGGCGTCAGAGTGGCGCTGCGGCTGTTGTGGGTCAAGGAAAAACCACCTTGCCGGTCGGCCGATAGATTGCCTCCCCAGTCTGTGCTAAAAAGGCTGCCATGGCGTGTCGGCCCTTGCACGGCAAGGGTTTTGGCGCTCGTCCCAGGCAGCATCCGGCAGTACACACCGAAAACCGATTCGCTGTGGCGATGGTAGAGCAGATATGGAACAGCATTCCAACGCCTTGAAAGTGATGGTGATCGACGATTCGAAAACGATTCGCCGCACCGCTGAAACGCTGTTGAAGAACGTAGGGTGCGAAGTCATCACGGCCATCGACGGTTTTGATGCCCTGGCCAGGATCGTTGACCATCACCCGCACATCATCTTTGTCGACATCATGATGCCGCGCCTGGATGGCTATCAGACCTGCGCCCTGGTCAAGAACAACCCGGCGTTCAAGGACATCCCGGTGATCATGCTGTCGTCCAGGGATGGCCTGTTCGACAAGGCCAAGGGGCGCATCGTCGGCGTCGATCAATTTTTGACCAAGCCTTTCAGCAAGGAAGAACTGCTGAGTGCGATCAAGGCCTATGTGCCGGGTTTCGCCGCAGTAGAACAAGCACATTGACCCAGCCCCCAGGGCTTGCGTCAACCAATGTAGTGGGGAAAACCATGGCACGCGTTCTGATCGTCGACGATTCGCCGACTGAAATGTACAAACTGACCGGCATGCTGGAAAAGCACGGGCACCAGGTCCTCAAGGCCGAAAATGGCGCCGACGGCGTGGCCCTGGCCCGCCAGGAAAAACCCGATGCGGTGTTGATGGACATCGTCATGCCCGGCCTCAATGGCTTCCAGGCCACGCGCCAGTTGTCCAAGGAGCCGGAAACCAACGGCATCCCGATCATCATCGTCACCACCAAAGACCAGGAAACCGACAAGATCTGGGGCGCACGCCAGGGCGCCAAGGCGTACCTGACCAAGCCGGTGGAAGAAGACAAGCTGATCGAAGTCCTGAACTCGGTGCTCAAACCCTGACGGCACGCTCCCATGACCGAGTCGCAAACTGCCTTTGAGCTGCTGCTGGACATCGACCGCCGCTGCCGCCTGCTGGCCGCTGACCTGCCGTCCCAGGAAACCCGCTCGCACAGTTGGAGCGGCATCGGCTTTCGCCTGGGCGGGCATTGGTATGTAGCGCCCATGGGCGAAGTTGCCGAAGTGCTGCATGAGCCGCGTTGCACCCTGATGCCCGGGGTCAAGCCTTGGGTCCGGGGCGTGGCCAACCTGCGCGGGCGCTTGCTGCCGGTGATCAACCTGTGCGGGTTTTTCGGCTATGAGCTGTCGACCTCACGCAAGCAGCGCCGGGTGCTGGTGATTGAACACGAAGACACCTTTGTCGGCCTGTTGGTGGATGAAGTGGTCGGCCTGCAGCATTTTGCCCAGGACCTGTTGCGCCCGGTATCCGCCAGTGTGCCCGCCGCCAGCGCTGCATTTATCCAAGGCCAGTTCAGCGGCGAGCCGCTGTGGCAGGTCTTCAGCCCTTTCGCCCTGGCCCAGGCCCCGGGCTTTCTGGATGTTGCCGCATGAGCACCGCCACGCCCGTCAAACCGCAGGAAGCCTCCCGTAGCCGTTCGCAGATCATCGTGCTGTTTATTGCGCTGATCATCTTCATCATGCTGCTGTTCGCCAACTTCGCGTACCTCAACACCCAGTCCACCTATGACAAGCAGTACATCGGCCACGCCGGCGAGCTGCGGGTGCTGTCCCAGCGCATTGCCAAGAACGCCACCGAGGCGGCGGCCGGCAAGGCCGCCGCGTTCAGGCTATTGAGCGAGGCGCGTAATGATTTTGCCCAGCGCTGGGGCTACCTGAAAAAAGGCGACCCGGCCACCGGCCTGCCCGCCGCGCCCAGTGCCGTGCGCAGCGAAATGCGCGCCGTGCAGCATGATTGGGAAGCCTTGCTGAAGAACACCGATGTGATCCTGGCCAGTGAGCAGACGGTGCTGTCCTTGCATCAAGTGGCGGCGACCCTGGCCGAAACCGTGCCGCAATTGCAGCTGGAGTCGGAAAAGGTAGTCGAGATCCTGCTGCAGCGCGGTGCACCTGCCAGCCAGGTGGCCGTGGCCCAGCGCCAATCGTTGTTGGCCGAGCGCATTTTGGGAGCAGTCAACACGGTGCTGGCCGGGGATGACACGGCGGTCAAGGCCGCCGACGCCTTTGGCCGCGATGCCAACCGTTTTGGCCAGGTCCTGGCCGGCATGCTCCAGGGCAGCGCTGGCCTGAAGATCAGCGAGGTGCAAGACCCCGACGCCCGTGCGCGCCTGGCGGAGATTGCCGAGCTGTTCGAGTTTGTCTCGGGCTCCGTGGATGAAATCCTCGAAACATCGCCGCAACTGTTCCAGGTGCGCGCCTCGGCGAGCAATATCTTCAGCCTCTCGCAAACCCTGCTCGATGAGGCTTCGCACCTGGCCACCGGTTTTGAAAACCTGGCGGGCGGGCGCACCCTCGACACCATCGGCGGCTATGTCCTGGGCTTGCTGGCGCTGGCGTCAATCATCCTGATCGGCCTGGTGATGGTGCGCGAAACCAATCGCCAACTGCGCGAAACCGCCGAGAAAAACGAACGCAACCAGAACGCGATCATGCGCCTGCTGGACGAAATCGAAGACCTGGCCGACGGCGACCTCACCGTGACCGCCTCGGTGACTGAAGACTTCACCGGCACCATCGCCGATTCCATCAACTATTCGGTGGACCAGTTGCGCGACCTGGTGGCGACCATCAACCTCACCGCCGGTGAAGTGGCTGGCGCCGTGCAGGAAACCCAGGCTACCGCCATGCACCTGGCCCAGGCCTCGGAACACCAGGCCCAGCAGATCGCCGAAGCCTCCACCGCGATCAATCAGATGGCCCAATCCATCGACCAGGTGTCGGCCAATGCCGCCGAGTCCTCGGCCGTGGCCGAACGGTCGGTGGAGATCGCCAACAAGGGCAACGAGGTGGTGCACAACACCATCCACGGCATGGACAACATTCGCGAACAGATCCAGGACACCGCCAAGCGCATCAAACGCCTGGGCGAGTCATCCCAGGAGATTGGCGATATCGTCAGCCTGATCGACGACATTGCCGAGCAGACCAACATCCTCGCCCTCAACGCCGCGATCCAGGCGAGCATGGCCGGCGATGCCGGGCGCGGCTTTGCAGTGGTGGCCGACGAAGTGCAACGCCTGGCCGAACGCTCGTCGGCGGCCACCCGGCAGATCGAGAACCTGGTGCGGGCGATCCAGACCGATACCAACGAAGCCGTGATCTCCATGGAGCAGACCACCACCGAAGTGGTGCGTGGCGCGCGGCTGGCCCAGGACGCCGGAGTGGCCCTGGAAGAAATCGAAGGGGTGTCCAAGACCCTGGCCGCGCTGATCCAGAGCATCTCCAACGCCGCGCAGCAGCAAACCTCGTCGGCGGGGCAGATCTCCCTGACCATGAACGTGATCCAGCAGATCACCAGCCAGACCTCATCGGGCTCCACGGCCACCGCCGAGAGCATCGGCAACCTGGCCAAAATGGCCAGCCAGTTGCGCCGTTCGGTATCGGGTTTCACCTTGCCGCCCGTGCGCAAGACCCATGAATGACATGCGCCCCCAAAACCACCGCAATCTAAATGTGGGAGCGGGCTTGCTCGCGAAAGCGCTGGGTCAGTCACCTAATGTGCCGACTGACCCAGCGCTTTCGCGAGCAAGCCCGCTCCCACATGGATTCTCACTTTTCACCCATTCAGACGGGAGTCGTTATGGTTGACCGGCACGACTACGTCGCCCTCGAATGGGTCAAGGGCGAGATCGCCGACACCCTGAAACAGGCCCGTGCGGCGCTGGACGCCTACACCGACGACTCCAGCGATGCGGCCCTCGCGCAGTGCCTTGCGGGCATTCACCAGGTCCACGGCGCCCTGCAGATGGTCGAGTTCTACGGCGCGGCACTGCTCGCCGAAGAAATGGAGCACCTGGCCCAGGCCCTGCAAGCGGGGCGGGTCAGCCAGCGTGAAGAAGGCATTCGTTTGCTGCAACAGGCCCTCGGGCAGCTGCCGCTGTACCTGGACCGTGTGCACAGTGCGCGGCGCGACCTGCCGCTGGTGGTGTTGCCGCTGCTCAATGACCTGCGCAGCGTGCACGGCAAAAGCCTGCTCTCGGAAACCAGCCTGTTCAGCCCGCAACTGCTGGTGATCGCGCCGTTGCCCGAGGATGCCCTGGCCCAGCGTGCGCCGGCCGATTTTGCCGAGCAACTGCAGCAGTGGCGGCAAATGCTGCAACAAGGGTTGGCCGGGCTACTGCGTGAGGACCACGGCCCCAGCAACCTGGAAGACATGGCGCGGGTCTTTGCCCAACTCGAAGCGCTGTGCCATGGCGCGCCGTTGCTGGCGTTGTGGCAAGTTACCTCGGCCTTGGCCGAAGGCATGCTCACCGGCGTTATCGCCAATAGCCCGGCGTTGCGCAGCCTGCTCAAGAGCTGCGACAAGGTACTCAAGCGCCTGCAGATCCAGGGCATCGAAGGGATCAACACCCCGGCGCCGGATCAACTGCTCAAGAGCCTGCTGTTTTACATCGCCAAAGTCACCCGGCCGACGCCGCGCATGCAAAGCCTCAAGGAACGCTACGGCCTGGATGAAGCCTTGCCCGACAGCACCGTGGTCGATGCCGAGCGCGCGCGCCTGGCCGGCCCGGACCGCAACGCCATGGGCTCGGTGCTCGGCGCGCTGTGTGAAGAGTTGGTGCGGGTCAAGGAACGTCTGGACCTGTTTGTGCGCAGCGACCGCCAGCACATCTCTGCCCTGGACAGCCTGCTGGCGCCGTTGCGCCAGATCGCCGATACCCTGGCGGTATTGGGGTTTGGCCAGCCGCGCAAAGTGATCATCGACCAGCTGGCGGTGGTCCAGGGCCTGGCCCAGGGGCAGCGCGAACCCAATGATGCGGTGCTGATGGATGTGGCCGGGGCGTTGCTCTATGTCGAAGCGACCCTGGCCGGGATGGTGGGCACCGTCGAACCGCAAAACCGTGAAGACAGCCGCCTGCCCACCACCGACCTGACCCAGATCCACCAGTTGGTGATCAAGGAGTCATGCCAGTGCCTCAAGCAGGCGCGGGAGTTGGTCATCGACTGCCTGGAGGCGCAGTGGGATACGCAGCGCCTGGAATCCCTGCCGCAACTGCTGACCCAGGTGCGCGGTGCCCTGGCGATGATCCCGCTGCCGCGCGCGGCGGGCCTGGTGCGTGGCTTCAAGATTTACGTCGATGAACAGTGGATGGGCCATGACACGGCGCCGCCGGCGGCGCAGCTTGAACATTGCGCCGATGTGCTCACCAGCCTGGAACACTACCTGGAGCGCATGCTGCAGGACCCGGATGCCCCGGGCGAGCGGGTGCTGGACATCGCCTTTGAAGGGCTCGCGGCCCTAGGTTATGCACCCGTGCCAGCGCAACAAGCCTGGCGCCAGGAACGCTCGGCACCACACGATGAGTTGCCGGCCGATTCCCAGACACTGGCGCAGGCCCTGGCCAGCCCGACCCCACGTCTCAACCCGCCGGCCCTGCAGCGCCCGGGCAGCCTGCTGCCGCCGCCGGCCGACGAAGAGTCGGTGGACGATGAACTGCGCGAAGTGTTCCTCGAGGAAACCGCCGAAGTGCTGGAAGTGCTGCAGCGCCTTATACCCCAAGGCGCCGTCAGCCTCGAAGACAAGACCGCCCTGAGCGACATGCGCCGCGCCTTCCATACCCTCAAGGGCAGCGGGCGTATGGTGCGTGCCCTGGTGTTGGCGGAACTGGCGTGGGCCGTGGAAAACCTGCTTAACCGCGTGCTGGAGCGGGTGGTCGCGCCGGGCGCCGAAGTCCAGGCCGTACTGGATGATGTATTGCTGCTGCTGCCGGCATTGATTGCCGAGTTCGCCGCCGATGCCCAGCGCCAGCGCGATGATGTCGACCTGCTTGCCGCACGCGCCCATGCCCTGGCCAGTGGCGCGCCGTTACCGCCTGCCGTGGAACCGGAGGACAGCACGCTCGACCCGCTGCTGCTGGAGATCTTCCGCAACGAAGCGTTGAGCCACCTGGACAGCCTCAATCGGTTTTTGCACCAGGCCACCGAACAGATGCCGCTGCACGTCAGCGATGAACTGCAACGTGCGTTGCATACCCTCAAGGGCAGCGCCTACATGGCGGGCGTCCTGCCCATCGCCGAGCTGGCGCGGCCGTTGGACCATCTGACCCGTGAGTACAAGGCCCATCGCCTGGCGCTGGACCTGGATGAAATCGACCTGCTGCTGGAGGGTGAAGCCCTGTTCCAGCGCGGCTTGCGCCAGTTGGACAGTGATCCCCTGGCACCCATCGACGGCGCGCAGTCGTTGATCGAGCGCACCCAGGCGCGTCTCGACAGCCAGCTTGAAGCCTTCCTCAACGCCCCGAGCGAGGGCCTGCGGGTCAAGCGCGACCCACAGTTGATCAGCAATTTCCTGGCCCAGGGCATGGACATCCTGCTGGACGCCGAAAGCCTGCTGCGGCGCTGGCAGCAACACCCCGGCGAGCGCCAGGAACTCAGCGCATTGCTGGACGAGTTGACCACCCTGGGCGAGGGCGCACACCTGGCCGACCTGCACCCGATGGATGAGCTGTGCGAAGCGTTGCTCGACCTGTATGGCGCGGTGGAAGAGAGCAGCCTGGCAGTCAGCGAGCGGTTTTTCCATGAGGCCGAGCTGGCCCATGAAGCCCTGATCAACATGCTCGACCAACTGGCCGCCGGCCAGGAAGTCAGCCCGGCGCCGGCGCGCATGAAAGCCTTGCGCGAGCTGCTCGATGAAGGGCTCGACCCCAGCGCCACCGGCCTGATCAAAAGTGATGGCAGTCGCGCCCTGAGCATTGCCGAACTGGGCGCGGCCACCACACAGTTGCAACAGGACTGGGCGGTGGACGATGAGATCGTCGAGATCTTCCTTGAGGAAGCGGTCGATATCCTCGACAGCGCCGGGCAGTCCCTCAAGCGCTGGTTGCTGGACCCCGACGGCGTGGCACCGCTGTCGTCCCTGCAGCGCGACCTGCACACCCTGCGCGGCGGCGCGCGCATGGCCGAAATCGGTCCGGTGGGCGATCTGGCCCAGGAACTGGAAACCCTTTACGAAGGCCTGGTGGACCGGCGCTATAGCTACTCCGCTGAAATGGCCCAAGTGTTGATGGACAGCCATGAACACCTGGCCTTGCAACTGGAGCAGTTGCAAGAGCAGCAACCGTTGAGTGACTCCAGCGCCTTGATCAACCGTTTGCGCGATGTGCGCCAGAACGCGGCGCCAGTAACTGTGCCCGTAGCGCCTGAGGCGCAGGGTGCAGGCAGCGATCCCGAACTGCTGGATATCTTCCTCGAAGAAGCGGCCGATATCCTCGACAGCTCCGGCGCGGCGCTGCTGCGTTGGCAGGCCGAGCCGCAGAACCGCCAGGAGGTCGAGACCTTGCTGCGCGACCTGCATACCCTCAAGGGCGGGGCGCGTATGGTCGAAATTGCGCCCATCGGCGACCTGGCCCACGAACTGGAGTTTCTCTACGAAGGCCTTTCGGCGGGGCTGCTGGCGCCCACGGCCGAGCTGTTTGCATTGTTGCAAGGCTGCCACGACCGCCTGGCACAGATGGTCGAGGCGGTGGCAGCGGGGTTGCCGGTCGGCTCCGTAGAGCGTCTGATCGAGCGCATCAAGAGCCTGGTCCAGCCCACCGAAACCCAGGCTGCCCCGGTCGCGATGCCCGCCGGCAAACCCGAAGCGCCAGCGGCCAGCGAGCCGGGCGCGGACATGGTGAAAATATCCGCCGAGCTACTGGATGACCTGGTCAACCTCGCCGGTGAAACCTCGATTTTCCGTGGGCGTATCGAGCAGCAGGTCAACGACGCCCGCAGCGCCCTCACCGAGGTGCAAACCACCATCGAGCGCATGCGCGACCAACTGCGTCGCCTCGAAACCGAGACCCAGGGGCGGATCGTCAGCCGCCAGCACGCCGAAACCGAGCGCCTGGGCTACGAAGAATTCGACCCACTGGAAATGGATCGCCATTCCCAGTTGCAACAGTTGTCCCGCGCGTTGTCCGAGTCGGCCTCGGACTTGCTGGACCTCAAGGAAACCCTCGACCAGCGTAACCAGGACGCGCAGAACCTGTTGCAGCAACAGGCGCGCATCAACACCGAGTTGCAAGAAGGCCTGATGCGCACGCGCATGGTGCCGTTCGAACGCATGCTGCCGCGCCTCAAGCGCATCGTGCGGCAGGTGGCCGGTGAGCTGGGCAAGGATGTGGAATTCGTCGTCGGCAATGCCGAGGGCGAGATGGACCGCAACGTGCTGGAGCGCATGGCGGCGCCCCTGGAGCATATGCTGCGCAACGCCGTCGACCATGGCCTGGAGTCGCGGGATGCACGGCTGTTGGCGGGCAAGCCGGAGAAGGGCCGGATCACCCTGGACCTGAGCCACGAAGGCGGCGACATCATCTTCGATATGCGCGACGACGGCGCCGGCGTGCCACTGGATGCAGTGCGGCGCAAGGCGATCAAGCGCGGCCTGTTGGACCCGGAAATGGAGATCAGCGACCGCGATGTGTTGCAGTTCATCTTGCAGCCAGGGTTCTCCACCGCCGAAAAAATCACCCAGATTTCCGGGCGTGGCGTGGGCATGGACGTGGTGCACGAAGAAGTGCGCCAGTTGGGCGGCAGCATGTTCATTGACTCTACGCCGGGCGTGGGCGTGCATTTTCGTATTCGCCTGCCGTTTACCGTGTCGGTCAACCGGGCGTTGATGGTGCAGTGTGCGGAGGACCAGTACGCGATTCCGCTGAACACCATCCAGGGCCTGGTGCGCGTATTGCCCAATGAGCTGGAGGGGCACTACCAACTGGATCCGCCGGTGTATGAATACGCGGGCCAGCGCTACGAGTTGTATTACCTGGGCGAGTTGCTGCACACCGTGGCCCGGCCCAAGCTGCTGGGGCAAAACCAGCCGCTGCCGGTGCTGCTGATGCAATGCAACGAGCGGCATATTGCGGTGCAGGTGGACGACATGGCCGGCACCCGCGAAATCGTGGTCAAGGGCCTGGGCCCGCAGTTTGCGGCGGTGCAAGGGCTGTCCGGGGCGACCATCCTGGGCGATGGCCGGGTGGTATTGATCATCGACCTGCTGGCGCATATCCGCGCCCTGGCCCCGGCCTTGCCGGCCCAGGCGGCAGACAGCGTGCTGGCGGTCAACGAGCCGCAGAAAAAACAGCGCTTGCTGGTGCTGGTGGTGGACGACTCGGTGACCGTGCGCAAAGTCACCAGCCGCTTGCTGGAGCGCAATGGCATGAACGTGCTGACCGCCAAGGACGGCATCGACGCCATCGCCTTGCTCGAGGAACACACCCCGGACCTGATGTTGCTGGATATCGAAATGCCGCGCATGGATGGTTTTGAAGTGGCGATCCAGGTGCGCAACGACCCGCGGCTCAAGCGCCTGCCGATCATCATGATCACCTCCCGCACCGGCCAGAAACACCGCGACCGGGCCATGGCGATCGGCGTCAACGACTACCTCGGCAAGCCCTATCAAGAGTCGGTGTTGCTCGAAAGCATCGCCTACTGGAGCCCGAAACATGCTTGACCACCGCACCAGTCAACTCACCGGCTTGCTGCTGCCCCTGGCCGACCGCCACCTGTTGCTACCCAACGTCGCGGTGGCCGAGCTGATCGACTTCCAGCGCGGCGAACCGGCCAGCGACGCACCACCGTGGTACCTGCGGCAAGTGACCTGGCGCGACCAGCACCTGCCGCTGATCAGCTTTGAAGCGGCCTGCGGTGGCACCAGTATTGTCAGCGAGCGCGCGCGGATCGTCGTGCTCAACGCCCTGGGCGGGCGGCCCACATTGAAGTTCATTGCCCTGGTGATCCAGGGCATTCCCCGTTCCTACAAGCTCGACAGCCAGTTGAGTTACGTGGACGTGCCTCTATCGCCGCTGGAACTGGCGGCGGTACAGGTCGGCGAGCATGTGGCGAAAGTGCCGGACCTGATGGGATTGGAAGCGCTGCTGGTCGAGGCTGGCCTGGCCTGAACACCCGTTCTCAGCACCTCTGAAGATCCAGTGTGGGAGCGGGCTTGTGTGGGAGCTGGCTTGCCTGCGATAGCATCCCCTCGGTTTAACTGACACACCGAAGCGTCTGCATCGCAGGCAAGCCAGCTCCCACATTGGATTGTGCTTGGCGCCTAGCCCTACTCAATCTGCGCAAAACGCTCAATCACCGGTTGTTCACGGTGCTCCGCTTGCCAAAGATCATAGGTGCTTTGCATCGACAGCCATAACCGCGCTTTGCTGATGCCTGCCCGCTCCAGCCTCACGGCAAGGTCCGGGCTGACTGGCGCGTGACCATGCAGGATCCTGGAGAATGTTTCCCTGGCAAAGCCGAGCCGCCGGGCCATTTCGGTAATGGTGATACCCAGGCTGGGCATCACATCCTCAAGCAGGATTTCGCCGGGATGTGGTGGGTTGTGCATACCCATGTGCGTGCCCCTGTTCAGTGGTAGTCAAGGTAATCAACCAGTTCGACGTGATCATCCAGCATACGAAAAATGATGCGCCAGTTACCGCTGATGCTGACGGAACAGTAGTCGAGCAGATCGCCTTTGAGACGATGAAAGCGCCATCCTGGGAGATTCAATTCGTTCGGGTGTCCTGCGCTATCCAGAATCAGCAGCACACGACGCAAGCGTTTCGCATGACCCGCGTTGATACCTTTGGTTGATCCTGTTTCATAAAAATGCTGGAGCCCCTTGTGTTTCCAGCTGACGATCATGGATGGATTGTGATGTGATACATCACACTCTGCAATGGCCTTGTATCGGGTTTCAGGGTCAGATTCATGATGTTCTGCTGGTGAGATGATTCAAATCCCAAAGGCTAGTGAGGCGACATCCGAGCAACAACCCTAAAAGGTTGTAGGAATGATTGATGGGGATGCAGTCTTTAGATTTTTCCCGCGAAATTTTCGCGCCATCCCACAAATGATCGAGCGGGGCCAACTGCTGATCGAGCACGCGCTGGAGCAGATATCGCCGGCGGCCGCTGCGTAAAACTTGATCAGTCCCAAAAAGGGACCTATCGTTCCCTTTTTGGGACTCTTTGGTCGTCGCCATGCAAACCCTGCCCCTCAGCACAGCCCTGTTTACCGTGACCCAGCAAAAAGTCCTGGGCCTGCTTTTTGGCAAACCTGAACAGAGCTTTTTCACCAATGAAATAGCCCGCTGGGCCCAAGTGGGCAAGGGCAGCCTGACCCGTGAGCTGGAGCGCCTGCAACGGGCGGGTGTCTTGAGCATGAGCCGTCAGGGCAACTCGACAGTACACAAGCGTTGTTGAGTAATGTGGATGCGCAGCTCAAATGCTTTCTCGGATAAAGCCCCACGCAAACCCGCCGATAACCCGAGGAGTCTTTCGGTGGAAGCAACAACACAATGTGGCTATTTGACGTATTTGTCCGGTTGTACAACTCCAGCCCGTTTAATGGTGCCTTGCTGTTGTGGGTCGTGGTGTTGGCGCTCACTGCCAGCGTGACGATGAATTTCCCGACCCGGCGCGGCAAGCTCGCAGGCTTCGTGATCTCGTCGGTGGGCGCGGTGTTTATCTTGGGGTATCTGGAAACCCTCAGTGACGAATACAAAGAACCCAAGGTCGTTGTGATCAATCTGGTGGTCATGAGCCTGGGCGGCTTGGGCTCGGGCCTGCTGGCGGTGGCTATCTCGCGACGGCCGAGCAAGGCCGACATTCAACAGACCCGCACCTTCATCCATGGCTGGGGCCTGAGGATCTTTGAATACCTGTTGGTGTTTATCCTCATGTGCTCACTCGCCTTGTCTGCGCTCTGCCTGCTCTTTTGGTTCTTCGGTTGGCCTGTGGTGACGGGGCATGCAGTGTCGGGTTTGTTGCTGGTGTTCCTGGTCGCGGCGATGGGTTGCGCGTTCATTTCCTACCTGCGTCGGTCAATGAAGTGGGAGCAGTGGGGCGTGGGCCTGTTGTTTGGGCTATTGCTGTTTCTGCTGCCGGTGTATGTGCAGGCGATTTGGGGGCTGGTGAGCTGGAGCCTGGCGGCGGTGCTGGGGTTTCATACCGTGGCAGGCATCGCCATGGGCTGGACCGTATGGCGCCAGCGTATGGAATGGTTGTAGGAGCGAGCTTGCTCGCGAAGGATGAATGGGCGCCGCGCGTTACCTAATAGCGCTGCATTATCGTTGACGTTTTTCGCGAGCAAGCTCGCTCCCACAGAACGGATCGTTACTCCAGCCGTAACGGTTCGCCGCCGAGCTTGATTGATACCCCCCCGATTCACTCCTATGGTGAGCCCCACGACAGCGAACCCGTGGAGCGATCATGACAACAACAATAACCCCCGACTCGCGCTGGACGCGGCGACGCGATGAGAAACAGCGGCGTCTGGCGCGGGTGGCATCCCTGGCCGATGGTGTGGTGTTACCCACCGAACGCATTGTCGAGGCCCTGCAAGCCCTGATCCTGCCCGGCGACCGTGTGGTGCTGGAAGGCAATAACCAGAAGCAGGCCGACTTTCTCTCGCGCTCCCTGGCCAAGGCCGACCCGGCTGTGCTCCACGACTTGCACATGATCATGCCCAGCGTCGGGCGCTCCGAGCACCTGGACCTGTTTGAAAAGGGCATCGCGCGCAAGCTCGACTTTTCCTTCGCCGGCACCCAATCCCTGCGCATCAGCCAGTTGCTCGAAGACGGCCTGCTGGAAGTCGGCGCGATCCACACCTACATCGAATTGTATGCACGGCTGGTTGTCGACCTGATCCCCAACGTGGTGCTGTCCGCCGGCTTTATGGCCGACCGCGCCGGCAACATCTACACCGGCCCCAGTACCGAAGACACCCCGGCGCTGATCGAACCGGCGGCCTTCAGCGATGGCATCGTCATCGTCCAGGTCAACCAGTTGGTGGACGACGTCAGCGACTTGCCCCGCGTAGACATCCCGGCCAGTTGGGTGGATTTTGTGGTGGTGGCCGACAAGCCCTTCTACATCGAACCGCTGTTCACCCGCGACCCCCGGCATATCAAGCCGGTGCATGTGCTGATGGCGATGATGGCGATCCGTGGCATCTACGAAAAACACAATGTGCAGTCGCTGAACCATGGCATTGGTTTCAACACCGCCGCCATCGAACTGATCCTGCCGACCTACGGCGAGTCCCTGGGCCTCAAAGGCAAGATCTGCCGCAACTGGACCCTCAACCCGCACCCGACGCTGATTCCCGCCATCGAAAGCGGCTGGGTCGAAAGCGTGCATTGCTTCGGTACCGAGTTGGGCATGGAACACTACATCGCCGCCCGCCCGGATGTGTTCTTCACCGGCCGCGACGGCTCATTGCGCTCCAACCGGATGTTCTGCCAATTGGCTGGCCAATACGCGGTGGACCTGTTTATCGGCGCCACCTTGCAGGTAGATGGCGACGGTCATTCCTCCACCGTGACCCGCGGCCGGCTGGCCGGGTTCGGTGGCGCGCCGAACATGGGCCACGACCCGCGGGGGCGCCGTCACGGCACCCCGGCCTGGCTCGATATGCGCCACGACGATGCCCCCGAAGCCCTGCTGGAACGCGGCAAAAAACTCGTCGTGCAAATGGTAGAGACCTTCCAGGAGGGCGGCAAACCGACCTTCGTCGAAACCCTGGATGCGGTGGAAGTGGCGCGCAAAAGCGGCATGCCCCTGGCGCCGATCATGATCTACGGCGACGACGTGACCCACCTGCTCACCGAAGAAGGCATCGCCTACCTGTACAAGGCGCGCTCCCTGGAAGAACGCCAGGCGATGATCGCGGCGGTGGCCGGGGTGACCGCCATCGGCCTGCGCCACAACCCCAAGGACACCGCGCGCATGCGCCGCGAGGGCCTGATCGCCTTGCCCGAAGACCTCGGCATCCGCCGCACCGACGCCACCCGCGAACTGCTGGCGGCCAAAAGCGTGGCCGACCTGGTGGACTGGTCCGGTGGCCTGTACAACCCGCCCGCCAAGTTCAGGAGCTGGTAAATGCACGCACTCAAACTGCACACACTGACCCTGGCCGAGCAACTGGCGGACCTGGCGGTCGACGCGCTGATCGACGAAGCGGACCTGTCGCCCAAGCCGGCGTTGGTGGACCGGCGCGGCAACGGCGCTCACAACGATCTGCACCTGGGCCTGATGCATGCCTCGGCGCTGTCCCTGTGGCCGGCGTTCAAGGAAATGGCCGAGGCGGCGATCGAGTTAGGTGAAGTCGGCCTGCCACTGCGCGAAGCCCTGGGCCGTATCGGGCGCGAGGGTGAGCAAGCGATGCTGATCACCACCCAAGGCGTGAACACCCATCGCGGCGCGATCTGGGCCCTCGGCCTGCTGGTGGCTGCCACCGCGCTGGATCCCACCTCCCGCAACGCCAGTGCCGTGAGCCTGCGCGCCGCGCGCCTGGCCTTGCTCAACGACCGCTATGCGCCGCAACCGTTGAGCCATGGCGTACAAGTCGCGCAGCGCTACGGTGTGCACGGTGCCCGCGAAGAAGCGCAACTGGGCTTCCCCGCGGTGCTGCAACGGGGCCTGCCGCAACTGCATGCAAGCCGTGCGCAACAACACGGCGAGCAGAACGCACGCCTCGATGCGCTGCTGGCGATCATGACCCAACTGGCCGATACCTGCGTGCTGTACCGCGCCGGCACCGATGGCCTGCAGGCCATGCAACTGGGGGCCCAGGCCGTGCTGGACGCAGGCGGCAGTGCAAGCCTGGCCGGGCGGCGGCGCCTCAATGAATTGGACCAACAACTGCTGGCACTCAATGCCTCCCCCGGTGGCGCCGCCGACCTGTTGGCCGCCTGCCTGTTTATCGACCGCATCGAGTCTTGCGACGGAGCGTTTTGATGGAAACCCTATCCTTTGAATTCCCCGCCGGGCAGCCGCCCAAAGGCCGTGCGCTGGTGGGTTGCGTCGGTTCCGGCGACCTTGAAGTGCTGCTGGAACCGGGCACGGCGGGCACCTTGAGCATCCAGGTGCAAACCTCGGTCAACGGCGCCGAGCAACGCTGGCAACACCTGTTCCAGCGGCTTTTCCAGGAACAGACACCGCCGGCCTTGAACATTCAGATCCACGACTTTGGCGCCACCCCCGGCGTGGTGCGCTTGCGTCTGGAGCAAGGTTTCGAGGAGCTTGGCCATGACTGACTTACTCAACCGACACAGCTTCGTCGAGCTCGGCGCCCGTCAGCGGGCCAAGGCGTTGCTGGATGCCGGCAGCTACCGGGAACTGATCGACCCGTTCCAACGCGTAATGTCGCCGTGGCTGAGCCGCCAGGGTGTGGTCCCGCAGGCCGACGATGGCGTGGTGATCGCCAAGGGCACCCTCGACGGCCTGCCGCTGGTGATCGCCGCCATCGAAGGCAACTTCCAGGGCGGCAGCCTCGGTGAAGTCGGCGGGGCAAAAATCGCCGGGGCCCTGGAACTGGCCGCCGAGGACAACCGCAACGGCGTCCCCACCCGCGCTGTGCTGCTATTGGAAACCGGCGGTGTGCGCTTGCAGGAAGCCAACCTCGGGCTGGCGGCGATTGCCGATATCCACGCCGCAATTGTCGACCTGCGCCAGTACCAGCCAGTGATCGGCGTGGTGGCCGGCAGTGTTGGCTGCTTTGGCGGCATGTCGATTGCCGCTGGCCTGTGCAGTTACCTGCTGGTAACCCGCGAAGCCCGCCTGGGCTTGAACGGCCCGCAAGTGATCGAACAGGAAGCCGGCCTTGAAGAATACGACTCCCGTGACCGGCCCTTCATCTGGAGCCTGACCGGCGGCGAGCAGCGCTTCAACAGCGGCCTGGCCGACCGCTATGTGGCGGACGACGTGGCGCAGATCCGCCAGCAGATCAGTGAACTGTTGCAGCAAGGTTTGCCGGCCTCGCAACGCAGCCGCCAGGCCGACTATTACCTGGCGCGTCTGGCTGCGCTGGACGCCGCACCGCAGATCGAGCCGGCCACGGTTCGTGACCTGTATCAGGGAGAACGCCCATGAGAGGCTTGCAGTGGTTCAGCGCATTGAGCGCCGGTGCGGCGCCGGTGGCAGGTCTGCCGGCTTCGTTGAAAGTGGCGGATGGCGTGCTTGGCGAGCAAGCCGTACGGTTTATCGCGGTGGTGCCGGATGCCGCCAACCGCTTCCCAAGGGCGCGTCAGGGTGAGGTGGGTTTGCTGGAAGGCTGGGGTTTGGCCAAGGCGGTGGATGAAGCCATCGCCAGCGGCGATCAACGCCCGATCATTGCCATCGTCGACGTACCGAGCCAGGCCTACGGCCGCCGCGAAGAAGCGTTGGGGATTCATCAAGCCCTGGCGGCGGCGGCGGACAGTTATGCCCGTGCGCGCCTGGCCGGGCACCCGGTGATCGGGTTGCTGGTGGGCAAGGCCATGTCCGGGGCGTTTCTTGCCCATGGCTACCAAGCCAATCGCCTGATTGCCCTGCGCGACCCTGGGGTGATGGTGCACGCCATGGGCAAGGCGTCGGCGGCGCGGGTCACCTTGCGCAGTGTCGAAGAACTGGAAGCCCTGGCCGCCAGCGTGCCGCCCATGGCCTATGACATCGACAGCTATGCCAGCCTCGGTCTGCTCTGGGAAACCCTCACGGTCAACCAGATCGAGCACCCCACGGCCGATGACCTGGTGCGGGTCAGCGATTGCCTGCAGCAGGCGATCAAGGACGTACAGAACAGCGGCGTGCGGGATTTGCGCGGGCGCCTGGGCGCCGTCAACCGTGCGGCGTCCAGCCGTGTACGCGAGCTGCTGCGGGAGCAATGGTGAACGCTCACGACTTGCTCTGGGGCATGACCCCGGCGCATCTGCCGGCTGACGCACCGGCCTGGGCACTGGCGGCGATCGGTGCCGGGCAGCCCGTTGTGGTGCGCCGGGCGCTGGCCGAACCGGGCTATGTGGCGGTGGGTGTGCGCGGGCGTTTGCGTGAGCAGCGCTTTGGCGCATTGATGCCCCTAGCAGCGGTACAACGGCGAGTTGCCCCGGAAGCGCTGCGCGAGGTGATCTCGCCTCGGGATCTGCCGGCGTTGCGCGCCCTCGATCAGTTGCGGCCGATGCTGGCGCACGAAGTCTGGGGCGTGACGGGCAGCGCGGGTTTCGAGTTGGCCACCGGCATTGAAGCGCTGCATGCCCAGAGCGATCTGGATTTGTTGTTGCGCACGCCCGAGCCTCTTGATCGCGGCGATGCCAAGGATCTGGCGGCGCTGCTGGACACCGCGCCGTGTGCCGTGGATCTGCAACTGCAAACCCCGTATGGCGCGGTGGCCTTGCGCGAATGGGCCGGCCCTTCGCCGCGGGTGCTGCTGAAAAGCGCCAGCGGCGCGCACCTGGTCAGTGACCCTTGGCAGGCGGTGGTATGAGCAGCCTTTTGGTGTTCCCAGGGCAAGGCGCCCAGCGCCCGGGCATGCTCCAGCAGTTGCCCGCCAGCGTCCTCGACGAAGCCAGCGAGGCCTTGGCGCAAGATGTGCGCCAGCTCGATTCGGCACAGGCCCTGGCCAGTACCCGCGCCGTGCAACTGTGCTTGCTGATTGCAGGCGTGGCCCACGCTCGTCAGTTGCAACACACGCCGGACTACGTGGCGGGCCTGTCCATTGGCGCCTACCCGGCGGCGGTGATCGCCGGCGCCCTGGGGTTTGCCGATGCACTGCGCCTGGTCAGCCTGCGCGGTGAGCTGATGCAGCGCGCTTATCCACAGGGCTACGGCATGACCGCGCTGATCGGCCTGGAGTTATCCACCGTCGAAAATGTGCTGGCCGAAGTCCAGGGACCCGATTCACCGGTGTACCTGGCCAATATCAATGCCGACAACCAGTGCGTGATTGCCGGCAGCGATGCAGCCATGCAACGGGTCGCGGATCGCGTCAAAGGCCAGGTCGTGGCCAAGCGCCTGGCCGTCAGCGTGCCGTCCCATTGCGCGCTGCTGGACACGCCTGCGCAAACACTGGCCGAGGCGTTCGCCAAGGTCGCGCTCAAGGCGCCGGCCATCAGCTACCTGAGCAGCACGCGGGCGCGGCCGATTCGTGATCCCGCGCAACTGCGCGACGACCTGGCCTTCAACATGTGCCGCATCGTCGATTGGCGCGGCACCGTGCAAAGCGCCTATGAGCGTGGTGTGCGCCTGCAGATCGAACTGCCACCAGGCGCGGTGCTTACTGGCCTGGCGCGGCGGGTGTTTGAACAGGGCACCGTGATCGCGTTCGAAGGTGCCCGCCTGGACACCTTGCAGGCCCTGTTGGAGCAGGAGGGCCGCCATCACCGATAAAGCATGACCTTGGCTTTCGAAGCACAAAAACAACAATTTCGATCAAGCATCAAGAGGACTACCAGCATGATTATTTACGGTGTGGCGTTTCTGGCCTTGTGTACCCTGGCGGGCCTGTTTGTCGGCGAGCTGCTGGGCCAATGGATGGGCATCCCGGCCAACGTCGGCGGGGTAGGCATCGCGATGTTGCTGCTGATCGGCCTGGGCAGTTACCTGGGCAAGCGTGGCCTGTTTACCGGCAAGTCGGAGCAGGGTGTGAGCTTCTGGGCGGCGGTGTACATCCCGATTGTGGTGGCCATGGCGGCCCAGCAAAACGTCTATGGCGCTATCAGTGGCGGCCCCATGGCGATTCTCGCCGGCACCTGCGCGGTAGTGGTGGCATTTGCCCTGGTGCCGGTGCTGGTACGCCTCGGCAACCGTGAGCCGGATGCCGTCATCCCTACCAAGACGGCAGGGTGAGCGCCATGTACGAATCCTTGATGAAAGTCATCACCGGCTATGGCCTGATCAGTGGTTTTGCGGTGATCGGCCTGACCATGTGGGTGTCCTACTGGATCAGCGACACCTTCACCAAAGGCCGCTTGCATGGGTCGGCCATCGCGATCCTGCTGGGGCTGGTGCTGTCCTATGTGGGCGGTGCGTTTACCGGCGGGGCCAAGGGCGTGGTGGATATCCCGCTGCTGTCGGGCATCGGCCTGCTGGGCGGGGCGATGCTGCGCGACTTTGCCATTGTGGCGACCGCGTTTGGGGTGAGCGTCGATGAGCTCAAGCGTGCCGGATACGTGGGGGTGCTTGCACTGTTTGTGGGCGTCGGCTCGTCATTTGTCGCAGGCGTTGGGGTGGCCATGGCGTTTGGCTACACCGATGCGGTGAGCCTGACCACCATCGGCGCCGGGGCGGTGACCTATATCGTCGGGCCCGTGACCGGGGCGGCGATTGGCGCCAGTTCCGAGGTGATGGCGTTGTCCATTGCTGCGGGGTTGATCAAGGCCATTTTGGTGATGGTGATGACCCCGTTCGTGGCGCCGTTGATTGGCCTGAACAGCCCGCGCAGTGCGGTTATCTTCGGCGGCCTGATGGGCACCTCCAGCGGCGTGGCCGGCGGGTTGGCGGCGACCGATCCGAAGCTGGTGCCCTATGGCTGCCTGACGGCGGCGTTTTATACGGCGCTGGGGTGTCTGTTGGGGCCTTCGTTGTTGTTTTTGCTGATGCGGGGGTTGGTGGGCTGATTCGCTAATCTCGATTGAATGTTCGGGCCTCATCGGCGGTTTCAATCCTGCCGATTGGCATACATCCGACACTCTGCCAACAACGCCAGCAAATTCGGATCGCGCTCCTTGGCCTTCAAGAACACCACGCCAATGTGCTGCTGCAGCCGGTAGCGCGCCTGCAAGGGAATCAGCTTCACCCGGTTCTCATACACCGCCGCAATCCTTCCCGGCAGCAATGCATATCCCACCCCCGAGCTGACCATGCTCAGCAGGGTGAAGATGTCGTTGACCTGCATCGCCACCTTCGGCTCGAACCCCGCCTGCTTGAATACCCGTGCGCCGTCCTGGTGGGTGGCGAAGCCCTGGGTCAGGGTGATGAAGGTGGCGTCGCGCACCTGGGCCAGGTCGATTTCCTGTTCGCGGTCCAGGGGCGAGTCGGCGGGGGTGGCGAGGAAGATGTCATCGGAAAACAGCTGGATCTGCGCGCAGTCCGGCTCCATCACCTGGTCGTCGAGGGAGATCAGGATCGCGTCGACTTCCATGTTCTTGAGCTTGTACATCAGGTCGACGTTGGAGCCCAGGATCAGGTCGATATTGAGCTCGCTGCGGCGGATTTTCAGGCCCATGATCAGTTGCGGCACGGTCTTGACCGTCAGCGAATACAGGGCGCCAAGCTTGAAACGTTCGGCGGAGAAGCCAGCAGCTTCGCGGGTCAGGCGCACGCTGTCGACCACGTCCTGCACCAGTTTTTGCGCGCGCTCTTCGAGCACGTAGGCGCTTTCCAGTGGGGTGAGGTTGCGCCCTTCGTGCTTGAACAGGGGGCAGCGCAGGGCATTCTCCAGAGAGTGGATGGCCCGGTGCACGCTGACATTGCTGGTCTGCAACTCGGCGGCGGCGCGGGCCAGGTTGCCGGTGCGCATGAAGGCCAGGAAGATTTCCAGCTTCTTGAGGGTGAACTCTTCGTCGATCAGCATGGCGATGGCTCTTATTCGAATGCGCTCGATTGTGCCCTTAAAGCGCCGCAACCGTCATAACGGTCTTGCACTCTGGCCTGTCAGGCCTGAGCCTTACGGGGTCGATGCAGCAGTTTTGGAGGTTGGCGACACATGTATCACGGAGAACGATTCAACGCCTGGAGTCATTTGCTCGGCGCCGTGGCGGCCTTTATCGGCGCGGTGTGGATGTTGGTGGTGGCGAGTATGGACGGCAGCCCGTGGAAAATCGTCAGTGTGGCGATCTACGGCTTTACCCTGCTGGTGCTGTACAGCGCCTCGACGGTGTATCACAGCGTGCGCGGGCGCAAAAAAGAAATCATGCAGAAGGTCGATCACTTCTCGATCTACCTGCTGATCGCCGGCAGCTACACCCCGTTTTGCCTGGTGACGCTGAACGGGCCGTGGGGCTGGACGTTGTTCGGGATTGTCTGGGGCCTGGCGGTGATCGGAATCCTGCAGGAGATCAAGCCGCGCTCCGAGGCGCGTATTTTGTCGATTGTGATCTATGCGGTGATGGGTTGGATTGTGTTGGTGGCGGTCAAGCCATTGATTGGCGCGTTGGGTATGGACGGGTTTATCTGGCTGGCGTCGGGCGGGGTGTTGTACACGGTGGGGATTATCTTCTTCGCCCTGGAACACCGGCTGCGGCACTCCCATGGGATCTGGCATCTGTTCGTGATCGGCGGCAGCCTGCTGCACTTTGTGGCGATCATGGGCTACGTGCTCTGACAGACCACATGGCGCTGGTTTTGTGTGGGAGCCGGCTTGCCTGCGATAGCATCACTGGGGTGTGACTGATGGACCGAGGTGTCTGCATCGCAGGCAAGCTAGCTCCCACACAAGCCAGCTCCTACAGGGTTCTGCGGTGTTTTAGAGGCGGTCTAGCTGCTCCTGGGCACGGCTGCCAAAGATCTCCAGCAGGCTCGCCAACATATGCGGCGGCGGTTCATCCGCGCGGGTCAGGGCGTACAGGGTGATGGGCAGCGGCGGGGCCAGGGGGCGGATGCAGGTGCTGTCGGTGGATGTGCCCAGGGCGGTGAAGGGGTCGATCACCGCCAGGCCGGCGCCGGACTCCACCATGGCCCGGGCCAGGGAATAGGTCTGCACCGAGATCTGCACCTTGGGCGGCGGCTCGACCGCTTCAAGGTAGCTGTCGAGCCGCGCCGACAGCGGGTCGGCACTGGACAGGCCAATCAACGGCGCGCCTGCCAGGGCCATCAACGGCAAGGGTTTGCCCAGCTCCGCCGCAGGCCAGAAGCCCCGAGGCGCCAGGGCCACCAGTACGCCGTGGGCCAATGCCTGGGCCTTGAGCCCGGGATGGTCCGGGGACTTGAGCGTCAGCGCCACATCCATCTCGCGCATCAACAGGTTCTGCACCAGCTCACGGCTGTGGGCGCTGGACAGTTCGCAGGCAATGTCCGGATAGCGCTGGGTCCACTCGCCAATTGCCGGCGGCAACAATGACAAGGCCAGGGCCGGCGTGGCGCCGATGCGCAGGCTTTGGCCGGGCGCGCGCCGCAGGTTCTGGGCCAGGCGCCGCACGCCTTGCAGGCTTTCGCTGACCTTATCGACTTCGCGCTCCAGGGCCAGGGCTTCCGGAGTCGGCTGCAGCTTGCCGCGTATGCGCAGGAACAGCGGGAAACCCAGCTGCAACTCGGCATGTTGCAACACCTTGGTCACCGCCGGTTGCGAGACGTGCAACAACTGCGCGGCGGCGCTGACGGAGCCGGTCTGGCGGATGGCCTGGAAAATTTCGATATGACGCAAGCGCATGACGAGTCCATAACCTTTGTTTATAGGTGGCCCATCTTTATTCATTGTCCGGCGCCTGTCACCTGCCCCTAACCTTGGACGCTCATTACAACGCTCGGGAATCGACATGGCTCAGCAGGTTTGCATCATTGGCGGTGGGGTCATCGGTCTGGCGAGCGCCTATGCCCTGGTGCGCGCCGGTATGGACGTGACGGTGGTCGAGGCCCGCGACAGCCTGGGCAGCGAGACCAGTTTTGCCAATGGCGGCCAGTTGTCCTACCGCTACGTCGCGCCGCTGGCGGACAAGGGCGTGCCATTGCAAGCCATTGGCTGGCTGCTGCGCGGTGACTCGCCGTTGAAGCTGCGCCCGCGCCTGGACCCGGCGCAATGGCGCTGGATGGCCGCGTTCCTTGGCGCTTGCCGGGCCTCGGTGAACAAACGCAACGCCGGCCACCTGTTGCGCCTGGCCACGTTGAGCCAAGGCATCTTGCAGCAATGGCGCGAAGAGGATGGGCTGGACGGCTTCGACTGGCAGCGCAACGGCAAACTGGTGACATTTCGCAGCCATCACACCTTTGAACATGCCCGCGGCAAAGTGCTGGATCGCCTGCAGCAACAGGTGCTGTCGGCGGCCGATTGCACGCGCCTGGAACCGACCCTGGGCGCGAAGGATTTTGTCGGCGGGATCTACACGCCCAATGAAGAAGTAGCGGACTGTCACTGCTTCTGCCAGCAACTGGCGGCGCGCCTTGAAGCGTCGGGCCGTTGCCGGTTTGTGCTGGGGCGCAAGGTCACGGGTATCCGGCATGCCAACGGCACGGTGCAGGCGATTGAGTTGGGTAGCGAGGTGATGCCGGTGCAGCACCTGGTGTTGGCGGCGGGGGTGCGCAGCCCTGAGCTGGCGTTGCCGGGGATCGCGCTGCCACTGTACCCGCTCAAGGGCTACAGCCTGAGTGTGCCGATTGGCGAGCAACACGCCGCGCCGAAAATCAGCATCACCGACTATGACCGCAAGATCGTTTACGCACGGATCGGCGAACAGCTGCGGGTGGCGGCGATGGTCGACATCGTCGGCTTTGATACGGGCCTTGAGCCCAAGCGCCTGGCCCTGATCAAGCGCCAGGCCTGTGAGACGTTCCCCTTGGCCGGTGACTACAGCCAGGCCACCGAATGGGCCGGCATGCGCCCGGCCACCCCCAGCGGTGTGCCGCTGATTGGCGCCAGCGTGTACCGCAACCTGTGGCTCAACCTTGGCCACGGCGCCCTGGGGTTCACCCTGGCCTGTGGCAGCGGCCAGGTATTGGCCGAACTGATCGGCCAGCACACCACTTCCATTGATATGCAGGGCCTCGCGCCCCGCGCCGCATAGGGCACCGCAATGACCATCAACCGGATCGACAGCAATAATCGCCTATCGGGCGCCGTGACCTACCAGGACCTGGTATTCCTCTCCGGCCAAGTGCCGGGTCAGGGGCAGGACGTCACCACCCAGACCCACGAGGTGCTGGCCAAGATTGACGCGCTGCTGGCGCAAGCCGGCAGCGACAAGGATCATCTGCTCAATGCGACCATTTACCTGAAGAACATCCAGGAAGGTTTTGCGCCGATGAATGATGTCTGGTCCGCCTGGCTCACGCCCGGCCAGGCACCGACCCGCACCACCCTGCAGGCGGAACTGGCACGCCCGAGTGTGCTGGTGGAAATCAGCGTGATTGCTGTACGCCGCCCATAACAAGAACACCAACGGAGAATAACAATGCAAAAAATCACGTTGATCGGTACCGCACTGGGGCTGTTGTTGACGGCCCAGGCCCAGGCCAATGAAGCACCGCTGACGGGCACCCTGGCCAAGGTCGCGAATGCCAAGAGCATCACCCTGGGTTATCGCGATGCGTCGGTGCCGTTTTCCTATGTCGGCGATAACACCGGCAAACCCATGGGCTATTCGGTGGACCTGGCGAGCAAGATTGTCGAGCGTATTCAACAAAAGACCGGTGTGCCCAAGCTCAACGTGAAGTACAACCTGGTCACCTCGCAGACGCGTATTCCGCTGGTGATCAACGGCACGGTCGACCTGGAGTGCGGCTCCACCGGGGTGACGGCCGAGCGGCAGAAGCAGGTGGCGTTTTCCTATGGCTTTATCTATGTGAAGGGCCAGTTGCTCACCGCCAACGACAGCGGTATCCAGCGCTTCGCCGACCTGCGCGGCAAGAACGTGGTGACCACTGCCGGTACCACCAACGAGCGGTTCCTCAAGAGCTACAACCATGAGCACAAGCTGGATATGTCGGTGATCAGCGCCAAGGACCATGGCGAGGCGTTCCAGATGCTGCAATCGGGTCGGGCCGTGGCGTTCTATATGGATGACGCGTTGCTCTATGGCGAGCGCGCCAAGGCCAAGGACCCGCACAAGTGGGTGGTGGTGGGCGAGGAACAGTCGCGGGAAATCTACAGCTGCATGGTGCGCAAGGACGACCCGCAGTTTCTGGCGGTGGTCAACGAGACCCTGGGCGAGCTGTACAGCTCAGGGGAAATCAACGGGATTTACCAGCGCTGGTTTGAACAGCCGATTCCGCCGAAGGGCTTGAACCTGGAGTTCCCCATGACCAGCGAGCTGAAGGCGATTATTGCCAAGCCGGTGAGTGATCCGGTGGAGTAAACAGGCGAGCACCCGATCAAAACTGTAGGAGCTGGCTTGCCTGCGATGGCGGCATCAAGGTCTGCGCAAGACTTGCGGGCCTCATCGCAGGCAAGCCAGCTCCTACAGTTTGATTGGGTTTGCAAGGTGGGGTTAGAAGTCGCCCCAGAGTTGTTGAGCGACTGATAACGCGACTACCGGTGCAGTCTCGGTGCGCAATACCCGCGGCCCCAACCTTGCGGCGTGGAAACCAGCGCCTTGCGCGGTCTGGACTTCGCCATCGGTCAAGCCACCCTCCGGCCCGATCAAAAACGCCAGGCTCGACGGCTTGGCATGGCTCACCAGCGGCTCGGCCACCGGGTGCAGCACCAGCTTCAAATCCGCCTCGGCCTGTTTCAACCAATCGGCCAGCAACAGCGGTGGGTGAATCACCGGCACCGTGGAGCGGCCGCATTGCTCACAGGCGCTGATCGCCACCTGGCGCCAGTGCAGCAGGCGTTTGTCGGCGCGTTCGTCCTTGAGGCGCACCTCGCAGCGCTCGCTGAAGATCGGCGTAATGGCGTTGACCCCAAGCTCGGTGGCTTTCTGGATTGCCCAATCCATACGCTCGCCACGGGACAGGCCCTGGCCCAGATGAATGTGCAGCGGCGATTCGACCTGGCCGGCGAAGGCCTCGGTGAGTTGCACTGTCACGCGTTTTTTCCCGACTTCCAGCAGTGTGCCGCGAAACTCCTGGCCAGAGCCGTCGAACAGTTGCACGGCATCGCCTTCGTTCATGCGCAACACGCGGCTGATGTAATGCGCCTGGGCTTCGGGCAGTTCGTGGTCGCCAAGGCTTAGCGGGGTATCGGTGAAAAAACGCGACAGTCTCATTTCTGTTCTCTGCAAATAATGTGTGTGTTGCTATGCAGCGGGAGCGACGTTTTTCCTGTAGGAGCCGGCTTGCCGGCGATGGCGGCATCAAGGTCTGCGCAAGACTTGCGGGCCTCATCGCCGGCAAGCCGGCTCCTACAGGGGGCGTTAGCCAGGGTCGCGAAAGCCTGGGTGAAAGTCTTTCGGGACTGCCACGCTGACTTTGCTGTTGGTGGCGATATCAATGCCTTCAGTGGCCACTTCGGCCAGGAAGTCGATCTGCTCCGGGGTAATCACGTAGGGCGGCAGGAAATACACCACGCTGCCCAGGGGCCGCAGCAATGCACCGCGCTCCAGGGCATGCTCGAACACTTTCAGGCCGCGCCGTTCCTGCCACGGGTAGGCGGTCTTGGTGGCCTTGTCCTGCACCATCTCGATGGCCAGCACCATGCCGGTCTGGCGTACTTCCGAGACATGGGGGTGATCCACCAGGTGCGCGGTGGCCGTAGCCATGCGCTGTGCCAGGGCCTTGTTGTTCTCGATGACGTTGTCTTCTTCGAAAATATCCAGGGTCGCCAGGGCCGCCGCACACGCCAGCGGGTTGCCGGTGTAGCTGTGGGAATGCAGGAAGGCGCGCAGGGTCGGGTAGTCGTCGTAGAAGGCGCTGTACACATCTTCGGTGGTGACCACGGCCGCCAGCGGCAGGTAGCCGCCGGTCAGGGCCTTGGACAGGCACAGGAAGTCCGGGCGGATGCCCGCTTGCTCACAGGCGAACATGCTGCCGGTACGGCCGAAGCCTACGGCGATTTCGTCGTGGATCAGGTGTACGCCATAGCGATCGCAGGCTTCGCGCAGCAGCTTGAGGTATACCGGGTGGTACATGCGCATGCCACCTGCGCCCTGGATCAGCGGCTCGACGATCACGGCGGCGACGCTGTCGTGGTTATCGGCCAGGGTCTGTTCCATGGCCTGGAACATGTGGCGCGAGTGTTCTTCCCAGCTCATGCCTTCGGGGCGCAGGTAGCAGTCCGGGCTGGGCACCTTGATGGTGTCCAGCAGCAAGGCCTTGTAGGTCTCGGTGAACAATGGCACATCGCCGACCGACATCGCGGCGATGGTTTCGCCGTGGTAGCTGTTGGTCAGGGTGACAAAGCGCTTCTTGTTCGGCTGGCCGCGGTTGAGCCAGTAGTGAAAGCTCATTTTCAACGCGACTTCGATACACGACGAACCGTTATCGGCATAGAAGCACCGCGTCAGGCCCTCGGGCGTGATCTTTACCAGGCGCTCGGACAGCTCGATCACCGGCTGGTGGCTGAAACCGGCGAGGATCACGTGCTCCAGTTGGTCCACCTGATCCTTGATGCGCTGGTTGATGCGCGGGTTGGCGTGGCCGAACACATTGACCCACCAGGAGCTGACGGCATCGAGGTAACGCTTGCCTTCGAAGTCTTCCAGCCATACGCCTTCACCGCGCTTGATCGGCACCAACGGCAGTTGCTGGTGGTCTTTCATCTGGGTGCAGGGGTGCCACAACACGGCAAGATCGCGTTGCATCCACTGGTTATTCAAGCCCATCTTTGCGTCTCCTCGAAGCGCTGCCACGACCTGCGCAGGCAAAACAATCGCGCAAGCCTATGCAATGGCGGGCTGTGTCACAACCCATGAGCCATGAATTGGCAGTAAATGCAGGACGGTCTGTCACGTTTGTGCTCAATAGTCCTTAATCCTTAGTTAATTTACTGTTCATAGGCTCAAGATCGGATAAATCGATCTTTCACAGCAAAATTTTCCGCTTTATATCGATAGGTAAAACGCTAGTCTTGGGCACGGCTCTTACGGGATTTGGGGAATGCAACTACGAAACACATCGACCCGCTACGGCTGGGTCAGCATTGTTATCCACTGGAGCGTGGCACTGGTGGTGTTCGGTCTGTTTGCGCTGGGCCTGTGGATGGTCGGTCTGGATTACTACAGCATGTGGCGCAAAGACGCGCCGGACCTGCATAAAAGCATCGGCATTACGCTGTTCGCGGTGATGCTGGTGCGCATTGTCTGGCGCCTGCTCAGCCCACCGCCGCCAGTGCTGGCCAGTTATAGCCGCATGACTCGGATCGGCGCGGCGTTTGGCCACGCGTTCCTGTATCTCGGGCTGTTTGCCGTGATGATTGCCGGCTACCTGATTTCCACCGCAGACGGTGTCGGGATCCCGGTGTTTGGTCTGTTTGAAATTCCTGCCGTGGTTTCCGGTCTACCGGACCAGGCAGACGTAGCCGGCCTGGTGCATTTGTACCTGGCCTGGGTGCTGGTGGTGTTTGCCGGCCTGCATGGCGTGGCCGCCTTGAAACACCACTTTATCGATCGTGACGCGACCCTGGTTCGTATGCTGGGGCGCAAAGCCTGATGTTCAACCTCGACTCACAAGGAATAGAAAGCATGTTGAAAAAGACACTCGCCGCTCTGGCAATCGGTACTGCTCTGCTGTCTGCTGGTCAGGTGATGGCGGCCGATTACAAGATCGACAAGGAAGGCCAGCACGCCTTCATCGATTGGAAAATCAGCCACCTGGGCTACAGCTATATCCACGGTACGTTCAAGGACTTCGACGGTACCTTTAGCTGGGATGCCGCCAAGCCTGAAGCCAGCAAGATCGCGGTCGACCTGAAAACCAACAGCCTGTGGTCCAACCACGCTGAGCGTGACAAGCATATCGCCAGCAAGGATTTCCTGGACGTTGCCAAGTTCCCTGAGTCCAAGTTCGTGTCGACCTCGGTTAAGTCCACCGGCGAAAAAACCGCTGACGTGACCGGCGACCTGACCCTCCACGGTGTGACCAAGCCTGTGACCTTCAAGGCCGTTTTCAACGGTGAAGGCAAGGATCCATGGGGTGGCGAACGTGCTGGCTTCAACGCCAAGACTACGCTGAACCTGAATGACTTCGGCATCAAAGGCCCAGGCCCGTCTTCCCAGACCCTGGACCTGGACATCTCCATCGAAGGTGTGAAGCAGAAGTAATTGTTGCGGGCATAAAAAACCGGATCGAGAGATCCGGTTTTTTTTAGCCTGGAACGCGGTCAATGTGGGAGCTGGCTTGCCTGCGATGGCGGCAGGTCAGCCACCAGAGATGCTGGCTGAAATACCGCCATCGCAGGCAAGCCAGCTCCCACAGTTGATCGATGCCCAGTCCATAAAAAATGCCCCGGATCGTTCGAACCGGGGCATTTTTAGTGGCGCTATGAAAATCAGCGGTTGCGGGTCAGCAACGCTGGTTTTTCACCACGAGGGCGGCCTGGCAGTTGATCCAACTGTTCAGGTGTCGGGAAGCGATCGCTTTTCGACTCCTTGTGGATAATCTTCGGCGTGGTGCCGCTGCGCGGGTTCTGCACGGCCGGCTCGGAGGAGCGTGGCTGCTCATCACGGGCGGGGCGGCGGTTGCGCGACTCTTCGCGACGGGCCTGGCCATCACGCGGAGCGCCGTTACGCGGACCATTGCGCTTGGCAGGCGGGGTGCCAGTGGTGGCGCCGTTGCTGCTGCGTGGACCATTCTGGCGACCCTGCGGCTGACCACCGGTGCGCGGAGCGCCGGCGCCTGCGCCCTGTGCCGGGGCACCTGGGCGGCGACCACGGCCCTGGGCCGGTTTGGCCTGGGGCACGTAGTCAACGCGGTTACCGAAGTTATCCACGTCATCGTCGAGGAACTCGTCCGGTGCGCGGTCGGCTGCGGCGCGTGGCGGCTGGCTCGGCTGGCGCTGTTCGCGGGCCGGGGTGCCTTCGCGGGGCTTTTGCTCGCGGGCTGGGCGTTCGCCACGGCCGTTGGTAGGCGCCTTGTCCTTGCCGCCCTTGTCCTTGCCTTTGTCGCGACGACCACCGCCACCACCGCCGCCGTTCGGGCCATCGCCCTTGGGACCACGTGGGTTGCGCGGGTTACGCACATCCGGACGCTCGCGCACTTCCGGCTTTTCGGCTTCTACGGTGCTGGCATCGAAGCCCATCAGGTCGCCGTCGGCGATTTTCTGCTTGGTCATGCGCTCGATGCTTTTCAGCAGTTTTTCTTCATCCGGCGCGACCAGGGAAATGGCCTCGCCCGAACGACCGGCACGGCCAGTACGGCCGATACGGTGCACGTAGTCTTCATCGACGTTTGGCAGCTCGAAGTTGACCACGTGTGGCAGTTGGTCGATATCCAGGCCGCGGGCGGCGATATCGGTGGCGACCAGGATCCGCACGGAGCCGGCCTTGAAGTCGGCCAGGGCCTTGGTCCGCGCGTTCTGGCTCTTGTTGCCGTGGATGGCGACAGCGGTGAGGCCGTGCTTGTCCAGGTACTCGGCCAGGCGGTTGGCGCCGTGCTTGGTGCGGGTGAACACCAGCACCTGTTCCCAGGCGCCAGCGGTGATCAAGTGGGCCAGCAGCGAGCGCTTGTGGCTGGCTGGCAGGCGGAACACCCGTTGCTCGATACGCTCGACCGTGGTGTTGGGCGGCGTGACTTCGATGCGCTCGGGGTTGTGCAGCAGCTTGCCGGCGAGGGCGGTGATGTCGTTGGAGAACGTTGCCGAGAACAGCAGGTTCTGACGCTTGGCCGGCAGGCGCGCGAGGACTTTCTTCACGTCATGGACAAAGCCCATGTCGAGCATGCGGTCGGCTTCGTCCAGCACGAGGATTTCCACGTGGGACAGATCGACGCTGCCTTGGCCGCAGAGGTCGAGCAAACGACCAGGGCAGGCGACCAGCACGTCAACCCCACGGGACATGGCCTGAACCTGTGGGTTCATGCCGACGCCGCCGAAGATGCAGGCGCTGACGAACTTCAGGTCACGGGCGTACAGCTTGAAGCTGTCATGCACCTGTGCGGCGAGTTCGCGGGTAGGGGTCAGGACCAGTACGCGGGGTTGGCGCGGGCCGTGACGCTGGGATTTGTCCGGGTGACCATTGGGGAACAACCGCTCCAGAATCGGGAGGGCGAAGCCGCCGGTTTTACCAGTACCTGTCTGAGCCGCGACCATCAGGTCGCGACCTTGCAACACGGCGGGAATAGCCCGCTGTTGCACCGGAGTAGGCTCGGTATAGCCCGCTGCCTCGATGGCGCGGACTAAAGCCTCGGAGAGACCGAGGGAAGCAAAGGACATGAGTAATCCTGTTTGTAGTTAGGGCTTGGCCCAAAGGGATAATCTTGCCGGGCGCGAATGGCGTTTAGAGGAACGCAATCCCGTCCGGTCCTGCTGGGGTTGGCAGGCACTCCAACGGCTCGCGCGGGCTGCAAAGCTGCGCAGTAGCGGGGTTGGATACCTGTGATACGACCACAGAGGCCGGGCGTAAGCCTGGCGGAAAGGCCGGAGTATAACAGAGCAATCACTGCGCGCTGCTTTCCTGCTGCTCAACGGTGTCGTCCAGCAGGGGCGACGGGGCGATTTGGCTCACGGTACCGGCATATTTTGCACTCAGGGCCGCGTAGGCGGGCTCTTGCTTGAAGCGTTTGAGCTCGGCGCCAAAGCGCTGCACCAGCAGGTCCATGCCCGCGCCACGGCGTACGGCCAGGAATTGCTTCTGGCTGCTGATCACCGGCGACGCCTGGGTGACTTGTTGCTCCAGGCCCAACTCCTTGAGCACATGCTGGCCGACCCGGCGGTCGGTGATCACCAGATCGATCCGGCCACGGGCCAACTTGCCGAAGTTGGCCTCATGGCTGGGGGCCGGCTCGCGGGTAAACAGGGAGGATTCGCTGAACCCGGCGCTATACAGGTAACCGGGGGACGTGCCGATGGTCAGCCCTTTCAGGTCGTTGAGGGTGCGGAATGGATGCGGGCGCTCGTTGGCGTAGAACATCACAAACTCAACCTGGGACAACGGTTCGCTGGGGTAAAGCAGTGCTGCGTCGCGTTCATGGCTGTGAAAAATATCCAGCGCGCCATCTGCCAGGCCCTGGTCGAGCATGGCCAGGCAACGTTTCCAGGGCAGGAACTGCCATTGCACCTCAATCCCCAGGCGCTGGAACACGATCACGGTGGTCTCGTAGTCGAGCCCGCGCATCTGGCCGTTTTCTTCGTAGACGTAGGGTGCCCAGGGTTCGGTGACAATGCGCAGTTTCTCGCCATGGGCGGTCAGGCTCAGGCAAGTGAAAATAACAGCGGTCAACAACTGGAGAATGACGGGCATACCCTGAGGTTACGACTGTCTCAGGTTAAAGAGAAGCTCTGGATCGGGGATCTTCAGGCGGCAAACCTGAATTTTTATTGTGCCGCCGACCCGCGAGGAATCCGGGGCGACGGCACAACGGGCAGCCTCAGCGTGGCAGCTTGAGGTTGTTCCAGATCGCCAGGCTCGGGTCGGCCTGGTTCAGGGTGTAGAAGTGCAGCCCCGGTGCGCCACCTTGCAGCAAGGTCTCGCACATTTCGCTGATGACCTGCTCGCCGAAGGCCTGGATGCTTTTGACGTCATCGCCGTAGGCTTCCAGCTGCTTGCGTACCCAGCGTGGGATTTCTGCACCGCAGGCGTCAGAAAAGCGCGCCAGCTTGCTGTAGTTGGTGATCGGCATGATACCCGGCACGATCGGGATGTTCACGCCCAGGGCCTGCACGCGCTCGACGAAGTAGAAGTAGCTGTCGGCGTTGAAGAAGTACTGGGTGATCGCGCTGTTGGCGCCGGCATTGGCCTTGCGTACGAAGTTGTTGAGATCGTCTTCGAAATTACGCGCCTGCGGGTGCATTTCCGGGTAAGCGGCCACTTCGATATGGAAGTGATCACCGGTTTCTTCACGAATGAAGCTCACCAGGTCGTTGGCGTAGCGCAGCTCGCCGCTGGCCATGCCCATGCCGGATGGCAGGTCACCGCGCAGGGCGACGATACGCTTGATGCCGGCAGCCTTGTACTGGGTCAGCAGGCCGCGCAGGTCGTCCTTGCTGTCGCCCACGCAAGACAGGTGCGGAGCGGCGGGCACCTTGGCTTCGCTTTCCAGCTGCAGCACGGTGTTGATCGTACGATCACGGGTCGAGCCGCCTGCGCCGTAGGTGCAGGAGAAAAAATCGGGGTTGTAGCTGGCCAACTGCTTAGCAGTTGCCATCAGTTTTTCATGCCCAGCATCGGTCTTGGTCGGGAAGAACTCGAAGCTGTAGCGACGGTCTTGGGACATGGTAATACCTATGGAAACTCATAAGGCCAGAAGGTGCACACCGTCAATGTGGGAGCGGGCTTGCTCGCGAAGGCGGTATGTCAGTAGTAGATAAGTCGACTGACACACCGCCTTCGCGAGCAAGCCCGCTCCCACAAAAGCCTGCCCCCACATGGGGAGCAGGCAGCAGGCAAATCAGTAGCGGTAGGCGTGCGGCTTGAACGGACCTTCGACAGTCACGCCGATGTAGTCGGCCTGGGTCTTGGTCAGTTGAGTCACTACGCCGCCGAAGCCGCGGACCATTTCCAGGGCCACTTCTTCGTCGAGTTTTTTCGGCAGTACTTCCACGGTCAGGCGCTCGGCTTTCTGGGCTGGCGACAGGTCGGCGTATTTCTGGTCGAACAGGAAGATCTGTGCCAGTACCTGGTTGGCGAACGAGCCATCCATGATGCGGCTTGGGTGGCCAGTGGCGTTGCCCAGGTTAACCAGGCGGCCTTCGGCCAGCAGGATCAGGTAGTCGTCGTTCTGTGGGTCGAAATCACCAGCACCGGTACGGTGAACCTTGTGCACCTGTGGCTTGACTTCTTCCCATGCCCAGTTCTTGCGCATGAAAGCGGTGTCGATCTCGTTGTCGAAGTGACCGATGTTGCACACCACGGCGCGCTTTTTCAGGGCCTTGAGCATGTTGGCATCGCACACATTCACGTTACCGGTGGTGGTCACGATCAGGTCGATCTTGCCCAGCAGGGCTTTGTCGATGCTGGCTTCGGTGCCGTCATTGACGCCATCGATGAACGGCGAGACCACTTCGAAACCGTCCATGCAGGCTTGCATGGCGCAGATCGGGTCAACTTCGGAAACCTTGACGATCATGCCTTCCTGACGCAGGGACTGGGACGAACCCTTGCCCACGTCACCGTAGCCGATCACCAGGGCTTGCTTGCCCGACAGCAGGTGGTCGGTGCCGCGCTTGATCGCATCGTTGAGGCTGTGACGGCAACCGTATTTGTTGTCGTTCTTGCTCTTGGTCACCGAGTCGTTGACGTTGATGGCCGGGATTTTCAGCTCGCCCTTGGCCAGCATGTCCAGCAGGCGGTGTACGCCGGTGGTGGTTTCTTCGGTCACGCCGTGGACGCGGTCCAGGATGGCCGGGTATTTCTTGTGCAGCAGCTCGGTCAGGTCGCCGCCGTCGTCGAGGATCATGTTGGCATCCCAAGGCGCGCCATCTTTCAGGATGGTTTGCTCCAGGCACCACTCGTACTCTTCTTCGGTCTCGCCTTTCCAGGCGAACACCGGGATACCGGCAGCGGCGATGGCGGCAGCGGCCTGGTCTTGAGTCGAGAAGATGTTGCAGGACGACCAACGCACTTCGGCACCCAGGGCAACCAGGGTTTCGATCAGCACGGCAGTCTGGATGGTCATGTGGATGCAGCCGAGAATCTTCGCGCCCTTGAGCGGCTGTTCAGCGGCGTACTTGCGGCGCAGACCCATCAGGGCTGGCATTTCGGATTCGGCGATAAAGGTTTCGCGACGGCCCCAGGCAGCGAGGGACATATCGGCGACTTTGTAGTCGGTAAAACCTGCAGGCGTGATTACAGCGCTCATCAAGAGCCTCCATTCGTAGTGTGCGAATGGGCGCCGTTGTGCGTTTAGTATCCAACCAGGACAACCTGGCTGGGCAACGCCCCATCCGAGCCTGACAGGCCAGGGCCTGCTGCAGCGCCCCTCGGACAGGTGGCGGGAGAACGGTATCAATCACAGATGACCGTTTTGAAACGGTGGCGATTATAGCCGCCTGCGCCCGACTTCCCAAGCCTTTCTGTCGGGCTCATGAAGATCGCTCATGGCTGTGATAGGCAATGGCTCATAGAGCTTGGGCCGGCGCTCTGCCATGATGTTGCCCATCATTTCGCAAGACGCTTTGGAGTGAACATGAACTTCCACACCCGCAAGTGGGTAAAACCCGAAGACCTGAACCCCAACGGCACCCTGTTCGGTGGCAGCCTGCTGCGCTGGATCGATGAAGAAGCGGCGATCTATGCGATTGTCCAGTTGGGCAACCAGCGGGTGGTGACCAAGTACATCTCCGAGATCAATTTTGTCAGCGCTTCGCGCCAGGGCGACATCATCGAGCTGGGCATCACCGCTACCGAATTTGGCCGCACCTCCATCACCCTGACCTGTGAAGTGCGCAACAAGATCACGCGCAAAAGCATCCTGACCGTGGAAAAAATGGTCTTCGTCAACCTCGGCGAAGACGGCTTGCCGGCGCCCCACGGGCGTACCGAGATCAAGTACGTGAAGGATCAGTTCCAGGACGACAGCGAGTAACGATCCGCCGTGTAGCGGTGGTCATTGAACGCTCTTGAGGGCGCACGGGTCGTACCTGAAATCGCCCCCTCGTTCAGGTACGCCCATGGCCACGCAAAAAGACGGCAAGACTCCCAATCTGTCGCAGGAAGAACAGCACGACGTGGACAAAAACCAGCCGCCCCGGGCGGCTGTGTTGCATGAAATCATCCGCACCCAGGGCGACCAGGAACTGGAGCGCAGCGTCGCGGCGTTATGGTGGTCAGCGCTGGCTGCGGGTCTGACCATGGGCCTGTCATTGATGGCCATGGGGTTGCTCAACTCACGCCTGCCGGACGGCGAAGGCTTTAAGGTGATCGCCAGCCTGGGCTACTGCGCGGGTTTTTTGGCGGTGATCCTCGCGCGCCAGCAACTGTTCACCGAAAACACCCTGACCGCCGTGCTGCCGGTGATGAGCAAGCCGACCCTGGGCAATGCCGGGCGCCTGTTGCGGCTGTGGACGGTGGTGTTGGTGGGCAACCTGTGTGGCACCTTGCTGGTGGCCTATGTGATGTTGCACTTACCGATCTTCGACACCAAGACCGACCTGGCTTTCTTGGAGATCGGGCGCAAGATCATGGAGAACGACACCGGCCAGATGTTCGCCAAGGGCATTGTCTCCGGTTGGATGATCGCCACCATGGTATGGATGATCCCGTCCATGGAAAGCGCCAAGATGTGGATCATTATCCTGATCACCTATCTGATGGCACTGGGCGACTTTACCCACATCGTCGTCGGTTCGGCGGAGGTGTCCTACCTGGTATTTGCCGGCGAGCTGCCGTGGAAGGACTTCTGGCTGATATTTGCCGGCCCGACCCTGGCCGGCAACATCATCGGCGGCAGTTTTATCTTCGCGTTGATCAGCCATGCGCAGATTCGCAGCGAAAGCAGCTTGCCGGGTAAAAAGGCTGCGGATCCCAGGCATCCGCAGCAGATCGACAAGGATCAGTGATGTTCAGGCGTGGCCTGGGGCTCGCCCTGGGTCACGCGCTTGACCAGCCTGCCGATGCTCAAACCCTGCAACAGGATCGACGACAGCACCACGATATAGGTGATGCTCAACAGCAGGTCACGCTCCGGACCCAACGGCAAGGCCAGGGCCAGCGCCACCGAAACCCCGCCGCGCAGCCCGCCCCAGGTGAGGATGCGGATGGTGCCGCGCGGCACCGTGCGCCAGCGCCGTAGCAACAGGATCGCCGGGGCCACCGTCAGCAGGCGAGACAGCAGGATCGCTACCGCCAGCAGGCTGGCGGCAAGGACATGTAGCCAGTTGAACGGCAACAGCAGTAGTTCCATGCCGATCAGTGCAAACAGCAGTGCGTTGAGCATGTCGTCGAGCAACTCCCAGAAGCCATCCAGGTAGCGACGGGTCATGTCGTTCATCGCCAGCTTGCGTCCCAGGTTGCCGATGATCAGCCCGGCCACCACCATCGCAATCGGCGCCGATACGTGCAGCTCGGAGGCCATCGCCGAGCCGCCGATCACCAGTGCCAGGGTCAGCATGACTTCGATCTGATGCTGCTCGATGCTCTTGATCATCAGGTACACCAGGTAGCCGATCAGCCCGCCAAACACCACGCCGCCAATCGCCTCATGGGCAAACAGCATGGCAGTGGCGCCTACGGTGGGCGTCTCGCCGAGCTGCGCGATGCCCAGCAGGACGGTAAACACCACCACCGCCGTACCGTCGTTGAACAGCGATTCGCCGACAATCGTGGTCTTCAGCGGTTTTGACGCATTGGCGGTACGCAACACGCCGAGCACCGCAATCGGGTCGGTGGGCGAGATCAGTGCGCCGAACAGCAGGCAGTAGAGGAAGCTCACATGCCAGCCAAACAGGGCAAAGATGTAATACGCCAGGCTGCCGATCACGACGGTGGCGATCAATACGCCAAAGGTTGCCAGCAGGCCGATGGGCCAGCGATAACTGCGCAGGTCGTTCAGGTTGACGTGCAAGGCGCCGGCGAACAGCAGGAACGACAGCATCCAGTTCATCAGCAAGTCGCCGAAGTCGATTTGGCCGATCAATTGCTGGACGCGCTCTTCAAGGCCGGGGTAACCGATAAAGCTCAGGCCTTGGAGTAACAGGGAAAACATCAGCGCGGTGACCATTACGCCGATGGTCGGTGGCAAGCCGATAAACCGGAAGTTCACATAAGTGAGCAGGGTGGTGAGGCATATGAAGGCGGCAACAAGTTCAAGCATCCGGGGTCCTTTGGAAGGCGGTTGAAATAAGAGCAGATAGGGGAAATGGCAGCCGTCATAGGCATGCTAGGTGCGCCGAAGCGGCGTTTAGTATAAACATGTGCTGATACATCCCGAATCAATTAAGGAGGTTCCATTGCTTGCGACGGCCCTTGTCCTGGTAGCGGCGTTGTTGCATGCGACGTGGAACACCTTGATCAAATTCAGCGGCGAACGCCTGTTGGTGATCGCCTGCATGGACAGCGTTGCGCTGTTGTTTGTTCTGCTGGCGGTGGGATTTGTTTCACTGCCACCCCTGGAAATCTGGCCGTGGATCATCGCTTCGGCGTTGTTCGAGTTGCTCTACCGGTACCTGTTGATCCAGGCCTATCGCGTCGGCGACCTGGGGCTGGTGTACCCGTTGATGCGTGGCTTATCACCGCTGGTGGTGCTGGCGTTGACCCTGGTGTTTGCCGGTGAAGTGCTCAGTACCCAGCAGATTGTCGGCATCCTGCTGATCCCGTTCGGCATGCTGTGCCTGTTGTGGCAGGGCGGTGGCGGGGACAGGTTGCCCTGGTCGATGCTGCCGGTGGTGGCGCTGATCGGCTTGTGCATCGGCTGCTACACCTTCCTCGACGGGCAGGCGCTGCGGCGCTGGTCGCACCCTTTGGACTACCTGGTCTGGCTGACGCTGCTCAGCGCCTGGCCTTTTCCATTGTTGGCCATGGTGCGCAAGCGGGCGGCGTTCAGCCTGTTCTGGCGCACGCAATGGCGGTTGGGGCTGAGCGTGGGATTGTGCGTGTTGTTGAGCTACGCTCTGGTGCTTTGGGCCATGCAGTTGGGCTCGATTGCCGAGGCCGCCGCGCTGCGGGAAGTCAGCGTGATCCTGGTGGTGTTGTTCGGTATGCGCTATCTGAAAGAACCTTTCGGCCGCTCCCGGCTCTTAGCCTGTGGGTTGGTACTGATCGGCATGCTCGTGATGAAACTCTAACCAGTGGATAAAACTAAAAAAGGAATGAGTGATGACTGTCGCTTTCTGGTGTGTGTTGATCGCAATTTTTCTGCCTTACCTGTGCACCGGCGTGGCCAAGTTCAGTGGCGGCAAATTCGGGCCCCGGCAGAACCACGACCCCCGGGCCTTCCTGGAGACCCTGGAAGGTTTTGCCAAACGCGCCCATAGCGCACAGCTCAACAGCTTTGAAGTGACCCCGGCGTTTGCGGCGGCGGTGATCATTGCCCACCTGGCGGGCAACGCGGAACTGGTGACCATCAACGTCCTGGCGGTGCTGTTTATCACCAGTCGCCTGTTGTACATCATCTGCTATTTGGCGGACTGGGCGATCTTGCGTTCGCTGGTGTGGTTTGTGGGCATGGTGTTGATTGCGAGCTTTTTCTTCGTCTCGATGTAAGGCGCGCGGCCAGTGCCTGCTTGCTGTGGCGAGCAGGCTTACTATGGTGAGCGGGCTTGTTGTGGCGAGCGGGCTTGTCGGAACGCCGCATCGCCCGCGCTGGGCTGCGAAGCAGCCCCAAAACCACCCGCTACGGATTATCTGATACACCGTATTCGACTTACTGGGGCTGCTTCGCAGCCCAGCGCGGGGCAAGCCCGCTCGCCACAGTAAGCCCCCTTGGCACAGTAAGCCCGCTTGCCCCGGTAAGCCGGCTCCTACAGGGGGGCGTCCGGGACTTTGGGTAGCGCTGCGCCCTTGGGCCACAGCATCCAGATCTGGCCCTGCTGTTTCATATTCCCGGCCAACTCGCCCGCAGCATCACCCGTGCCCCAGAACAGGTCCGCACGCACCTCACCGACAATCGCACCACCAGTGTCCTGGGCCGCTACCGGTCGTACCACTGGCGAGCCGTCGGGCCGGGTGGTCGACAGCCACAACAGGCTGCCCAACGGGATGACCTTGCGGTCCACCGCCACGCTGTAGCCAGCAGTCAGCGGCACGTTCAGCGAGCCGCGCGGGCCTTCGTTGCTATCGGGCCGGGTGCTGAAGAAGACGTAGCTGGGGTTGCTCGCCAACAGTTCCGGGATGCGCTGCGGGTTTGCCTTGGCCCAGGCACTGATCGCGCCCATGCTGACTTCTTCTTTCTTCAACTCGCCTTGCTCCACCAGCCAGCGGCCGATCGGGCGATAGGGGAAACCGTTCTGGTCGGCGTAGCCCACGCGCAGTTGTCGGCCATCAGCCAGCTGGATGCGGCCAGAACCCTGGATTTGCAGGAATTGCAGGTCCATCGGGTGGGTCAGCCAGGCAATCGGCTTGGCACTGGAGCCTTGTTGGTTGATGGTGCCGGCATCGTCATAGGGCTTGAGGACCCGGCCTTCCAGGCGCCCGCGCAGGCGTTTGCCCTTGAGTTCGGGGTAGATGCTTTCGAGGTTGACGATGATCAGGTCGTCCGGCACGCCAAACACGGGAACATGGGCGGTTTTGGTTTCGGTGAGGCTGCCTGGATAGACCGGCTCGTAGTAGCCAGTGATCAGGCCATTGGGCGTGTTGTCCGCCGAGCGCAAGCCGTAGACGTCCAACTGTTGCTTGAGGAAGCCGCGGATGTCGCCGGCATTGCCCGGCACATTGGCCGCTGCCGCGCAGGTGGTGCCCCATATCGGATCGTTCTTCAGGCGTTGGCAGGCACTGCGCCAGGATTCGAAACCGGCTTGCAGGTCGCTGTCCGAAACCACGGGCAGGGCGTCCCAGGTGGCGCTGACATAGGTCGCTACGGCGTGGGGTTTTTCGGGCGCAGGCGTGGGGGCCGGAGTGTTGCCGCCGTCGCATCCTGCGAGCAGCGCGATCATCGGCAGAGCCCACGCCAGTCGGCGACTCCAGGGGTTCAACAGGTTATTCATGCAAGTAAATTCCCAAGGCGATTGCCCGCGCAGGTTGTGGCGCAAGCATCCATATTATTAATAGGGCTATTGGTCTTTGCGGGCGGGGCGAGGATACTGGCCGCCGTTTCCCGTGACCCTGAGCCACCATGACTTTTAAAAAACTGACTGTTGTATTGCTGGCCTGCCTGACGCTGACTGCCTGCGGTGGCGTTGATCCAAACTCGCCACTGGGCCAGCGCAAGGCTATTTTCAAGCAGATGCTCAAGACCGGCGAAGACCTGGGTGGCATGCTGCGCGGTCGCATCCCGTTCGACGGGGCGAAATTTGCCGAAGGTGCGGTCAAGCTCGACGCTCTGTCCCATGAGCCGTGGAAGCACTTTCCAACGGTGCGCGAAGAAGACCACACCAGCGCCAAGGATGAGGTCTGGCAAAAACAGGCGCAGTTCCAGGAACTGGCGCGCAACCTTGAGGCGGCCACCGGTGAATTGGTGATCGCCAGCCAGGTTCAGCCTTACAAGGCCAGTAACCTGGGGCCGGCCGTGCAGAAAGTCGAAGATGCCTGCAGCGCCTGTCATAAACAGTTTCGCGACCACTGAGCCTGATCGGGCAAGAACGCCGAATGCGCCTTACTTGTCCAGGTCGTCGAGGGCTTCCTGCAACTCTTTGCGCGATTCGGCGAGCTTGTCCTTACGCTTGTTGATCTTCTCGGAGTCGCCCTTTTTCATGGCCTTGTCGAGGTCGGCCTGACGGCGGCTGACTTCGTGTTTGGCATCCAGCACCTTGTTCTCGCGTTCCTTTTTCAGGGAGGCGTCGGTGCAATGGGCGGTGACTTCGCTCAAGGCTTTTTCCAGGCCGGCTTGTTGCTCACTGTTGCCGTGGGCCTTGGCTTGTTCGATCTGCAGGCTGATGGCTTGACGCTTGGCGGCGCAGCCGGTCAGTTGCGGGGCCGTCTCGGCAGCCATCAATGGTGTGGTCATTAAGCTGGTGATGGTCAGCAGGGCAAGCGGTGCAAGAAACTTCATAAAGACTCCAGATTAAACAAGATCGTTGTCAGGTGGGCAGGATGATTTCTGCCGGCACCGATTAATGTAACGGGCCCGGGACTAAAAGCCGTCTATCCCGGCAGCCCGCAGTGTTTCGCTCATGGCCACCACCTGAGGGTCGCGAAAAAAGGCGCTTAACTGCGCCGCGCGTCCCGGGCCGATTCCCGCTTCGGCTTGCCAGGCTTGAGTGTCTCGCGCGGCCAGGGCCTGCCAGCCGCCCGCGAGGTTGTTCCGGGCGGTAGGTGGAACCCCCAGCGCCATCAGCCATTGCGCGAACGGTCGCTGGCGCGCAACTCGCAAGCCCGCAAGCAGGCGCGCACTGCTGCGCTCGCCGAATCCGTCAATGGTAGCAAGCTCTGTCTCATCAAGGTTCAACCAATCCACCAAACCGCTGATTTGACCGGCCTGGATCAAACTGTTCCAGGTCTCGCGGCCAATGTGTGGCAGATCCAGCCCCTGCTTGCCACTGAGCCAGGCCAGCCGGGCCAGCAGCTGTTCCTCACAGGCAGGAGTCAGTCGCCAGCAGCTCAGGTGATGGAAATCGCTCGCGGCAGGCACGGTGATATCCGCGCGTGGGTGGCTGCGCAGGATGACTTGGTCGAGCCTTGGGATCACTTGGCCGGCAAGGCTGATGGATATCTGGTCACCGGGACGGATATCCAACTCCTGCCAACGCTTCAAGGAGCCGATGCTGACGCGCCGGATCTGGCGGTCGTCGAGCAGCACCGGGTGCAGTTCCAGGATCGGCGTGATACGCCCGGTGCGGCCGATCTTGAACTGCACCTGGCGCACATGGGCCAGGGCTTTGATCACAGGGTATTTCCAGGCAACCGCCCAATACGGCGTACTGGCCTGCCAGCGTTCGGCCGGAGCGCGCTGGCTTTGGTGCAGCACCACTCCGTCGGTGGCGAAGGGCAATGGATGCCCATGCCAGAAGGTGCGCCAGTGCCGCGCCTGTTCGAAGTTCTCGATGGGTTGGCTATAGCGCTGGCTGTCGCTAAAACCCCAGCGTGCGAGGGTGCCCAGTTGCTGCCTGAGGTCCGCCGGCCCCTGGGGCCAGGCCCAGACAAACAGGCCGATACCTGCGGCGTCGGCGTCACTCAGTTGGTGACGGTTCATCAGCCCGGAGATTTTGCTGCGGGCGTTCATGCCCCCCGTCTCACCTTGTATATGGGCATCCAGGCGCCAGTACAGCTCGCCCTGCAAAAGCAGGTCGATGGCTTCGGGCAGCCGTTGCACGATGCCGGGGATTTTGCGGGCCGACGTCGTCCAGTCCTGGCCGAGCAGGCCATCGCCACGGCTGATGACCTGGGCCAGGCGCCCCCCACGGTAGATCAGGGTTATGGCGACGCCATCGACCTTGGGTTGTATCCACAGGTCGCTGCGAGTGCGGACCCAGTCTTCCACGGCGCGGTCGTTGACCAGCTTCGCAAGGCCCGTGTGCGGCACTGGGTGGGGGATGGTGCCCCGGGCGCTGGAAAGGGGGCTGTCGCCAGGCGGCGCCACCTGTGCAAAGCACCGGCGCCATTGCTCCAGGCGTATGCGGGCCTGGTCGTACAGCTCGTCGCTGATAAGGGATTGGCCGAGCCGGTGGTAGCTGTCATCCCACAGGCCGATTTGCCGTTGCAGGGCGGCGATTTCGTCCCGGGCCTTGTCGGCTGGCCAGTCCGGGCAGCCCTGCGCCCAGGCGACGATAGGGAAGAGCATCAACAGCAGGTAGTGCAGCAGGCGGGGCGTCATCACGAGCATCCTTGCTCTGAAGGGGCGCCCAGCCTAAAGCAAGCAAACGCCCATAAAAAAGCCCCGCAGGCGCGAGGCTTTTTACCGGGTGTTTCTGCTTACTTGAACAGACCGCCCAGGGCTTTCACGGTGTCGTTGCTGTCAGCCTTGGCCTGCTGCTTTTGCGAGGCTTCGTCGAGCTTGCCTTGGGACTCGCCGACTTTTTTGCAACCTTTGTTTACCTGGTCCAGTGCAGCCTGCATGGCCTTCACTTTCAGGTCTTCGCCGTTGGCTTTGGCGGCGTCGACTTTGGCTTGCAGCTCCTGGCTCTGTTTTTCGCAGTTGCCGGTAGCGCCGCCCAGCTGGGACGTCAGGGCGCCAGTCAGGCCGCTCAGGTCAGCGGCTTGCACTGGCAGGGCGAACAGGCTGAACAGGACGGCAGCAGGGGCGAACGTGGAAATACGCATGAAAAACCTCAATGTTCGATTGCCTGCGCACTTGGCTGTCCCGAGCAGGCGCAATGCAATATCCAATGTGGTTGAGCGCTCGGGAGGGCGCGGATTCTAGAGGGCCATCATTTAGCCTGCAAGGTTTGGATCCAATAAATGTGAACTATTTGCCAGGTTCGCCGTCGCGCGCTAACCCCCACCCGCAAAAAAAGCGCAACAAAAAAGCCCCGCCGGGAAAACCCGGCGGGGCTTTGGGTGCTACGTGCTGCGATTACAGGCCGGCAGCGGTACGCAGGTCGTCGGCGCGGTCGGTTTTTTCCCAGGTGAACGTGGTGAAGGTGTCGTCGCCGACGGTCTTCTGTTCAGGGGTACGACCGAAGTGGCCGTAGGCCGCGGTTTCCTGGTACATCGGGTGCAGCAGGTCGAGCATGGTGGTGATTGCGTACGGACGCAGGTCGAAGATCTCACGCACCAGCTTGACGATCTTGTCATCGCTGATCTTGCCGGTACCGAAGGTATTCAGCGAGATCGACGTAGGCTGGGCCACACCAATGGCGTAGGAAACCTGAATCTCGCAACGCTCGGCCAGGCCGGCGGCGACGATGTTCTTGGCCACATAACGACCGGCGTAGGCTGCCGAGCGGTCAACCTTGGAAGGATCCTTGCCGGAGAATGCGCCACCGCCGTGACGGGCCATGCCGCCGTAGCTGTCGACGATGATCTTGCGCCCGGTCAGGCCGCAGTCGCCCACCGGGCCACCAATGATGAACTGGCCGGTCGGGTTGATGTGGAACTGGGTGTCCTTGGTCAGCAGTTCGGCAGGCAGCACGTGCTTGACGATCAGCTCCATGACGCCTTCGCGCAGGTCTTTGTAGGAGACTTCCGGGTTGTGCTGGGTCGACAGCACCACGGCGTCGATGCCCACCACTTTGCCGCCTTCGTAACGGCAGGTCACCTGGGACTTGGCGTCCGGGCGCAGCCAAGGCAGCAGGCCGGATTTACGGGCTTCGGCCTGGCGTTTGACCAACTGGTGGGAGAAGGTGATCGGCGCCGGCATCAGCACGTCGGTTTCGTTGCTGGCGTAGCCGAACATCAGGCCCTGGTCGCCGGCGCCCTGGTCTTCTGGCTTGGCACGGTCGACGCCCTGGTTGATGTCAGGCGACTGCTTGCCGATGATGTTCATCACGCCGCAGGTCGCGCCGTCGAAGCCGACGTCGGAGCTGGTGTAGCCGATGTCGGTGATCACGTCACGGACGATCTGCTCCAGGTCGACCCAGGCAGAGGTGGTGACTTCACCGGCGATGATCGCCACGCCCGTTTTCACCAGCGTCTCGCACGCCACGCGGGCGAACTTGTCTTCAGCAATGATGGCGTCCAGCACCGCATCAGAAATCTGGTCGGCGATTTTGTCCGGATGCCCTTCAGACACGGACTCGGAGGTGAAAAGGGAATATTCGCTCATCTCGATGTTTTCCTGATATTTACCGATGGTGAGTGTCGCCAGATGGCCGCTGAAAGTGGCGGACCTGAATCTGGAAACCATTACGTAAGCCTACATAGAGGCTTTCCCCGGGAACGAGTCCCGCAGCGGTGGCCCAACGGGCCAGATCGTCCTGTTCAAACCCCAACCATAGATCACCGCAGGCCTCCCTGGCCCAACTCTGGTTGTGGCTGCATAAATCAGTTACCAGCAGGCTGCCGCCCGGTTGCAGCAAACCGGCCATCTGCTTGAGCGCATCGGCCGGTGCGGCGAAATGGTGAAGGACCATGTTCAACACCACGCAGTCGGCTTGCAGCCCTACATCATTCAAGGCATCGGCCAGCCGCAGGCTGACGTTGCCCAAGTGCTCGCGCTCGCACAGCTGGCGCGCCAGCTCCAGCATGGCCGGGCTGTTGTCCAGCGCCGTCACCTGGTGGAAGCGCCGTGCCAGGTCCGGCAGGAACCCGCCATCGCCCGGCCCGACTTCCAGCGCCGTGGCACCTGGGTTGAAGCCCAGCTTGTCGAGCAGCGCCAGCACGCTTTCGCGGTATTGAGGCAGCCCGGCAATCAGGTCCTGCTGGGCGCGAAACTTGTCCGCCACCCGTGAGAAAAAGTCCTGGCTGGCGGCGGCGCGTTGCCCGTGGACCTGAGCGATCCGCGATTGCACGTCAGCCGGCAGGGCCAGGTTGTCTACTTCTTCAAGCAATGCAGCGTGCAGCTTGCCACCCAGCAAATCGTTGTGGGGCAGGGCGCGACGGTAAAAAATCGCATTGCCTTCACGGCGGGTGGCTACCAGGTCGGCCTGGGCCAGCACCTTCAAATGGTGGCTCATGCCGGACTGGCCGATGGCAAAGATCCGCGCCAGTTCCAGCACGCCAAACGAGTCGTTGGCCAGGGCGCGCAGTACATTCAGGCGCAGCGGATCACCGCCGGCCTTGCACAGGGCCGCCAGCTCATCGCAATCGTCGGGGCGAATGGAAGGCGCAGGTAAGTTCATAAGGCCAGCAGTCTAGTGATGAGGTCAAATCCCCGCAAGGCCAATATCAAAAAGTTTTGATATTGGTCGATAATCGGTGGTTATAAGCAGGCGCTATAACCTTTAGACGAACGGCGGGAAGTGTTCTTGCTGTCAATGCAGTCCAAACCACAGGAAAAACCCACATAAGTCGGTATCTGTCATTGCCCCTGAGGCCTTGGCTGAGGGAAAATGCCGGTCCTTTTTTCCGTTTCTTTTATTCAACCCCCAGGAGATCAGCGATGCCCAGCCGTCGTGAGCGTGCCAACGCCATTCGTGCCCTCAGCATGGATGCCGTGCAAAAAGCCAACAGCGGCCATCCCGGTGCCCCGATGGGCATGGCGGATATCGCCGAGGTACTTTGGCGTGACTACCTGAAACACAACCCGAGCAACCCATCGTTTGCCGATCGTGACCGCTTCGTGCTGTCCAACGGCCATGGCTCGATGTTGATCTATTCGTTGCTGCACCTGACCGGTTACGACCTGTCCATCGACGACCTCAAGCAGTTCCGCCAACTGCACAGCCGCACCCCGGGCCACCCGGAATTCGGCTACACCCCAGGCGTCGAGACCACCACCGGTCCTCTGGGCCAAGGCCTGGCCAATGCCGTGGGTTTTGCCCTGGCAGAAAAAGTCCTGGCGGCGCAGTTCAACCGCCCCGGCCACAACGTTGTCGACCACCACACCTATGTGTTCCTGGGTGATGGCTGCATGATGGAAGGCATTTCCCACGAAGTCAGCTCCCTGGCCGGTACCCTGGGCCTGGGCAAACTGATTGCCTTCTACGATGACAACGGCATCTCCATCGACGGCGAAGTCGAAGGCTGGTTCACCGACGACACGCCAAAGCGTTTCGAAGCCTACAACTGGCAGGTGATCCGCAACGTCGACGGCCACGATCCGGAAGAGATCAAGACCGCCATCGAAACCGCGCGCAAAAGCGAGCAGCCGACCCTGATCTGCTGCAAGACCACCATCGGCTTCGGTTCGCCGAACAAACAAGGCAAGGAAGACTGCCACGGTGCCCCACTGGGTGACGCGGAAATCGCCCTGACCCGCGAAGCGCTGAAGTGGAACCATGGCCCGTTCGAAATCCCGGCTGATATCTACGCCGAGTGGGACGCCAAGGAAGCTGGCCGCGCCGCAGAAGCCGAGTGGGACCAGCGCTTTGCTGCCTACTCCGCCGAGTTCCCACAACTTGCCAACGAACTGGTGCGCCGCCTGGCTGGCGACCTGCCTGCCGATTTCTCGGAAAAAGCCTCGGCCTACATCGCCGAAGTCGCGGCCAAGGGCGAGACCATCGCCAGCCGTAAAGCCAGCCAGAACACCCTCAACGCCTTTGGCCCGTTGCTGCCTGAGTTCCTCGGCGGTTCGGCTGACCTGGCCGGTTCCAACCTGACCCTGTGGAAAGGTTGCAAAGGTGTCTCGGCTGAAGACGCCAGCGGCAACTACATGTACTACGGCGTGCGCGAGTTCGGCATGAGCGCCATCATGAACGGCGTTGCCCTGCACGGCGGCCTGGTGCCGTACGGCGCGACCTTCCTGATGTTCATGGAATATGCGCGCAATGCCGTGCGCATGGCTGCGCTGATGAAGAAGCGTGTGATCCATGTGTACACCCACGACTCCATCGGCCTGGGTGAAGACGGCCCGACGCACCAGCCGGTCGAGCAACTGACCAGCCTGCGTACCACGCCGAACCTGGATTGCTGGCGCCCAGCCGACGCGGTGGAATCGGCCGTGGCCTGGAAGCACGCGATCGAGCGCAAGGACGGCCCTTCGGCGCTGATCTTCTCGCGTCAGAACCTGCAGCACCAAGTGCGTACCGACGCGCAGATCGCCGACATCAGCCGTGGCGGCTACGTGCTCAAGGACTGCATCGGCGAGCCGGAGCTGATCCTGATCTCCACCGGTTCCGAAGTGGGCCTGACCGTTCAGGCGTACGACAAGCTGACTGCCCAGGGCCGCAACGTGCGTGTCGTGTCCATGCCGTGCACCAGCGTGTTCGAAGCCCAGGACGCGGACTACAAGCAATCGGTCCTGCCGTTGCAGGTCAGCGCGCGTATCGCCATCGAAGCGGCTCACGCCGACTACTGGTACAAGTACGTGGGCCTGGAAGGCCGCGTGATCGGCATGACCACCTACGGTGAGTCGGCGCCGGCGCCAGCGTTGTTCGAAGAGTTCGGTTTCACCCTGGAAAACATCCTGGGTCAGGCTGAAGAGCTGCTGGAAGACTAAGGCTGTAGATTGGGGTAGCTGTACTGACGCCTTCGCGAGCAAGCCCGCTCCCACATTTGGAATGCATTTCAACTGTGGGAGCGGGCTTGCTCGCGAAGGCGGCGGCACATTCACCCCATTACCCAAGGTAATCGAGAACCCCATGCCTCAACCCCGTCCCTACAAAGTTGCACTCAACGGCTACGGCCGCATTGGTCGTTGCGTCTTGCGTGCTCTGTTCGAGCGAGGGGCGGCGGCTGGGTTTGAAATTGTGGCAATCAACGATCTGGCTGACATGGCCAGCATCGAATACCTGACACGCTTCGACTCCACCCACGGCCGGTTCCCCGGCGAAGTGCGGATCGACGGCGATTGTCTGCATATCAATGGCAACTGCGTGAAGGTCTTGCGCAGTGCCACGCCCGAGGGCATCGACTGGGCGGCGCTGGGCGTCGACCTGGTGTTGGAATGCTCCGGTGCCTATAACACCCGTGCCGATGGCCAGCGCTTCCTCGACGCCGGCGCACCGCGCGTGCTGTTTTCCCAGCCGATGGCCAGCGAGGCGGATGTCGACGCCACCATCGTCTACGGCGTCAACCAGGACTGCCTGACCGGTGACGAGGTGTTGGTGTCCAACGCCTCCTGCACCACCAATTGCGGCGTGCCTCTGCTGCGCCTGCTGGACCAGGCGATTGGCCTGGAGTATGTGTCGATTACCACCATTCACTCGGCGATGAACGACCAGCCGGTGATCGACGCCTACCACCATGAAGACCTGCGCCGCACCCGTTCGGCGTTCCAGTCAGTGATTCCGGTGTCCACCGGCCTGGCCCGCGGTATCGAACGCCTGCTGCCGGAACTTGCCGGGCGAATCCAGGCCAAAGCAGTGCGCGTGCCGACGGTGAACGTGTCGTGCCTGGATATCACCATGCAAACCGTCAGCGATACCGATGCCGCCGAGGTCAACCGGATCCTGCGCGACGCCGCCACCAGCGGCCCGCTCAAAGGCTTGCTGGCCTACACCGAGTTGCCGCACGCCAGTTGTGATTTCAACCACGACCCGCATTCGGCCATCGTGGATGCCAGCCAGACCCGTGTTTCCGGGCCAAGGCTGGTGAATATCCTGGCCTGGTTCGATAACGAATGGGGCTTTGCCAACCGCATGCTCGACGTAGCAGAGCACTATCTGCACATCGCTACTAAACAACCTCAACAGTAATTCAGGAACTGCGACCCATGACCGTGTTGAAGATGACCGACCTCGATCTGCAAGGTAAGCGCGTACTGATCCGCGAAGACCTCAACGTCCCAGTCAAGGACGGTGTAGTCACCAGCGATGCGCGAATCCTGGCCTCGCTGCCGACCATCAAGCTGGCCCTGGAAAAAGGCGCGGCCGTGATGGTCTGCTCCCACCTGGGTCGTCCGACCGAAGGTGAGTTCTCTGCCGAAAACAGCCTCAAGCCTGTAGCCGACTACCTGAGCAAGGCCCTGGGCCGCGAAGTGCCTTTGGTGGCTGATTACCTGGGCGGCGTCGAGGTCAAGGCCGGCGACATCGTGCTGTTCGAAAACGTGCGCTTCAACAAGGGCGAGAAAAAGAACAGCGACGAACTTGCCCAGCAATACGCAGCCCTGTGCGACGTGTTTGTGATGGACGCCTTCGGCACCGCGCACCGCGCCGAAGGTTCGACCCATGGCGTGGCCAAGTTCGCCAAGGTTGCCGCTGCTGGCCCGCTGCTGGCTGCCGAGCTGGATGCACTGGGCAAGGCCCTGGGCGCACCGGCCCAGCCAATGGCCGCCATCGTGGCTGGCTCCAAGGTGTCGACCAAGCTGGACGTGCTCAACAGCCTGAGCCAGATCTGCAACCAACTGATCGTTGGCGGCGGCATTGCCAACACCTTCCTGGCCGCTGCTGGCCACCCGGTCGGCAAGTCCCTGTACGAGCCGGATCTGCTGGACACCGCTCGCGCCATCGCCGCCAAGGTCAGCGTGCCACTGCCGGTGGACGTGGTAGTGGCCAAGGAGTTCGCCGAAAGCGCCGAAGCCACCGTCAAGCTGATTGCTGACGTGGCCGCTGACGATATGATCCTGGATATCGGCCCGCAAACTGCGGCGAACTTCGCTGAACTGCTGAAAGCCTCCCAGACCATCCTGTGGAACGGCCCGGTCGGTGTGTTCGAGTTCGACCAGTTTGGCAACGGCACCAAAGTGCTGGCCAAGGCGATTGCCGAAAGCTCGGCATTCTCGATTGCCGGTGGTGGCGACACCCTGGCGGCCATCGATAAATATGGCGTTGCTGAGCAGATCTCCTACATTTCTACCGGTGGCGGCGCGTTTCTTGAGTTTGTCGAAGGCAAGGTGCTGCCTGCCGTTGAAGTGCTGGAAAGCCGAGCCAAAGGCTGAGGCCCACGGCCTGGAAAAGGAGCATTCCCATGATCAAGCCATTCGCGCTGGTGATTGCAGCAGGCCTGTTGGCCGGCTGCGGCAGCGCGCCCAAGGCGCCAGCAGAGGCCCCAGGGGCTGCGCCGCACAAGGGCTGTTACCAGGCCGACTGGCAGGCGGAGACCATGCCGGTGATCAGCAAGCGCATAGGGCCTGACGGGCTGGAGAAATACGACTCCCCGCCCAAAGGTAAGGAACAGGGTTGCCCTTGACGGGTCTGATTCACTAACCGACAGCACCGGCGGCCACGGGCCGCCGTTCGAGGATTGGCAATGAAAGGCGTTATCGCCCTGGCAGCACTGGCTCTATTGGCCGGTTGTGCCAACCTGAACATGTTCAACAAGGCAGAGCCCCAGCAAGACACATGGACCACCTGGGTATGCGACAGCCAGGCCCAGGTTAACTGGCGGTTTGTCGATACTGACCGCAAGCAGGTGGATGTCCGCCTCGGCGGCTCCGACCAGGTATATCGCCTCAAGGAAGACGTGGCGGCCTCCGGGGCGCTGTATAGCAATGAGCAGTTGGCATTTCATACCAAAGGTGAGGAAGGCCTGGTTTATTGGGTCGCCACCGACGATTTGATCGGCCGAGGCTGCAAGGCTCAGTAACACAGAACTGAAAATCTCATGTAGGAGCGGGCTTGCCCGCGAAAGCGCTGGGTCAGTTGGCGAATTCGGTGTCTGGTACACCGCGATCGCAGGCAAGCCAGCTCCCACATGATTCGGTTCCAGATTGGAAGTTGGGTCAGGCCCACTAGCAATAACGATTCAGCAGGCCAAGGTCCAATTCCTTGATCTGCAATAACTTGAATAGCAGCCGCCGCTACGGCAGGCTTGCACGATTAACGACCCTCGACCGGGAGAGACAACACAATGGCACTTATCAGCATGCGTCAAATGCTGGACCACGCAGCCGAGTTCGGCTACGGCGTTCCAGCCTTTAACGTCAACAACCTTGAGCAGATGCGCGCCATCATGGAAGCCGCTGACAAGACCGACTCCCCAGTGATCGTCCAGGCTTCTGCCGGTGCGCGTAAATACGCCGGTGCCCCGTTCCTGCGTCACCTGATCCTCGCGGCAATCGAAGAATTCCCACATATCCCGGTGTGCATGCACCAGGACCACGGCACCAGCCCTGATGTATGCCAGCGCTCCATCCAACTGGGCTTCAGCTCGGTGATGATGGACGGCTCCCTGGGCGAAGACGGCAAGACCCCGACCGACTACGACTACAACGTACGCGTCACCCAACAAACCGTAGCCCTGGCCCACGCCTGCGGTGTGTCGGTAGAAGGCGAGCTGGGCTGCCTGGGTTCGTTGGAAACCGGCATGGCCGGTGAAGAAGACGGCATCGGCGCCGAAGGCGTGCTGGATCACAGCCAGATGCTGACCGACCCGGAAGAAGCCGCTGACTTCGTCAAGCGCACCCAGGTCGACGCCCTGGCCATCGCCATCGGTACCAGCCACGGTGCCTACAAGTTCACCAAGCCACCTACCGGCGACGTGCTGGCGATCGACCGCATCAAGGAAATCCACAAACGCATCCCCAACACCCACCTGGTGATGCACGGTTCTTCCTCGGTACCGCAAGAGTGGCTGGCAATCATCAACCAGTACGGCGGCGACATCAAAGAAACCTACGGCGTACCGGTTGAAGAAATCGTCGAAGGCATCAAGCACGGCGTACGCAAGGTCAACATCGACACCGACCTGCGCCTGGCGTCCACCGGTGCAATGCGTCGCCTGATGGCCACCAACCCGAGTGAATTTGATCCACGTAAATTCTTCGGCGCCACCGTGACGGCGATGCGTGATGTGTGTATCGCGCGTTACGAAGCGTTCGGCACTGCCGGCAATGCTTCGAAGATCAAGCCGGTGTCGTTGGAAGCGATGTACCAGCGTTATCTCAAAGGTGAGCTGAACGCCAAGGTGAACTAAGCCTAAAGCGTTTAAAAAGAAACCCGCAGCGATGCGGGTTTTTTGTGAGCGGCTTATAGCCGAGCCCGACCTTCCAAGCACTGAAAAATAATGTGGGAGCGGGCTTGCTCGCGATTGCGGTGGTTCAGCCAATACATTTGTTGCCTGACACCGCCATCGCGGGCAAGCCCGCTCCCACCTTTGATTTGCGGTGCTTATTGATCAACCAGCACTTTGGGGTTCGAGTTGCCCCAGACGGTGTAGAGATCGGCCAACAGCGCCCCATTGATATCCTCAACCTCGGCCTGGGTGGTCTGCACATTCCCCTGCTTGCCAAACAACACCACTTCATCGCCACTTTTTACGGTCGGCACATCGGTGACGTCGACCATCAAGGTGTTCATCGACACTTTGCCCACCACCGGCACCCGATGCCCATTGATCAGCACGATGCCTTTGTTGGTGAACGCTCGACGATAGCCGTCGGAATAGCCCACGGTGATGTTCGCCAGTTTCGAGTCCCGCGCCAGGGTGTAGGTGCGGTCGTAGCCGACGGTGTTGCCCTTGGGGTAGCTGTTGACCGAGGCCACGTGGGACTTGAACTGCATCACGCGCTTGTAGGCGGTGAACGACGGTACGGTGTCGCCGAACAGCAGGCCGCCGGGGCGCACCATGTCCAGGCGCGACTCGGGCACTTCCAGGGTGGCGAAGGAGTTGGCGGCGTGCAGGGTGATTTTGCTGCGGTCCAGTTGGGCGACGTTGATCAGCCAGTTGGCTTGCTCGTTGAAGGCCTTGAGGCCGGCGCGCACGTCGGCGGCGTCTTCGACGGCGAAGTGGGTCATGATCGCCTTCACTTCCAGGTTCGGCACCTTGGTGATGGCGACGGCATCGCGCCGGCCTTGGGCGGTGGTCATTTCCACGCCGTTGCGGCTCATGCCGCTGGAGTTCAGGCCCAGGTGTACTACCAACGGGCGGCCATGATGTTCGGCGATCAGGCTGGCGCGCACGGCGAAGTCGAGGTTGCCCACCAGCTCTTCCATGTTGTACGGCAGCGCCGCTTCCAGCTCGCTCAGCGCGGCGGTACGCACGCGGATCAGTTGGCCCTTGAAGCCGCTTTCACGTACCACGCGGGCTTCTTCATTGCTGGCTACGCCGACGCAAGGCACGCCCAGCTTGATCACCGACGGCATCAGCAGGCCGATACCGTGGCCATAAGCGTCTGCCTTGAGCACGGCACAGATTTTCGACTTGTCGGCGAGGCTGGTTTGCAGGGTGCGGATGTTGTGTTCGAACGCGGCTTTGCTGATTTCAACCCAGGCGTTGCTGTCCTGGATATTGACCTGGGCCACCCCGTCGGTCATCGACAACGGCGGGGCCGCAAAGGCCGGGTTTTGCAGCATAACCATGCCCATGGAAAGGGCGAGTAGGGTGCGAGTGAAGGGCATTGGTGAGTCTCCATGACTTTCTTATAGGGAAGCATTGCGCGTGCGCGGCGCCATACTCGAATTGTCCTACAAGAAAGTCGAGACCCAGGGTCGCGGTTCTGTCCTAAAGCGTCGTGAGAATGATCGGACTGTCAGTTGTGATCGATATCCAGCTTGGCAAATGTCACTTTGCCGCCCTCTTTGCTGTCGCCGCTGTTGTCTTGCACATACACGCCGGCCTTGAAGTACAACGGTTTTTTGCCCCAGGCCGCGCCGAGGCGTTCGTTCCATTGGCCGTTGGCGGCCTCCACGCTCAACAGGCCGGCCTTGTTCAGGTGGATGACGTAGGTGAAGTTGCGCGCCAGTGGCACATTCTCGGCCACGATAATTACCCGGCCCTTGCTGTCATCCGGGCGCATGCGCACTTTGGCGACGATGTTGCCGGTCTGGGTTTTTTCCTTGTACTGGTATTCGACTTTGACCAGCGGTTTCTGGCTGTCATAGGCGTGGATCTGACCGATGACAATCTTGCCCGAGGAGGGCACCTGGTTGATGGCCAGGGTGGCGCGCAGGTAGTTGTCGGCTTCGGGGTAAGTCCAGTTGCGCAGCCGGCCATCGGCATAGGTTTCGCGCAGTTCGCTGCGCGGGTAGATGGCATTTTCGGTGCGGGTGCCGGTGACGGGCGACCAGAATTGCACGCTGCTGCCTTCGGCCTGGAAGTACTTGCCCTTGAAGCCGCTGAGCAGTTTAGGGGTGTCGATGGTGGCGGGCGGAGTGCCAACAGGGATGCTCAGGTTCCAGGTGGACAGATCAATCATGGAGTGCGCCTTTGCTGTACGGAAGAAGGGTCAAAAGGCTTTGGCCCATGGGTTGGCGCGTTCTTTATAAGCGGCTGGTAACTGTTTGTTAATAAGTTTTAGGCGGTTTATTGGCGCCAATAGTCTGTCCAAAAGCCATCTTTCCCGTAGTTCGGGGGCTGTAGCGCCTGACCGTTAGTCGGTTGTGTGCTCTTTGGCGCAATGATGGCCCCGTCGTGCCTTCTGCTTTAAATGATCCAAGGCTAGAGTGACTCCACATTAAGTGTCCGGTTTTATCTCAAAATTGACCGGAGTGAACCCTCAAGGAAGAGACGCAGTATGGAATCCGTTCCAACCCTGGCCGAAGGCTCTTCAGTGCTCCTGGTAGTCGATGACTATCCGGAAAACCTGATCAGCATGCGCGCGCTCCTGCAGCGCGAGGATTGGCAGGTGTTGACTGCGGGTTCCGGCGAGGAAGCCCTGGGGCTGCTACTGGCGCGTGATGTCGACCTAGTGCTGCTGGATGTGCGCATGCCGGGCATGGATGGCTTCGAAGTGGCGCGCTTGATGCGCGGCAGCCAGCGTACCCGCATGACGCCGATCATCTTCCTGAGTGCCACTGAGCAATCGCCCGCCGCTGTGCTCGAAGGCTATGCCAGTGGCGCCATCGACTATCTGTTCAAACCCTTCGACCCGCATATTCTCAAGCCCAAGGTCCAGGCCTTGCTGGAGCATCAGCGCAACCGCCGCGCCTTGCAGCGTCTGAGTCATGACCTGGAGGCGGCCCGGGCCTTTAATGCCTCGGTGCTCGACAATGCCGCCGAGGGCATTCTGGTGGTGGGCGAGGACGGAGTCGTCAGCTATGCCAATCCGGCCATTTCACGGTTGCTCAATGCCACTGTGGACGAGTTGCAAGGCCAGGCGTTCCTGGGCTTCCTGCAAAAACCCCATATGCCTGACTGGTTCAGCTGCGAGCTGTATACCGGCTACCTGCGTGGCGAAACCTGGCGCCTGCATGATGCAATCCTGCGCACCGCACCCGGCCAGCAGTTGCCGGTGGCGATGTCCTGTGCGCCACTGCCCCGGGAGCAGAAGGCCATGGTGGTGACGGTGCAAGACATGTCCCAGGTGCGCCATCTGCATCAGCAACTGGAATCCCAGGCCGTCACCGATCCGCTCACCGGTTTGCTCAACCGGCGTGGTTTCTACCAGACCGTGGAGACGATCCTGCTGCGCAACGAGCGCAGCGAACATTCCACAGTGCTGCTCTACATGGACCTGGACGGTTTCAAGCGGGTCAACGATTCGGTGGGGCACGACGCCGGCGACCGGGTGCTGCGCTGGGTCTCGGAGCAGTTGGAACTGTGCCTGCGCAGTTGTGACATTCTTGGCCGCCTTGGCGGCGATGAGTTCGTCGCGCTGCTGGAGTTGGAATACCCGGAACAGGCCGCCAAGCTCGCCGAACAGTTGATCGAGCGGGTGTCGATCTGCCAGCAGGTGGACGGCCTGGAGGTCATGCTGGGGGTCAGTATCGGCATTGCCACCTTCCCCGATTGCGGTCGCGATTTGTCCGGCCTGCTGCGTGCCGCCGATATCGCCATGTACGAAGCCAAGCGGGCAGGGCGTCAGCAATATCGCTATTACGATCAGGAAATGAACGGCCGGGCCCGCTCGCGCCTGATGCTTGAAAGCAGCGTACGCGAGGCCATCGACAACAAGCAGGTGACGTTGGTGTACCAGCCCCAGGTGTCGCTGCTGGACGGGCATCTGCGCGGTGTCGAAGCCTTATTGCGCTGGCAGCACCCGAGTGTGGGCGATGTGCCGCCGGGGTTGTTCATGCCTCTGTTGGAGGAGGCGCGCCTGATCAGCCAGCTCAGCAGTTGGATTTACCATCAGGTGGCATTGGCGCGCCAGGCCTGGGCCTCGGTCATGAGCGACGACTGGGTGCTCAGCGTGAGCCTGAGCAGCAGCCAGTTCAATATGCCCAACCTGGCGCCTCAACTGCAGCAGGCAATGGAGCGACATGGGCTGCACGGGCGGCAACTGGAGGTGGAAATCGCTGAAGAAAGCCTGATGCACAATATTGAAGAGTCCATCAAGCAACTCAAGCAGCTGCGCCGCCTGGGGGTGCGCATTGCCCTGGATGACTTCGGCTTGGGCAACTGCTCCCTGGCCCATCTGCGTGACCTGGAGTTCGACACCCTCAAGCTCGACCCCGGCCTGGTGGCCCGCGTGCTCGGCTCGCCACGGGAGGCCGCGCTGGCCCGCAGCATTATCGAACTGTGCGGGCACTTCGGCTTGTTGGTGATTGCCGAAGGTGTAGAAACCCTTGAGCAATGCCACTGGCTGCAGGCCAATGGCTGCCAGTTTATCCAGGGGCCGCTGGTGGCCCTGCCCCTGACCGCCGAAGATATTTCCCTGTGGCCGCAGCCTTTCGCGCTGCGCGCAGGCCCCTGCTGAATTCGCTACACTGGCGGCCTCACGCCCCTGCCGTTCGAACCCATGACTGCGCTGAAATACCTCCAGGCCTATCCCGCCGCCCTGCAAGAGCAAGTGCGCCAATTGATCGCCAAGGATCAACTGGGTGACTACCTGCACCAGCGTTACCCCGAGCGCCATGCGGTGCAGAGTGACAAGGCGCTGTACAGCTACGCCCAGGCCCTGAAGCAGGAACACCTGCGCAACGCGCCGGCCATCGACAAAGTGCTGTTCGACAACCGCCTGGACCTGACCCACCGCGCCCTGGGCCTGCACACCACGATCTCGCGGGTGCAGGGTGGCAACCTCAAGTCCAAGAAAGAGATCCGCATCGCTGCGTTGTTCAAGGAGGCCGCGCCGCAATTCCTGAAGATGATCGTCGTCCACGAACTGGCGCACTTCAAGGAATCGGACCACAACAAGGCGTTCTATAAACTCTGCGAATACATGATGCCCGGCTACCATCAGGTGGAATTCGACCTGCGGGTGTACCTGACTTATCGCGACTTGCAGGGCAAGTGCTAAACACAAGGCGACCGATCATGGATGTAAGCAAGACCAAGAGCAGTTTCTACCGGCGCCTGTATGTGGCGTACTTGATCGACAGCCAATTGGCCAGCAGCGTCCCGGCGTTGACCGAGGTGACGGGCATGCCCCGGCGCACGGCCCAGGACACCATCGCGGCGTTGGCGGACCTGGATATCGTCTGTGAATTCGAGCAGGAAGATGGCGCCCGCAACCATGCCGGGCACTACCGGATTCGCGACTGGGGGGCGATTGACCGTGGCTGGATCGAGCGCAACCTGGTGCAGGTCAAGCAGGTGTTGGGTTACCCGTGAAATTGGGCTGGCAGGTCTGACGCTATCGCGGGCAAGCCCGCTCCCACAGGTCGATAACGATCAAATGTGGGAGCGGGCTTGCCCGCGATAGCGATCTCAAGCGCGCCGCATACCAATATGTGGAATGTCGTCTTCAAGGTAGACCTTACCCTCGACCTTGAACCCATATCTTGCGTAGTACCCCTGCAAATGCGCCTGGGCTGAGAGAAAGATCGGCGTCTGCGGCCAGATATCGTCGATCTGCTTGAGGGTTTCCGCCAGCATCTTGTGGCCCAGGCCGGTGCCTCGCGCGGCCTCGGCCACAAGCACGCGGCCGATAACCACGTCGCCGCCATTCAGCTCCGGGTCTAGCAGGCGCAGGTAGGCCACCAGTTGATTGTCCTGCCAGGCCATCAGGTGGTGGGTATCGCCCTCCAGGTCCTGATCATCGATGTCCTGGTAGACGCATTTCTGCTCGACCACAAACACCGCTGCCCGCAGACGCAAAATGGCGTAGAGCTGTTCTTTGCCCAGATCATTGTGGTGCTTGCAAACCCAATCGACAGTCATCGTTCCATCTCACATAAAGACCTGACCCGGATAGTAAAGCCCTGGCCGCCGACTGTCTTGGGCGGTAGTGCAAACACCTGGAAAACGCTGTTTTTTGTGAGTGACGTCAATTTGCCATCATTGAGTGCTTTCTCGGCCTGGTTCTTTGTGTAATCTGCGATACACCTCGAGCGATAAGCTACAGTCAGAACCTGGAAGTACTCCCGCCAGCGTCATCGCCCGCAACGAATTGCCCGCTGTGCAAGGACATTAAGCATGCTGCGATTGTCTCGTGCCGTTGCTTTGATCGTATTGCTGTTGCTGGCCCCGACGGTGGCCGCGGAACGCTTGCGCCTGGTGGCGGATGCGTGGCCGCCGTTTACCGATGCGACCCTGATCAATGGTGGCCTGGCCACCGATATCGTCAGCACCGCCCTGGCGCGTGCCGGCTATGCCAGTGATTTCGAGCAGGTGCCATGGGCACGGGCGTTGATGGGGGTGGGGGACGGGCGTTACGACGTGCTGGTCAACGCCTGGTACGACGAGGCGCGCACGCAGTTGGGGCAGTTTTCCGCCGAGTATCTGCTTAACCGCGTGCGGTTTATCAAGCGCCGCGACGATCCCATCGAGTACCAGAACTTGCAGCAGCTGCATGCCTATCCCATCGCGGTAGTGCGCGGCTATGCCTATTCGGCGGATTTCGATGCCGATCCCAAACTGCAAAAAGTCCCGGTGCATAACTTCGCCATGGCCGTGCGCATGTTGGCTGCCCAGCGCGTGCGGATGACGGTCGAGGATGAGTATGTCGCGCGCTTTTACCTGGCGCGGGAATCGCCCAGGGTGCGCAATGCCGTGGAGTTCCTGCCCCAGCCCTTGAGTGAGAACAGCCTGCATATCCTGGTCAGCCTGAAAAACCCCAAGCATGAGCAGATTGTTGCCGGGTTTGACCGGGAGATCAGCAGGATGAAGGCGGATGGCAGTTATGCGCGCCTTCTTAAGCAACATGGGATGTAGTGTTCTTAAGGCCGCCATCGCGAGCAAGCCCGCTCCCACATTTTGATCTGCGAATACTTCCAATGTGGGCGGGCTTGCTCGCGATAGGGCCCTAAGCCGCGCTGGTTTCCTTGATCAAATGCGCGGCCAATGTGCGCAACGGCCCCAACTGCCGGCAAATCAACGCCAATTGCGTCTGCACCAGCCTTTGCGCCTCATCGATCTCATCGGGCATCTGCTCCAACTCTACCGCCAGCGCCTCCTCGGCATCGCTCTGCACCGCGATCGGCTGTTTGTTCGCCAGCCCCGTGGCAATTTCGTCGATGCTGGTGGCGAGGGTCTTGCCCGCGCCTTCGATCAGGTGTTCGCGCATGTCGGCCGGTAGTTGGGTATCGCGGTGCGCACCGAGCCCCGACAGGTAGCTGAGCAGGGTGTGGGACAGCACCAGGAAGCGGAAGCCCACGTCGGCTTCCTTACGAAAATGCCCCGGCTCCATCAGCATATTGGCCAGGGTGGTGGACAGCGCAGCATCGGCGTTGTGCGCGTTGCGCCGGGCCAGGCGGTAGGCCAGGTCGTCGCTCTTACCAGCGGCATATTGCTGCATGATCTGGCGCAGGTAGATGCTGTTGCAGGTCAGGGTGTTGGCCAGCACCTTGTTCAGGCGCCGGCCCTGCCAGTCTGGCAGGAACAGGAACACCGCCAGCCCGGCGATCAGGCTGCCGAGCAGGGTATCGAACAGGCGCGGCAGGAACAGCCCGTAGCCATCGCCCACCTGATTGAAGCAGAACAGCACCATCAGGGTAATGGCGGCGGTGGCCAGGGTGTAGCGGGTGGTGCGGTTGATAAAGAACACCAGCCCGGCGGCGATGGCGAACATCGATTGCACCAGGGGGCTTGGGAACAGATCGAACAGCGCCCAGGCCACCGTCAGGCCGATGGCCGTGCCGATGATCCGCTGGCCGAGCTTGCGCCGCGTCGCGCCGTAGTTGGGCTGGCAGACAAACAGGGTGGTAAGGATGATCCAGTAGCCTTGGGACGGGTGGATCAAATGCACCATGCCGTAGCCCACGCTCAGCGCCAGGGGCAGGCGCAGGGCGTGGCGGAACAGCAGCGAAGTCGGGGTCAGTTGGGTGCGCAGGCGCGTCCACATTTCCTTGAGGTTGCGCGGCGAACGGTCCAGCAGGCTGCTGTCGCTGGCATCGGCCAGGCTGTCGGGGTTGCTGGCGTCACTGAGCAGGCGGTCGAGGGTCGACAGGTTGGCCGCCAGCGCCCGCAGCGAGCGTAACAGGCCGCGCCAGGCCGGGTTGCTCTGGATACTCAGGTGTTCCAGGGATGCATTCAGGTCGCCCAGGGCCTCGGCGAAGCTGGCGTCGTAGACAAACGGCTGGCGCAACTGGATCGACTCGGCGAGGGCTTGGCAGGCTTTGCCTTGCTGGCGCAGCAGGCGCTGGCAGCGGAACAGCACGTCGCTGTGGAAGAACGCCTCGGCCAGCGCGTTGTAGGGGTAGTGGGAGGAACTGGCGCGTTCGTGGATGTCCTGGGCCAGGAAGTACAGCTTGAGGTAGCGGCTGACCTTGGACCCCGGCCGGCCATTGCCGACACGGTGCAGGATGATTTCCTTGGCCGCATTGAGCGCCGCCACCACCCGGCCATTTTGTTGGGCCAGTTCCAGGCGCCGCGCTTCTACGTCCAGTTGGCGAATAGGCTCGAACAACGACGACTTGAGCTTGAGGTAACGCCCCAGTTCGCGAAACAGCCGGGCCAGGCTCTGCTGCACCGGCTGGTTGGAAAACATCGCCTGCCACAGCACCGATAGCGCGCCATACCAGGCGGCGCCGGCCACCAGCAGCAAGGGCTCGTGCCAGAAATCGGTGACGGCGCCACCGCGCTGGTCCACGCCGATCATGGTGTAGACCGACAGAATCAAGGTGGCCGAGGCGATCGCCCCATAGCGCTCGCCGAGGGCGCCGAGCATGGTCAGGCAGAAGCTCGCCAGGGCGATGGCGATGGCGAAAATCCACGGGTAGGGAAACAGCAACTCCACCGACAGCGCCGCCACGCTGAAACACACCAGCGTTACCGCCAGCGCATTGAGGCGGCCCTGCCAGCTGTCATCGGTCTCGGCCAGGGCGCTGGCGATGATCCCCAGGAACAGCGGGATCAGCAGCGACATTTCATCCTGATACCAGCACAGCGCCATGCTGCCGGTGAGGGCGATAAACACCCTTACGCTGTAACTGAACTTATCCAGTGCCCAAAGGCGCCGCATGGACTGCTTGAACGAGGTCGAGGACATGAAGTCTGGGGTCTTCCGGGACGATGCCGCTAAATTGAGCCAGTAATGACGCCACGGCAAGCGCGGCAATCACATTCATAAGCAAAAAATGTTTTTGGCACACCCCAATCAAAATGTGTGCGGGCTTGCTCGCGAATGCGGTGTGCCAGCCACCGGATCAGTTGACTGGTACTGCGCATTCGCGAGCAAGCCCGCTCCCACAGTTGATCGCATTACCGTTCTAGAGGGCGGGGTTCAGACGTACTGCGCCGCCGCATAGCCCGACGCCCAGGCCCATTGGAAGTTGAACCCACCCAGGTGCCCGGTCACGTCCAGCACTTCGCCGATAAAGTACAGACCTGGGCTTTTCAGCGACTCCATGGTCTTGGACGACACTTCCCGGGTATCCACCCCGCCCAGGGTGACTTCGGCGGTGCGGTAGCCTTCGGTACCGGCCGGGACCAACTGCCAGTCGCCCAGCTTGGTGGCGATGTCTGCCAGTTCGGCGTGGGTGTACTGCTTCATCGGCTTGGACACAAACCACGTCTCGGCCAGCAGGTTGGCCATCTTCTTGGTGAAGATCTCGCCCAGCAGGGTCTTGAGCTCGCTGTTGGGGCGCTCGGCCTGTTGCTGTTGCAGCCAGGCGTGGGCGTCGTGGTCGGGCAACAGGTTGATTTGCACGGTGTCGCCAGGTTCCCAATAAGAGGAAATCTGCAAGATCGCCGGCCCGCTCAGGCCGCGATGGGTAAACAGAATGTTCTCGCGAAAGCTCTGGTCGTTACAGCTCACCAGGCAATCGACCGAGGTGCCGGACAACTCGCCACACAGCTCCTTGAGCTGATCGGTGATGGTAAACGGCACCAGCCCGGCGCGGGTCGGCAGCAGTTCATGGCCGAATTGCTTGGCCACCTGGTAGCCAAAGCCGGTGGCGCCCAGGGTCGGAATCGACAGGCCGCCGGTGGCAATCACCAACGACTCGCAGCGCAACTCGCCGAGGGTGGTCTGCAACTGATAGCCGCTGTCGAGTTTGCTGATCTGCTGGATCGAGGTGTCCAGGTGCAGGCTCACGCCGGTCTGGATGCACTCGTCGAGCAGCATGCCGAGGATGTCGCTGGATTTGTTATCGCAGAACAGCTGGCCGAGTTTTTTCTCGTGGTACGGCACGCCGTGCTTGGCCACCAAGCCGATGAAATCCCACTGGGTGTAGCGGGCCAGGGCAGATTTGCAGAAGTGTGCGTTGTGCGAGAGGAAGTTGGCAGGCTCGGTGTACATATTGGTGAAGTTACAGCGACCACCGCCGGACATCAGGATCTTCTTGCCGGCCTTGTTTGCATGGTCGATCAACATCACCTTGCGCCCACGCTCGGCGGCGGTCAGCGCGCACATCAAGCCTGCGGCGCCGGCGCCAATGATCACAACTTCGGTCGAGCGCAAAACGGTGTCCTCACAAAAACCTAATTTGAAATGCAATCTAATGTGGGAGCTGGCTTGCCTGCGATAGCATCAACTCGGCCTGAGAGTCAGACCGAGTCGGTTGCATCGCAGGCAAGCCAGCTCCCACATTGATTGGGTTTACCCAGTGGCTAAACGGTGTGCTTACAGGATCCGCACGCGCAACGAACGGCCCTTGATCTTGCCATCGTTCAAGCGCTGCAACGCCTGCTTGGCGACGCTGCGCTCCACTGCCACGTAGGCCTGGAAGTCGAAGATCGCAATCTTGCCGACCTGGGCGCCCGGGATCCCGGCTTCACCGGTCAGTGCGCCGAGGATGTCGCCTGGGCGAACCTTGTCTTTACGACCGGCAGCAATGCACAACGTGCTCATCACCGGCAGCAGCGGCGCGCCGCCCTGGGATTTGAGGTTGCTCAGTTGGTCCCAGTTCAATGGGGCTTTCTGCAACAGCTCGATGGCCTGGGCGCGGTGCGCTTCGGACGGTGCTACCAGGCTGATGGCGATCCCGGTCTCACCGGCGCGACCGGTACGGCCCACGCGGTGAATGTGGATTTCCGAATCGCGGGCCAGTTCGACGTTGATCACCATGTCCAGCGAGTCAATGTCCAAGCCACGGGCCGCCACGTCGGTGGCCACCAGTACCGAAGTACTGCGGTTGGCAAACATTGCCAGCACCTGGTCACGGTCGCGCTGTTCCAGGTCGCCATGCAGGCCGACTGCAGAAATGCCCTTGGCGGTCAGGTGATCCACGGTTTCCTGCACTTGCTGCTTGGTAAAGCAGAAGGCTACGCAGGAGGCCGGACGGAAGTGCGACAGCACCTTGGTCACCGCGTCCATGCGTTCTTCCGGGGAGATTTCGTAGAAACGCTGCTCGATCTGCTCGTCGGAGTGGAACGCTTCGGCCTTGACCTGCTGCGGCGCGCGCATGAATTTGGAGGCCAGTTGCTTGATGCTCACCGGGTAGGTGGCCGAGAACAACAGGGTCTGGCGACGGGCCGGGGTCTTGCTGATGATGTCTTCGATAGCGTCGTAGAAACCCATGTCGAGCATGCGGTCGGCTTCGTCGAGGATCAGTGTGTTCAGGCCGTCCAGCACCAGCGAACCCTTGCGCAGGTGCTGCTGGATGCGGCCGGGGGTGCCGACGATGACGTGGGCGCCATGTTCCAGGGAGGCGATCTGTGGGCCGAGGGACACGCCGCCGCACAGGGTCAGGACCTTGATGTTGTCTTCGGCGCGGGCCAGGCGGCGGATTTCCTTGGCCACCTGGTCAGCCAGCTCGCGGGTCGGGCACATCACCAGGGCCTGGCAACCGAAGTAGCGCGGGTTGATCGGGTTCAACAGGCCGATGCCAAAGGCGGCGGTCTTGCCGCTGCCGGTCTTGGCCTGGGCGATCAGGTCCAGCCCCTTGAGGATCACCGGCAAGCTTTGCGCCTGGATCTGCGTCATCTCGGCATAACCCAGCGAGTCGAGGTTAGCCAGCATGGCGGCGGAGAGCGGCAAAGTATTAAAAGCGGTGGCGATGGTGGTCACGGGACTGGCTCTGCAAAAACAAAATGTCGCGCAGTGTACCAGCCCCGTGGGAATTTCCCTGCAAGTTCTAGACGAGACGCCGCTTAATGCTCGATGTCGTGCTCGCGGCTGACCATCCGTTTGCCGTCTTTTGGCGACAATTGCAGGAAGATCGCCGCCGCCAGCATCGCCATGATGCCCACGGTGAGGAACGTCAACTGGAATGCCTCAAGCACGGTATTGACCCCATCGTTACCGGCTTCGGCGGTAAACCCGCCGAGCAGGGCACCGGCGCAGGCCACCCCCAGGCTCAGGGCCAGTTGCGCCACCACTGACAGCAAACTGTTGCCGCTGCTGGCCTGGGCATCATCGAGGTCGATCAGGGTCACGGTGTTCATCGCGGTAAATTGCAGGGAGTTGATCGCCCCCAGCACCGCGAGCATGGCCAGCAGCAGCGGGTACGGCGTCTGCTCGCTGACCAAGCCCATGCTCGCCAGCATCATGCCCAGTAGCAACGTATTGCCGGTGAGCACGATGCGATAGCCCAGGCGCTCGATCAGCGGCCGGGCGATGGACTTGGCGACCATGGCCGCCGCCGCCAGGGGCAACATGCTCATCCCGGCCTGGGACGGCGAATAGCCCAGGGCGATCTGCAACAGCAAGGGCACGAGGAACGGCAGGGCGCCGCTGCCCAGGCGGGCGAACAGGTTGCCGAGAATGCCCACGGCAAAGGTCCGGGTCTTGAACAGCACCGGCGAGAACAGCGGGTTTTCGATATGCCCGGCGCGCAGCCAGTAGGCCGCCAGGCACGCCATGCCGCCGAACAGCAGCAACATCACGCGCAAGTGCGGCAGGTGCAGCTCACCCAGGCCTTCCATGGCAATGGTGATCAGCACCATCGCCGCGCCAAACAGCAAAAAGCCCAGGCTGTCGAAGCGTGTGCGCTCAGTGCCGCGCAGGTCGGGGATGAATTTCCACACGGCGTAGCAGCCGATCATGCCCACCGGCAGGTTGATCAAGAAAATCCAGTGCCAGGTCAGGTACTGCACCATCCAGCCGCCCATGGTCGGGCCGAGCAGGGGGCCGAGCAGGCCGGGAATGGTGATAAAGCCCATGATCCGCACCAGCTCCGAGCGCGGGTAGGCGCGCAGCACCACCAGCCGGCCGACGGGCAGCATCAGCGCGCCGCCCAGGCCCTGGATCACCCGCGCGCCCACCAGCATGGTCAGGCTGCTGGACAGGGCGCACAGCAGCGAGCCGATGCTGAACAGCATGATCGCGCCGAAGAAAATCTTCTTGGTGCCGAAACGGTCGGCGATCCAGCCCGAGGCCGGGATCAGCAGGGCCACGGTGAGCATGTAGGCGATGATCACGCCCTGCATGCGCAGCGGGTTTTCCGCCAGGTCCTCGGCCATGGCGGGCAGGGCCGTGTTGAGAATCGTGCCGTCGAGCGACTGCATGAAGAAGGCAATCGCTACCACCCATGGCAACCAGCGGGCGGTCTTGGCATCGAGCACGACACGATTCGGCATGAGATCCCTTTTTGTTAGCAGGCTATGTGTCGCCGATTATGCGCCAACCTCGGCCGGTTTTCCCACTGGCGGTTCGTCTATATCGGCGATGGCTACGTGTTTGCCCACCAGGAAATCGATCAGTGCCCGATGCACTGCCAGCGCCGCCTCCCGCGATTCCAGGTCGAGCAGATGGCCGGTGTGTTCGGCGCTGGCGAAGCTGCTGCGCCGCACATATTGCTTGAACAGTTGGGCCTCATTGGCCGGCGTGTACTCATCCAGGGTGCCGTTGAGGAAATGCACCGGCGTCTCGATCTGGCGTAGTTGCGGCAGGTAGTTGCCATCGCCCAGGGCCAGTACCTGATGAATATGAAAGCGTGCCTGGCGGTATTCGGTGGTGGCCATGGTCGACAGGTGCCGATGGTTATTGCGCTTGAGCCGGCTGGAGAGGAATTTGCCGACGGTTTCATTGAGCAGGTGGCCGACGGCGGACTTGTCATCGGCCTCGATCAGCACCCGCACCCGCTCCACATATTCGAGCATCGCCTGGTTGAGGTTGGGCGCCAGGGCCATCACCACCGAGCTTTCGATCGAAGGCGGGTTGCGTGCCAGGGTCAGCAGGGTCGAGATGCCACCCCAGGAGGCCGACACCAGATGGTTGACCTGAAAGCGCTCCACCAGCGCCCGCAGGATCTCGACTTCGTCGTCCTTGGTCACCAGGTCCAGATCGGTGTTGTGCGGGCGCGAATAGCCGGAAAACGGCAGGTCGAACATCAGCACATTGAAATGCTCGGCCAGGCACTTGCTGGTGCGGGCGAATGAGCGGGTGGTGGACAGCGCGCCGTTGACCAACAGCACGGTCTTGCGTTGCGGATCGTTACCCAATTGCTCTACGTGAACGTTGTAGTGCTTGAACAACTTATCAATGACAAAACTTCCTTGGTACATGTCAACGCTCCGGCTCGCCCTATCCCGGGCGAGGTCATGCATCGCTTGCAGGCAAGCGGGTTGAAAGGTGGCGGGATGCCACTAACTGTTATAACGAGCTTTTGGAGAGTCGACAACAGCCCGCCAACCAACGGGGCGCTGTCAGGGAAGGTTCATCAGCGTGCGGGGGATTGCCCTGTAGGAGCCGGCCTAAACCGTGGGTAAGGCGGGCTTGTTGTGGCGAGGGGGCTTGTCCCCCGCTGGGCTGCGCAGCAGCCCCAAAACCAGCCCCCGCGGTCAACCTGACACAACTCGGTGCGCCTTACTGGGGCTGCTTCGCAGCCCAGCGGGGGACAAGCCCCCTCGCCACAGCAAACTTGCCCTCACCACAGCCGGCCCAGGGTTTACAAGGTCAGGGTCAGACGCTTGACCAAAGCGCCGGGCAGCAAGCTGGATGAAGTGTTGCGCGCGCCGTAGGTGCTGGCCGATAGCCGCAGCTCGCGCTCGGCAGTCAGCGCTTCCAACTGCGATCCCAGCAGGTGGTACACGCTGTCGTCAAAACGCATGGTGCTGACCGGCGCCTTGATCTCGCCGTTTTCCACCCAGAACGTGGCGAAGCGGGTCATGCCCGTCAGGCGCGCCGCCGGCTGGTCGGAGTAGTTCAGGTACCACAGGTTACTGATATACAGCCCGGTGCCCAGTTGCTTGAGGATATCGGCCTGGGCCAGGTTGCCGGCGGTCATCTGCAAGGCGCTGGGGGACTCATCGCCGCTGGCGCCGTTGGTGCTCAAGCCGTATTCGGCGGCGCTGCGTGAGTTGACCAGACGCCCCTGTGCCCGGCCATCGGCGATCAAGGTCACGTCGCTGCGCGGATAACCGTCACGGGAGAACGCCGGGCTCAGGGAGGCCGTGATCTGTTCGCTCATGCCCACCAGCGGGCTCAGGGCCTGGTCACCGGCATACAGGCGTTGCAATGGGCTGCCCTTGCTGGCGATGGCCTGTGCAGAAAAACCGCCCCACGTGAGCATGTCGACGATTTCTTCCAGAGCCGCCGGCGCCAGGTAGGCACGGTATTGGCCGGGCGCCAGGGCGTGCAATGGTCGGCCCAGGAACTCCAGTTGTTCGCGGGCGTGCTGCAAGCGCTGGGCAAACGCCGCACTGTCCCAGGCATCACCGGCGTAGCTGGCCTTTACCGCCTCGCCATTGGCATGGAACAGGCTGAAGTCAAAGTTGAAGCTATTGGCCTGGTGCCAGCCAAAGGCCCCCGACGAGCTGGCGAACCCGTGGCTGATCGGCCCGGCGGCATAGATTCCGACCAAGTCCAGGCCTTGGGCGCCGTGGCTGATGTCGGCCAGAACCTGATCGAGGTCTGGCAACGCCTGGGCCTGCTCGCTCCTGTTCTGCCAGGCCGTGTGATTGAGCAGCAGGTAAGGATCCTTGGGCAGCAAGGGCAGGGTTTCGCGCAATTGCTGCAGGCCCTCGGCCAGGCGCTGGCGGTCGACTTCGGGGGATCCGGCCAGGGTGATGCCAAGGTCGGCATGCCGGCCATCATTGATCAGCTTGAGGTTGAGGCTGGCCTGCTGCACCTGGCCGGCCTGGCGTACCTTGGCGTGATTGAAACGCACGAATTCGGACGACTCCGCCGCGTAGCCCAGATGAAACTGTTCCTCGGCGGTGATGGCCTGTTTGAGCCACTCCACCAGTTCCTTGAAAGCATTCATCAGGCATCTCCCCCAAACACATCTACATCGCTGAATACACACGCAGGCGAAGCATGGCCGACGCGGATCACCTGGTTCGGCTCGCCCTTGCCACAGTTGGGCGTGCCCAGCACCTTGAAGGTACTGGCATCGCCCACGGCACTGAGCTTGCGCCAGAACTGCGCGGAAATAGCCCGGTAGTTGGGGTTCTTGACCACGCCCTTGAGCTCGCCGTTCTCGATCAACTGGCCCCATTCGCAACCGAACTGGAACTTGTTGCGCGCATCGTCGATGGACCAGGAACGGTTGGTCGACATCAGAATGCCGTGCTCGATACCGCCGATCAGTTGCGCCAGGCTTTGGTCGCCGGCCTCGATATTGAGGTTGGCCATGCGGTCGATGGGCGCGCGGTTCCAACTGCTGGCGCGGCTGTTGGCCACGCCGCCCAGGCCCGAGCGGTATTGCGACAGCGCCCCGCCCAGGGGTTTGAGCAGCAGGCCATTGCGGATCAGGAACTGCTTGTTGGCGGGCGTGCCGTCATCGTCATGGGCGTAGCTGGCCAGTTGTTCGGGAATGTTGGGGTCGAAGGTCACGTTCAGCAGGTTGGAACCGTATTGCAGGTGGCCGAAGTCGCTGGCCTTGACGAAGCTGGTGCCGGCGTAATTGCGCTCGTCGCCGAGGATGCGGTCCAGCTCCAGCGGGTGGCCGATGGACTCGTGGATCTGCAGGATCATCTGGTCAGGCATCAGCAGCAGGTCGCGCGGGCCTTGGGGCGTGTTGGGGGCCAGCAGCAGTTGCAGGGCCTCGTCGGCAATCCGTGGCGCGGCGCCGACCAGGCCGAAACGGCTGATCACCTCAAAGCCACCTTGCTGGCCAAAGTTGCTGCCGCCCAGGGTGCGGGTCTGGCTGTCGTTGCCGTCGTAGGCCGTGACATCGACACCGGGGAACACAAAACGCTGGGCCTGGCGCAACTCGGCGCCGGCACTGTTGAGGTAGATCTGCTCGACGTCAGTGGTGCCCAGGCTGACCTCCCAGTTCACCAGGCGCTCATCCTTGGGCACGGCGGCCGATTCGGCGCCGAGCAGTTGGTAGCAGTCACTGAGGGACGGGAAGGGTTGGTCGAGTTCTGGCGACAGATAGTCGGCGATGTCGCTGGACACCGGCTGGTCGCGCAGGTCGAGCAGGGCATGGGGCCTGATGCGACGGGCTTGCTGTTCGGCCCGCTCCAGCGCGGCTTGCAGGCCGGCCAGGGAAATATCATGGGTGGCGGCGTAGGCTTCGACACCGTTGAGACGCACGGTGAGCATGGCGCCTTCGTCGCGGCTCAGGTGCGGCGGCTCGGCGACGTTCTTGCGTACCGACAGGTACTGGCCGGACTCGCGCACGTAGCGCAACGAGAAGAACTCGGCGTGGGTGCGCAGGGCGGCGAAATGTTGTTTGAGTTGCGGGTGTTTGTCGAACATGGGGACCTCCTTGTTGGCAGCGGTGGCCCGGAGGCCCTCATCGCTGTAGGAGCGAGCTTGCTCGCGAAGGTCGCGAACGATGGCGCGGGCATTCTGGATAAATGCCGCGCTCTTGGGTTTTTCGCGAGCAAGCTCGCTCCTACAGGGTTAGACCGGGCAACCCTTGGCGCGCAGGATGGCGTCAAAGCGATCAGGGTCCAGGGTGCCGGCTTCGATAGCGGCCAGTGTGGCTTTCTCGCGGGCCAGCAGGTCATGGCAGCGCACCAGCAACTCCGGCAGTTCGCTGCGTGAGGCGGCGACCACGCCGTCGCCATCGCCGATCATCAGGTCGCCAGGGGCTACCAGCATGCCCGCGCACGAGATCGGTACGTTGATCTCGCCGCCACCGTCGGTGCTCGGGCCACGGTGCACGCCGCCGATGGCGTAGGCCGGCAGCTCGCCGGTTTGCCATTCGTCGAGGTCACGCAGGGCGCCGTTGATTACCACGCCGACGATGCCGGCCTTCAGGGCCATGGCACGCATGATGCCGCCGAACACGGCGCGGGTCAGGTCGGCGCTGCCGTCGATCACCAGCACATCGCCCGGGCGGGCCATTTGCATGGCTTTGAGAATCATCAGGTTGTCACCGGGGCGCACACGTACGGTCAGCGCGCTGCCGAGCATCGGTGCGTTGCCGTGGAAGGCCTTGAGGCCCAGGCCACCGACGTTACGGCCCAGGCAGTCGCTGACGGCCGCGGCCGGGATCTTGCTGAATTCCTTCAGCCATTTCGGGTCCAGCGGTTCAACGTTTGGATTGATCAGGAAGCCGGTAGGCCATTTGCTCGAAGAAACGACATCAAACATGAGAAAGCCTCGTGGCCAGGCAGAAGCCGGCGTGTCGGTAGGGAGGTGAAACGTTTGCGCGAGGGACTAGATTAGGCCGGCGCGGGGGGTGGGATCAAGGGTGGGGCGGTGTAGGAGGGGTTTTGTACGGGGAGCTTGCACGCGAATGTCGTTAACGATGACGCGGGGCAGTTGGTGCCCCGCGGGGTTCTGAGGTTTTTCGCGAGCAAGCTCGCTCCTACAGGCTAGGACCCACTTCACGCAACGGCTTGCCACGCACTGGCGCATCGCCGGCCACGTAGTAGTCGGCGGTGCTGCGCGGCAACTGGCGGCCACGCATCTTGTCGGCGATTTTCTCGGCGATCATGATGGTTGGCGCGTTCAGGTTGCCGGTGGTGATGATCGGCATGATCGACGCATCGACCACCCGCAGGCCCTGCATGCCATGCACGCGGCCTTCGCCATCGACCACGGCCATTTCGTCGGTGCCCATCTTGCACGAGCAGGATGGGTGGAACGCGGTTTCGGCGTGTTCGCGGATGAACTTGTCCAGTTGCTCGTCGGTTTGCACCTCGATGCCTGGGCTGATTTCGCGGCCACGGTACTGGTCCAGCGCCGGCTGCTGCATGATTTCACGGGTCAGGCGGATGCCATCGCGAAATTCCTGCCAGTCCTGCTCGGTGGCCATGTAGTTGAAGAGGATGCTCGGGTAGTCCCGTGGGTTCTTCGACTTCACTTGCACACGGCCACGGCTCGGCGAACGCATGGAGCCCATGTGTGCCTGGAAACCGTGCTCTTTCACACCGTTGCTGCCGTTGTAGTTAATCGCGACCGGCAGGAAGTGGTACTGGATGTTCGGCCACTCGAACTCTTCACGGGTACGAATAAAACCGCCCGCTTCGAACTGGTTGCTGGCGCCGATGCCGGTGCCGTTGAACAGCCATTCGGCACCGATCGCCGGCTGGTTGTACCAGAGCAGCGAGGGGTACAGCGAGACTGGCTGGGTGCAGGCGTATTGCAGGTACAGCTCCAGGTGGTCCTGCAGGTTTTCGCCGACGCCTGGCAGGTCGTGGACCACCGGGATGTCGAGGCTTTCCAGCAGTTTGGCCGGGCCGACACCGGAACGTTGCAGCAGTTGTGGCGAGGCGATTGCGCCGCTGCACACCAGCACTTCCTTGCGCGCACGGGCTTCAACACGTTCCTCGGCGGCACCGATCAGGTAACGCACGCCGACCGCACGCTTGCCTTCGAACAACACTTTGTCGGTCAGGGCATGGGTGACGATGGTCAGGGTCGAGCGCTTCTTGGCGGTGTCCAGGTAGCCACGGGCGGTACTGGCGCGACGGCCGTTCGGCGTGACGGTACGGTCCATCGGGCCGAAGCCTTCCTGCTGGTAGCCGTTCAAGTCTTCGGTGCGCGGGTAGCCGGCCTGCACGCCGGCTTCAACCATGGCGTGGAACAGCGGGTTGTTGCCGGCCTTAGGCGTGGTCACGCTGACCGGGCCTTCGCCACCGTGGTAATCGTTAGGGCCGATGTCGCGGGTTTCGGCCTTGCGGAAATACGGCAGGCAGTCGAGGTAGCTCCAGTTTTCCAGACCAGGCAGTTTCGCCCAGTTGTCGTAGTCCATGGCGTTGCCACGGATGTAGCACATGCCGTTGATCAGCGAGGAACCACCCAGGCCCTTGCCGCGACCACATTCCATGCGGCGGCCGTCCATGTGTGGCTCTGGATCGGTTTCATAGGCCCAGTTGTAGCGGCGGCCTTGCAGCGGGAACGCCAGGGCAGCGGGCATCTGGGTACGGAAATCGAGACGGTAGTCCGGGCCGCCGGCTTCCAGCAGCAGGACGGTGACGCCTTCGTCTTCGGTCAGACGGGTCGCCAGGGTGTTACCGGCAGAGCCGGCACCCACAATGATGTAGTCGTATTCTTGGGACATAAATGCACCCTCTTTGGAGATGGTCAGGTCGGGCTCCATCGCGGGCAAGCCCGCTCTCACAGGGGAACGCATTCCAATGTGGGAGCTGGCTTGCCTGCGATGGCGGCCTCGCAGGCAATACAGAACTCGGGTTTAGAACACCGAGGCGTAGTCGCCCAGCTCAACCTGTACCGATTTGATGCGGGTGAAGTTGTTCAGCGAGCTGATCCCGTTCTCACGGCCAACACCCGACTGCTTGTAGCCGCCAACCGGCATCTTGGCGTCGGACTCGCCCCAGGCGTTGATCCAGCAAATACCCGCTTCGAGCTGATGAATCACGCGGTGGGCGCGGTTCAGATCCTTGGTGACCAGGCCAGCAGCCAGGCCGAAGTCGGTGTCGTTGGCACGACGGATCACTTCTTCTTCAGTCTCGTAGGTGAGGATGCTCATCACTGGACCGAAGATTTCTTCACGCACGATGGTCATCTCATCGGTGCAGTCAGTGAACACAGTCGGTGCCACGAACGCACCCTTGGCGAAGTCGCCAGCGGTCAGACGGTCGCCGCCGCACAGCAGGCGTGCGCCTTCTTCTTTACCTTTGGCGATGTAGCCGAGCACGCTTTCCATGTGGGCGAAGCTGACCAGCGGGCCGAAGTTGGTGTTTTCGTCTTCTGGGTTGCCGACGCGGATGCGCGCAACACGCTCGACGATCTTGGCTTCAAAGGCGGCTTGCAGGTGCTTTGGAATAAACACGCGAGTGCCGTTGGTGCAGACCTGGCCGGAGCTGTAGAAGTTGGCCATCATCGCGGTATCGGCGGCACGATCCAGGTCGGCGTCGTCGAAAATGATCAGCGGGGATTTGCCGCCCAGTTCCATGGTCACGTCTTTGAGCGAGGAGCTCGACGCGCTGGCCATGACCTTCTTGCCGGTGTCGGTGCCGCCGGTGAAGGAGATTTTTTCGATGCGCGGGTGCTCGGTCAGCCAGGTGCCGACTTCACGGCCGCTGCCGGTCAGGACGTTGAACACGCCATCCGGAACGCCGGCTTCGGTGTAGATCTCGGCCAGTTTCAGGGTGGTCAGCGACGTCACTTCACTTGGCTTGAAGATCATTGCGTTGCCGGCAGCCAGGGCTGGGGCGGATTTCCACAGGGCGATCTGGATCGGGTAGTTCCACGCGCCGATGCCGGCGACCACGCCCAGCGGCTCGCGGCGGGTGTAGACGAAGGAGGTGGTGCGCAGCGGGATCTGCTCGCCTTCGATGGCAGGCACCAGGCCGGCGTAGTATTCCAGCACGTCGGCACCGGTGACGATGTCGACGTACTTGGTTTCGGAGAAGGATTTACCGGTGTCCAGGGTTTCCAGGGCAGCCAGTTCATCGTTGCGCTCGCGCAGGATTTCCACGGCGCGACGCAGGATGCGCGAACGCTCCATGGCGGTCATCGCGGCCCAGATTTTCTGGCCCTTTTCGGCGCTGACCACGGCACGCTCGACGTCTTCGAAAGTGGCGCGTTGCACATTGGCGAGAACTTCACCGTTAGCCGGGTTGATGGCTTCGAAGGTGGCATCGCTGCCAGCGTCGCTGTAGCCGCCGTCAATGTAGAGTTTTTGCAGTTCGAAACGGGCCATAAAGTCCTCGCAAGTGCATAAGTGGTTGGCGTTAACCACTGAGGGGCGCAGCCCACTCAGTAGCCGTTCAGGGGTTGAGCGTTTATGTGTGCTCTAACTCACCTGCTTGGCCAATTGGAAATCCATGTATTCGTAAGCGATCCGTTGCGCCTGCTCCGTGTCGAAAGCGTCTCCCGACAGGGCGCCGCGCAACCACAAGCCGTCGATCAGGGCCGCCAGGCCTCTGGCTGCTTTGCGTGCGTGCGGCAGCGGTAGCACTCGGCGGAACTGGCAGCACAGGTTGGAATACAGACGTTGATCGTTGATCCGCTGCAACCTGTGCAAAGACGGGTGGTGCATGCTGGTGGCCCAGAAGGCCAGCCAGGTTTTCATTGCCGGGCCGTTGACCTGGCTGGCGTCGAAGTTGCCCTCGATGATCACCCGAAGGTGCGCCCGTGGGCTGTCGTCCTTCAGCGCAAGCCTGCGTTCGTGGACGTTCTCGATCAGCACATTCATCAGGTACCGCATCGTTGCGGCGATCAGGCCATTCTTGTCCTGAAAGTAGTGACTGATGATGCCGTTCGAAACGCCGGCCAGACGGGCGATCAGCGCAATGCTGGCATCTCCCATCCCAACCTGATCGATGGCCGTCAATGTGGCTTCGATCAACTGCTGGCGGCGTATGGGTTGCATACCGACCTTGGGCATGTAGCACCTCTCCTTAGGCCTGCCGACGGGCGTAAACGTTCGTCGGCTTGAGGGCCAGTCTATTTTGTTTTGATTGAACGTTCAATCAACAAAGAATAAGATCTGCGACAAATGGTCGCTGCCTACAGGTATTTCCTACATGTCGGCAGGCACATCTGACATCCGTAAAAACCCCTGAAACAGCCCGTCACAGCGCTTCGCTGGGGTTCGGGGTTTTTCGGGATGTCTTTATAACACCCGTCCGTCGACTGCCGAAAAATCGATGGCGCGGGTCAAGCGCTGCCTTGTGTCCTCTCTCGCACTGCCCGGAGCCTCTGTGCCATGAGTTCTGCCTCTCTTATAAAGACCCCACCGGAAAAGGTGCGGGTCAACGGTTGGGTGTTCTACACCTCCACCGCGTTGATCCTGTTGTTGACCGCCGTTCTGATCATCGCCCCGCAAGAGGCCGGCAGAATGCTGGGAGTCGCCCAGACCTGGCTCTCGAAAAGCTTTGGCTGGTACTACATGGTGGTCATCGCCGCCTACCTGGTATTCGTGGTGGGCCTGGCGTTTTCCTCCTACGGCAAATTGAAGCTGGGCAGCAAGGCCGACACTCCAGACTTCAGCTACGGCGCCTGGGCCGGCATGTTGTTCTCTTCGGGCATCGGCATTTCGTTGCTGTACTTCGGCGCGTCCGAGCCGTTGGACCACTACTTCAACCCGCCTGAAGGCGCCGCCGCCACCCATATGGCCGCGCGCCAGGCGTTGCAGTTGACCTTCCTGCACTGGGGCCTGCATGGCTGGGCGATCTACGCGCTGGTCGGCCTGGCCGTGGCGTACTTTGCCTACCGGCATAACCAGCCGCTGGCGCTGCGTTCGGCGCTGTACCCATTGATGGGCGAGCGCTGGGTCAAAGGCGCGGCCGGTCACGCGGTGGACGGCTTCGGCATGTTCGTGACCCTGCTGGGCCTGGTGACGAACCTGGGGATTGGTTCGATGCAAGTGTCGTCCGGGTTGGAAAACCTGTTCGGCATGGAGCACAGCAACACCAACCTGCTGATCGTGATCATCGTGATGAGCACCGTGGCGACCATCGCTGCCGTGTCGGGCGTGGAGAACGGCATTCGCCGCCTGTCCAACCTCAACATTGTGTTGTTCAGCGGCCTGCTGATTTTTGTGCTGCTGTTTGGCCCGACCCTGCACCTGCTCAACGGCTTTGTGCAGAACATCGGCGACTACATGAACGGCCTGGTGCTCAAGACCTTCGACCTGTACGTGTACGAAGGCGATGGCGAGAAATCCGAGCGCTGGATGGGCCTGTGGACCCTGTTCTACTGGGCCTGGTGGATTTCCTGGGCGCCATTCGTGGGCATGTTCATCGCGCGTATTTCCCGTGGCCGTACCGTGCGTGAACTGGTGGCGGGCGTACTGCTGATTCCGCTGGGCTTTACCCTGGCGTGGCTGTCGATCTTCGGCAACTCGGCCCTGGACCTGGTGCTCAACCATGGGGCCGTAGAGCTGGGCAAGACCGCGCTGGAGCAACCCTCCATGGCGATCTACCAGTTGCTGGAATACTACCCGGCGTCGAAAGTGGTGATCGGCGTGTCGATCTTTGTCGGCTTTGTGCTGTTCCTGACGCCGGCGGATTCCGGCGCGGTGATGATGGCCAACCTGTCGTGCAAAGGCGGCAACGTGGATGAGGATGCGCCGCACTGGCTGCGGATCTTCTGGTCGGCGGTGATCACCCTGGTGACCATCGGTTTGCTGTTTGCCGGTAACTTCGAAGCCATGCAGACCATGGTGGTGCTGGCGGGCTTGCCGTTCTCGGTGGTGCTGATCTTCTTTATGTTCGGTTTGCACAAGGCCATGCGCCAGGACGTGGCCATCGAACAGGAGCAGGCGCAATTGGCCGAACGCGGCCGTCGTGGTTTCAGCGAGCGCCTGACTGCTCAGGACCTGCAACCGAGCCAGGCTGTGGTGCAGCGTTTCATGGACAAGAAAGTCACCCCGGCGCTGGAAGAAGCGGCCGTGGCGTTGCGCGCCCAGGGGCTGGATGTGCAGACGCTGTTGGGTAAATCCAAGCGCTGCATTGGCGTGCGGATCGAGATGGAAGGCAACCCGTTTGTCTACGAGGTGAGCCTGGATGGCTACCTGGCGGCGCCGAGTGAGTCGATCGAAGCGGACGAGGAGCGTGCGCGCTACTACCGCGCCGAGGTCTACCTGCACAACGGCGGTCAGGAATACGACCTGATGGGCTTCACCCAGGAACAGATCACCCGGGATGTGCTCGATCAGTTTGAAAGCCATCGGCAGCTCCTTGGCCGTGTCTATAGCTGATAAAAGCCGGCGGTGTCGTCACTGACACCGCCTGTTCAAACTTGGCAATGCGGTCAAATGTAGGAGCGAGCTTGCTCGCGAAAAACGTCAACGATAACCGTGTTTCCTGGAGGAACCCGGTGCCTGTGAGTTTTTCGCGAGCAAGCTCGCTCCTACATTGATCCAGTTCCTTCAGTTGGGTCTTCAGCCCAGGTTCTTGCCCAGCAGGGCATGGTACAGCTCGCTGTCCCCCAGAATCCCCACCACCTTGTTGTTGTCGTGCAGCACCAGCTTGTTGCCGGTCTGGTAGCGAATCTGCAACGCATCACGCATGCCGATATTCGAATCCACCAAGGTCGGCAACCGCCCCAGGCCTTCCACGGCTTGGCCCGGCGCCCAGTTCTGCAGGTTCATCGCTACGCCATTTTGCCGCGCGCCCTGGATGGTGTTGCCTTCGGCCAGGTCCAGCCACGAGTCGCCGCCCGGATCCAGGCATACCGAACCGTTGACCCGCTTGCAGTTGTCCAGGGTGCGCATCAGGCTGCGGCCGCACAAAACGTTGAGCGGGTTGGTATGGGCGACGAACGTGCGCACATAGTCATCCGCCGGGTTCAGCACAATCTCTTCCGGCACGCTGTACTGGATGATCTTGCCGTCTTTCATGATCGCGATACGGCTGCCCAGCTTGAGTGCCTCGTCGAGGTCGTGGCTGACGAACACGATGGTCTTGCTCAGCTTGCGTTGCAGCTCCAGCAATTCGTCCTGCAGGCCCTGGCGGATCAGCGGGTCGAGGGCCGAGAACGGTTCGTCCATCAGCAGGATATCGGCGTCCATCGCCAGGGCGCGGGCCAGGCCGACGCGCTGTTGCATACCGCCTGAGAGTTCGTCGGGCTTCTTGTTGCGCCATTGGGTCAGGCCGACCAGTTCGAGCTTTTCGTCCACCAGCTTGCGCCGCTCCTTCTCGGGGCGACCCTGCATCTCCAGGCCAAAGCTGATGTTTTCGCGCACAGTCAGCCAGGGCATCAAGGCGAACTTCTGGAACACCATGGCGATGCGCTTGGTGCGCATCATTTTCAGCTCTGCCGGCGTGCACGAAGCGATGTCGATCTGGCGACCTTCATGCTCCACAAACAACTGGCCACGGCTCACGGTGTTAAGGCCGTTGATACAGCGCAACAGGCTCGACTTGCCGGAACCGGACAGGCCCATCAACACGCAGATTTCGCCTTTCTCGATATCCAGGCTGGCTTTTTCCACGCCGACAATCTGCCCGGTCTTTTTCAGGATTTCGTTGCGGTGCATCCCCTCGTCCAACAGCTTGAGGGCTTCGCGTGGGTCTTTGGAGAAGATCACATCGACATTGTCGAATCGGATAATGCTCATGCATCACCCCCTACTTTGGCATCGGGTTGTTTGCAGATACGGTCGAGCATGATGGCCAGCAGCACAATCGCCAGGCCCGCTTCAAAGCCCAGGGAAATGTCGGCGGTGTTCAGCGCGTTGACCACGGGTTTGCCGAGGCCGTCGGCGCCCACCAGGGCCGCGATCACCACCATCGACAACGACAGCATGATGCATTGGGTAATACCGGCAGCAATGCTCGGCATGGCGTGGGGCAGTTCGATGCGCGAGAGCAGTTGGCGGCGCGAGCAGCCAAAGGCCTTGCCGGCATCCATCAGTTCTTGCGGTACATCGCGGATGCCCAGGTAGGTCAGGCGGATTGGCGCGGCGATCGCGAACACCACCGTGGAGATCAGCCCGGGTACCACCCCCAGCCCGAAAAGGGTCAGGGTCGGGATCAGGTAGACGAAGGTCGGCACGGTCTGCATCAGGTCGAGCACCGGGCGCATCATCGTGTAGAACATCGGTTTGTGCGCGGCAACGATGCCCAGCGGCACGCCGATCAACACGCAAACCAGGGTGGCGAACAGCACCTGGGCCAGGGTCTCCATGGTTTCCTGCCAGTACCCCAGGTTGAGGATCAACAGGAAGGAGACGATGACAAAAACAGTCAGCCCCCATTTACGTTGAATGTAGTGTGCAAGCAGCGCAATCAGACCGATCAATGCCAGCGGATTGAACCAGGTCAGCGCGAACGTCACGCCGTGGATCATCGTTTCCAGTGTCGATGCGATCGCGTCGAAATAATCGGCGCCGTTCTGCGTCAACCATTCGACGAAGGCAGCGATGTACTGGCCTAGGGGGATTTTCTGTTCAGTCAGCATGGTAGTGAATGTCCACATGCGAAGAGGGAAAACATCCTGGGCCGGCACGCCGGCCCAGGGTCAGCGATTACTTGTCGAGATAGGCTTTTACGGCGGCAAGTCCTGGTTTGCCATCAAGGGTGGTGACCCCGGCGAGCCAGGTGTCGAGTACTTGTGGGTTTTTCTTCAGCCAGGCCTTGGCGGCGGCATCGGGTTTGATTTTGTCGTCGAGGACGTTACCCATCAGGGTGCTTTCCATGTCCAGGGTGAACACCAGGTTTTTCAGCAACTGGCCCACGTTGCTGCATTCCTCGGAGTAGCCCTTGCGGGTGTTGGTGTAGATGGTGGCCTGGCCGTAGTTGGGGCCGAACGAATCGTCACCCCCGGTCAGGTATTTCATCTTGAAGCGCGTGTTCATCGGATGCGGTTCCCAGCCGAGGAACACGATGGCCTTGTCGCGTTTGCTGGCACGTTCGACCTGGGAAAGCATTCCGGCTTCGCTGGATTCGACGATCTTGAAACCGGCCGATTTCAAGCCAAAGGCATCCTTGTCGATCAGTGTCTGAATGGTGCGGTTGCCGTCATTGCCAGGCTCGATGCCGTAGATCTTGCCATCCAGCTCGTCCTTGAATTTGGTGATATCGGCGAAGTCTTTCAGGCCCTTGTCGTACAGCGCTTGTGGCACTGCCAGGGTGTACTTGGCGTTTTCCAGGTTGGCGCGCACGGTTTCCACGGTGCCGGCATCACGGTACTGCTTGATGTCGTTCTCCATGGTCGGCATCCAGTTGCCGAGGAAGATATCCATGTTCTTGCCGTCGGCCAGGGACTTGTAGGTCACGGGTACGGAAATCATCGTGGTGCGGGGCTTGTAGCCCAGGCCCTTGAGGATCTCACTGGTGGTGGCGGTAGTGACGGTGATATCGGTCCAGCCGACATCGGAGAAGTTGACGGTACTGCACTGCTCGGGATCAGCAGCGTGAGCCGCAAGGGGAAGACTCAGCATGGCGGCCAACAACAACGGGGGGGAACCTTTCATGGGTTTGGACTCCTGGTGTTTTTCCGGCGGTGCTTGACCGCGCTTATAAGTGTTGCAGTTGGGGCGTGCGAGCTAGGTGCCGCCTCGGTGCCTTGCAAACGAGTCGAGACTGATCATGTACCAGTGAAAATCTGACGCCTACAGGGTGCGTCGTATCCAGTACAGGGATGGTCGTATCCAGTGTCGGTGACGTCGCTTACAGGTTTTTCCACAGGCAAAACTGCACTTTTTCTCGATCTGCACCGCCAAAAACGGCGATTACGCCCCATTGCGCGGGGACGACGCTGGTGAGCATGGGTATGTCGGTGTGAGACGCCGGACGGCGCAGCGAAAGCTTGATGATGCGGCCATCTGGGCGACTTGAGCGTAGCAGCTCCGCCACCAGGCGTTATTGCGCCTGGACTGTGCTATCGAGGAGTTTCGCGCAATGGCTATCAGCGTTTTCGACCTGTTCAAGATTGGCATCGGGCCGTCCAGTTCCCACACCGTCGGCCCCATGCGTGCCGCGGCGTTGTTTGTGCAAAACCTGCGTGAACGTGCTCTTTTGGAACAGGTGCAGCGCGTCGAAGTTCAGCTGTATGGCTCGCTGTCGGCCACCGGCATCGGCCATGGCAGCGACAACGCGGTGATCATGGGGCTGATGGGCGAATGGCCGGACGCGATTGATCCGTCGCAGATCGGCCTGCGCATCGAGACCCTGCGCCAGACGCAGACGCTGCTGTTGGACAACCGCGTGCCGGTGCCCTTTGTATGGGCGCGGGACATGCGCCTGATCGACGAAAACCTGCCGTTTCATCCCAATGCCATGACCCTGGTGGTCTACGGCGCCCAGACCGAATTGCATCGCGATACCTACTATTCGGTGGGGGGCGGTTTTGTGGTGGATGAAGCCCAGGCGCGCAGCGGCGTGGCCGATATGGACCGCACCGAGTTGCCCTATGATTTTTCCAGCGCGGTGGAGCTGTTGCAGTTGTGTAACACCCACAACCTGCGCGTTGCGCAATTGATGTTGGCCAACGAAAAGGTCTGGCGCTCGGAGGAAGAAATCCGCAGTGGCCTGATGAAGCTCTGGCGCGCCATGCAGGACTGCGTCGAGCAGGGCCTCAAGCACGAAGGCATCCTGCCCGGCGGCCTGAATGTGCGCCGCCGCGCTGCCAAGTTGCACCGCAGCCTGCAGGAATTGGGCAAGCCGAATGTGATCGGCTCGACCTTGAGCGCCATGGAATGGGTCAACCTGTTCGCCCTGGCCGTCAACGAAGAAAATGCCGCCGGTGGGCGCATGGTCACCGCACCGACCAATGGCGCGGCGGGGATCATTCCGGCGGTGCTGCACTACTTCATGAAGTTCAGTGAGCAAGTCACCGAGGCCAACGTGGTGGACTACTTCCTCGGTGCGGCGGCCATCGGCATCCTGTGTAAAAAGAACGCTTCGATCTCCGGTGCCGAAGTGGGTTGCCAGGGTGAGGTCGGCTCGGCCTGCGCCATGGCTGCGGCGGGGCTTGCCGAGATTCTTGGCGCAACCCCGGAGCAGGTGTGCAACGCCGCCGAAATCGGCCTGGAACACAACCTGGGCCTGACCTGCGACCCGGTGGGCGGCCTGGTGCAAGTGCCGTGCATCGAGCGCAACGCGATAGCGGCGGTCAAGGCGATCAACGCTGCGCAGATGGCCTTGCGTGGCGACGGCCAGCACTTTATCTCCCTGGACCGAGTGATCCGCACCATGCGCGATACCGGCGCGGACATGCATGACAAGTACAAGGAAACATCGCGGGGTGGGTTGGCGGTGAGTGCTGTCGAATGCTGAGACCGAGTCGCCTGCATCGCAGGCAAGCCAGCTCCCACAAAAGTGATTTGTGAATACATTCAAATGTGGGAGTGGGCTTGCCCGCGATGGCGGTAGTTCAAACACCGCTGCTCATAAAGTGAACACCCCCGCCAAAAGCGCTACCTTTTAGCGCGTCGCAAACAGATAAGTAGCTCCCAAACGATATTCCCGCCTGCCACCCGTCGCCCGTGCGTGTGGTGACACCCGTTTCCTACGTCCTGAAAGCGCTTTCCCACAAGTGCTACCGATCTGCTCACAGACCTTGAGCGTAGGCTTTTTCCACGTCATATCCTCACGCCGGGCGGGGGCTTATATAGACACCTCACAGGTCGTTTTTAGGATTTATTGAATGCCTATTCAAGTTTAGGCATGGCATTTGCTCTATCAATCCAAAGCCTCTCTCCTGATGGATGAAGAGTGCAATAACAAGAGCCTCGCCTGAGGCCATCACCCGCTTTGTGTGAGGAGATACCGCGATGACGTCGTTCAACTCCGGGGCCCAACCCCAGAACCGTGCGCCTCAATCCATCGGCTTTTTGCTGCTGGACAATTTCACGCTGATTTCCCTGGCGTCCGCAGTCGAACCGCTGCGCATGGCCAACCAATTGTCCGGCCGCGAGCTGTATCGCTGGACCACCTTGAGCGTCGACGGCAACCAGGTATGGGCCAGCGATGGCCTGCAAATCACCCCCGATTGCTCCATGCACAAAGCCCCAGCCCTGGACACCGTGATTGTTTGCGGTGGCGTGGGTATCCAGCGCACCGTGACCCGCGAACATGTGTCGTGGCTGCAAAGCCAGGCACGCCAGTCCCGTCGCCTCGGCGCGGTGTGCACCGGTAGCTGGGCCCTGGCCTGCGCCGGCCTGCTCGACGGGTTTGACTGCAGCGTGCACTGGGAATGCCTGGCATCGATGCAGGAAGCTTTCCCACGGGTGTCGATGAGCACGCGCTTGTTTACCCTCGACCGCAATCGCTTCACCAGTTCGGGCGGCACCGCGCCGCTGGACATGATGCTGCACCTGATCAGCCGCGACCACGGCCGTGAACTGTCGGCGGCGATTTCCGAGATGTTCGTGTACGAGCGCATCCGCAACGAACAGGATCACCAGCGTGTGCCGCTCAAGCACATGCTCGGCACCAACCAGCCGAAGCTGCAGGAAATTGTCGCGCTGATGGAAGCCAACCTGGAGGAGCCGATCGACCTCGATGAACTGGCGGTGTACGTCGCCGTCTCGCGGCGTCAGCTGGAGCGGCTGTTCCAGAAATACCTGCACTGCTCGCCGTCGCGCTACTACCTCAAGCTGCGCCTGATTCGTGCGCGGCAGTTGCTCAAGCAAACGCCGATGTCGATCATCGAAGTGGCCTCGGTGTGCGGGTTTGTGTCCACGCCGCACTTCTCCAAGTGCTACCGCGAATACTTCGGCATTCCGCCACGGGATGAACGCGTAGGTTCCAACACCACCCAGCAAGTGGCGATGATGCCGATCCCGCAGGCGTTGGTATTGTCACCGTTGGCCGGGCCGATGTCGGCGTTGAGCCAGGCGCGCAATGAGTCGACGTTTGCCAGTGTAAGGCTGTAGACCAGGGCGTCTGCATCGCAGGCAAGTCGAATCGTCGCACCGCAGCTCCCACATTTTGATGTGTGAACACCTTCAAATGTGGGAGCTGGCTTGCCTGCGATAGCGGTGTATCAGGCCCCGGAGTTCTGCTTGAACTGCACCAGGGCCGGCAACAACTGCTTATCAATCGCCTGGCGCACCGCCGGCAGAATCGTCGCGCTGCCGGTGTACATCTGCTCAACCATGCCCTTGAGCGCCTTGGCCCGCGCTTCACTCAAGCCGCGTACCGCGCATTCACAGGCCTGCTCGGCGGTGGCGCCGCTGGACACCTCGAAACCCAGGGAGCGCAGTTGGCTCAACAGGTCATCCTGATCAATCAAATCCGCGTGCATCATGATGTTCATCCTGGTTAAGAAAGACTTCGATCAGGTTTGATTCTGGTGGGCCGCCAGCGGGTCGGCAAGGCCTGAATGCTGCAATGGCTGGGACGACTATGAACAGGTCGTTTTCGGGCCAGTTACCGGGCAGCGTTGCGGGCACACTTAGGTTCAAGCAAGCGGTTTGACGGTTTGGTCACCCTCGGGACGCACGCTCACACAAAGCACTCTGCCTCGATCTTGTCACGGCTTGATCGGGGCTTTTTTATGCCTGCTTTTTTGTAGGCGCGAGCTTGCTCGCGAAAAACTCAAGGACGCCGCGTCTAACCAGGCAGCGCGCGTTATCGTTGACGTTCTTCGCGAGCAAGCTCGCTCCTACAAGGTTAGCGTTGGGGCAGGCCGATGACGCGTCCGAGCAGGGCAGGCCGGGGCAGGTCTGCTTGCTCGGCACTGAGCATCGCCAACCGCTGCGCAACCGCCTCGCTGAACGGTGCCGAGCGTGGCCCGGCCAGGTCGACATGCAGCAGCATCTGTTCATTGCCTGCCAGTTCCCGTGCTTCGCCGACCCGATGCAGGCTGTGATAGAGATGCAGGCGCTTGCTGTCATGGGCGATCAGTTGGGTATGCACTTCAACATCGGCGCCCAGCTTCACTTCGTGCAGGTAATTGAGGTGCAGTTCCAGAGTGAACAACGAATGGCCGCTGGCTTCGCGGTTGTCGCTGTCCAGGCCCAGGGTGTCCATCAACGCATCGGTGGCGTAGCTGAAGATCAGCAGGTAGAACGCATCGCGCAGATGGCCGTTGTAATCGACCCAGTCGGGGATGATTTTGGTGGTGTAGGTGGTCAACGTTGGCATGTCATGAATCCCTGATCCGTACTCGGTCAACTGTGGGAGCTGGCTTGCCTGCGATGGCGATTTTGGATTCACCCCCGCTATCGCAGGCAAGCCAGCTCCCACAGGAATCAACAGCAGTTATTCAGTGAAGCTCATGCCGTGTTTGGCCTTGGTGGTCTTCACCGCTTCCAGTACCGCCAGCAAACAATCATCACGATAGCGCTCCAGCGCTGAAATGCTATGGCTGCCCAACTGCTCGCGGGTGCCATCGACCACATCATCAATCAGTTTGTCCGTCAGTTCCGGTGCCGGCAGGTACGTCCACGGCAGTTGCAGCGCCGGGCCGAATTGCGCCATGAAATGCCGCATGCCGGCATCGCCGCCGGCCAGGGTGTAGGTCAGGAACGTGCCCATGAACGACCAGCGCAAACCGGCGCCAAAGCGGATCGCATCGTCGATCTCGCCGGTGGTCGCCACACCATCGTTGACCAGGTGCAGCGCCTCGCGCCACAGCGCTTCGAGCAAGCGGTCGGCGATAAACCCCGGCACTTCCTTGCGCACATGCAAGGGGCGCATGCCGAGGGACTCGTAGACTTTGATGGCTGCCTGGATTGCTTCGGGTGCGGTGTGTTTGCCGCCCACTACTTCTACCAGCGGCAGCAGGTACACCGGGTTGAACGGGTGACCGACCACGCAGCGCTGCGGGTGGGTGGCGCTCTCATAAAACTCACTGGGCAGCAGGCCCGAGGTGCTGGAGCCGATCAGCGCGTCGGGCTTGGCCGCCGCACTGATCTTGCTGTGCAATTCCAGTTTCAGCTCCAGGCGTTCCGGGGCGCTTTCCTGGATGAAGTCGGCGTCTTGCACGCATTCTTCGATGGTCGCGACAAACCGCAGGCGGTCCTGGCTGGCGCCCGGTGCCAGGCCCTGTTTTTCCAGGGCGTCCCAGGCATTGGCGACACGTTTGCGCAAAGCCGCTTCGGCCCCGGGCGCAGGGTCCCAGGCCACCACATCCAGGCCGTGGGCGAGGGCGCGGGCCACCCAGCCACTGCCGATGACACCGCTGCCCAGGGCGGCGAAGGTTTTGATCTCGGTGATAAAGCTCATTTGGGTAATTTCCAGTGCTAAAGAGGTTCATTGTGGGAGCTGGCTTGCCTGCGATAGCGGTGGGTCAGTGCCATATGTATCAACTGATGCACCGCTATCGCAGGCAAGCCAGCTCCTACATTTTTGAGCGGGTTGCGGCAGGGGGATCAGCTGCGTTTGGTCAGGCCCATTTTTATGCGGCCTTCTGCCGGGGTCAGCACTCGCGCGCCCAGGCGGCTGAGGATTTCCCCGGCGCGCTCCACCAGTTGCCCATTGGTCGCCAGTACGCCCTTGTCCAACCACAGGTTGTCTTCCAGCCCGACCCGCACATTGCCGCCCAGCAGCACGGCTTGCGCCGCCATCGGCATCTGCATGCGCCCAATCCCGAAGCCGGCCCACACCGCATCAGCCGGCAGGTTGTCGACCATGGCCTTCATGGTGGTGGTGTCGGCCGGGGCGCCCCAGGGGATGCCCAGGCACAGCTGGAACAACGGGTTGTCGAGCAGGCCTTCCTTGATCATCTGCTTGGCGAACCACAGGTGGCCGGTATCGAAAATCTCCAGCTCGGCCTTCACCCCCAGTTTCTGGATACGCTTGGCGCCCGCCCGCAACTGGGCCGGGGTGGAGACGTAAATGGTGTCGCCATCGCCGAAGTTCAGGGTGCCGCAGTCCAGGGTGCAGATTTCCGGCAGCAGTTCTTCGACGTGGGCCAGGCGGGTCAACGGGCCGACCAGGTCGGTGTTGGGGCCGAACTCCATGGGGTTCTCGCCGCCACCGATTTCCAGGTCGCCACCCATGCCGGCGGTGAGGTTGACGATGATGTCGATATCCGCCTCGCGGATGCGCTCCATCACTTCGCGGTACAACGCTACGTCGCGGCTGAATTTGCCGGTTTGCGGGTCGCGCACATGGCAGTGCACCACGGTGGCGCCGGCTTTGGCAGCCTCCACCGCCGCCGCGGCGATTTGCTTGGGCGTGACCGGCACGTGTGGGCTTCTGGCGGTCGTGTCGCCAGCACCGGTGAGTGCGCAGGTGATGATGACGTCGTGGTTCATGGGGCGGGTTCCTTACAGGCGTGAGGGTGCTGTTCGCGGCCGTTGATGGCCGCGAAACGGGGATTCAGGAGAAGTTACTTGCTGGTCAATTGCAGGTTGGCGGCCGCCGGCTTGCCATCGAAGGTCGTCACGCCTTCCAGCCAGCGCTGCTGGTCCTGGGGGTGATCCTTGAGCCACTGTTTGGCGGATTCCAAGGCATCCTTGTGCTCCAGCAGCGGCTGCATCATCCGGCTCTCGTCGGCGGCGGTGAAGGTCAGGTTGGTCAGCAACTTATGCACATTCGGGCACTGCTCGGCGTAGGTCGGCGTGGTGACGGTCCAGACCGTGGCCATGCCTTCGTTGGGGCCCAGGGCGTCCTCGCTGCCCGACAGATAGGTCATCTGCACATTGACGTTCATCGGGTGCGGCGCCCAGCCGAAGAACACCACCGCCTCCTTGCGGCGCACGGCGCGGTCCACGGCGGCGAGCATGCCGGCCTCGCTGGACTCCACCAGCTGGAACTTGCCCAGGCCGAACTGGTTCTTGGCAATCATCGCCTTGATCTGGGTGTTGGCCCCCGAGCCTGGTTCGATGCCGTATATCTTGCCGCCCAGTTCTTTGTGGAACTTGGCGATGTCGGCGAAGGTTTTCAGGCCCTTGTCGGCCAGGTAGGTCGGCACTGCGAGGGTGGCGCGGGCGTCCTTGAGGCTGGGCGTGTCGAGGACTTTCACTTGGCCGGCGTCGACGAACGGGGTGATGGTCTGGGTCATCAACGGGTTCCAGTAGCCGAGGAACAGGTCCAGGCGCTGGTCGCGAATGCCGGAGAAGATGATTTGCTGGGAGGCGCTGGTTTGCTTGGTGGTGTAGCCGAGGCCGTCGAGCAGCACCTGGGTCATGGCGCTGGTGGCGATCACATCGGTCCAGTTCACTACACCCATGCGCACGTTTTTACAGGAGGCGGCATCGGCGGCCCACAGGCTGGTGCTCAGGACGGCGCTGAGCGCGAGCACGCAGCGGCTGATCAGTCGGTTCATGATGGATCCCTCGGCAGGTCGTTATTGTGGGTTCCGGCGTCTTTGTGCACCGTGTCGCCAAGTTACCCACCTTGATGCCCGGTAAAACGCACGGCGGCGACCCGATCTTGCACTGTGGCGACCTGTGCCCTTGAATGGGCGTTGGAACTGACGTATCACAGTGACCACGCTACCCGTCCCACGAGTGCGCACCATGTCCCAGGATTTCTACTTTCTGCTGATGCCGGGGTTTTCCGCCATCGGCTTTATCTCTGCCATCGAACCGCTGCGCGTGGCCAACCGTTTTCGCGGCGAGCTGTATCGCTGGCACGTATTGAGTGCGGATGGCGGCGCGGTGCTGGCGAGCAATGGCATGTCCGTCAACGCGGACGAGGGGCTGGCGCCACTGAAAAAGGGCGCGACTTTGCTGGTGGTCGCCGGCTTCGAACCGCTGGAGTTCGTCACGCCAGCCCTGGAGCACTGGCTGCGCCGCCTCGATCATGACGGTGTGACCCTGGGCGCCATCGACACCGGCAGCTTCGTCCTGGCCCAGGCCGGCCTGCTCGATGGCTACCGTCTGACCCTGCACTGGGAAGCCATCGATGCCTTCAAGGAGTCCTATCCCGCGCTGGCCGTGACCCAGGAACTGTTCGAAATCGACCGTCGGCGCATCACCTGCGCCGGTGGCACCGCCTCCATCGACTTGATGCTTGACCTGATCAGCCAGGCCCACGGCCCGGAACTGGCGATCCAGGTCTCCGAACAGTTTGTGCTGGGCCGCATCCGCCCGCGCAAAGACCACCAGCGCATGCAGATCGCCACTCGCTACGGGATCAACAACCAGAAGCTGGTGCAGGTGATCGGCGAGATGGAACAACACACCGAACCGCCCCTGAGCACCCTGGCGCTGGCGCAGATGATCAAGGTCACACGGCGCCAACTGGAGCGTCTGTTTCGCCTGCACCTGAACGAAACACCGAGCACCTTCTACCTCGGCCTGCGTCTGGAAAAAGCCCGCAAACTGCTGCGCCAGAGCGGCATGAGCGTGCTGGAAGTGAGCATTGCCTGCGGGTTTGAGTCACCGTCGTACTTCACCCGAAGCTACCGGGCGCGGTTTGCCAAGTGCCCGCGGGAGGATCGGCGGCGGTAGGGCATATGCCGACACAAAATGTGGGAGCGGGCTTGCCTGCGATCGCTGTGGGTCAGCAACTTATCTGCCAACTGATACACCGCTATCGCAGCATGAGTATCTACACGACCCGCTCTTCTGGGTATGTGTACATATCCGTTGCCGCGGTAACGGCGGGTATGGGTTCCGCCCTTACGGCGGCTCACTTTTGAACAGCGCAAAAGTAAGCA